>NZ_JBHGZU010000099.1:0-257 GCF_042610415.1 Pseudomonas sp. MD330_10
TAGTCAAGGCAAGTAGAACGCGGCCCGAGGCTCCGCGCAACTGCTTCGGTGCGGGATGTGACGAGGAACATTCCGCTCGTTATTTCGGACAATTCGAATACTGGACATCCGGTTTACGGCTCTGGTCACCTGTCAGTTGATCGATCAATCACTCTGTGGTGAAACAAATTTCAACAGACCGTTGTGAAGTCCGTCGGCGACGAAGCATGTGCGCATGCGAACGTCGGAATATGTTTATGTGTAGCAAGTTTCGTATG
>NZ_JBHGZU010000100.1:0-257 GCF_042610415.1 Pseudomonas sp. MD330_10
GGCGAACAGATAGCCCATCACCGCGCCCTATTGCAGTCGTTTGGACAGGGGCACGGTGAGCTCAGCCGAGAGCAGATTCTCCACGTCTGCTTGTAACAGGTTGCCTTAATGGGGCATTGAGAACTCCAAAATCTTCAAAACCAATAAACAGGCGGGTATTAGAGCGCTTTTTACAGTATGAGAATTTTGTTTTTGCTGCGTAGCAGGTGGCGAACTTCACGGATGGGCATGGGAAAATCGATAACTTCGCCAGTTGG
>NZ_JBHGZU010000101.1:0-256 GCF_042610415.1 Pseudomonas sp. MD330_10
GAGACCATTTCCCATTGGTCGCCTTACACGAACGATTTTTCGGTGACCGTCAGCATTGTGCGGGCGTTCTTGATGGAAATCGACGCGATCGTAGGTGAACTCTACCCGGACTTCGAGATCGTCTGGTTCGGTCTCATTGGTGACGGCTTGCTGCTCCTGTTCATGCTCATGCCGGATAATCTGTGCTAGGATGAGTTCTTCGCGAAGAGCGTCAGCGTCAAGAAGTGGGTCTTTGAAAGGGTCGAGAAATACATCG
>NZ_JBHGZU010000102.1:0-255 GCF_042610415.1 Pseudomonas sp. MD330_10
GGGATATTCTCGTCGGTGGTGTGTGCCCTGTCTTTCTGCCTGTGGGTATTGGGTGGCTATTCTTCTTCCAGCCCTTGTTCACTAAAAAACTCTCTGGGCGGATTGGTGCCTTTGGGGGTGCTTATTAGCCCACGAATTACCACCACCCCAACGACGCGGCCGGGACTGACGAACAGATGTTACTTCAGGCTACAATTATGGTCCCAGCCGTTCATGCGGGTGTGCTCTTAGAACGCTTCGTTGTGTTTCTATTCG
>NZ_JBHGZU010000103.1:0-253 GCF_042610415.1 Pseudomonas sp. MD330_10
GTTTGGTCATGGCCGCATCGGTGTAGAAGGTGCCGTTGGTAGGCGTGCCGACGGTGAAGTATTTCACGTCCGCCAGGCCATCCACGTCGGTCGCGCTCAGCTTGACCGCGATACCCTCGCTTGGGTCTTCATCACCGCTCGCCTTAGTGTCCGCAGCCACCGGCGCGTCGTTGACCGCAGTCACGGTGAAGGTGCCGTTGGCTGGCGCAGAAATCAGCGGGTTGCCGTTGTCAGTAAAACCCCCGTCGGTGGC
>NZ_JBHGZU010000104.1:0-252 GCF_042610415.1 Pseudomonas sp. MD330_10
GGACGATCTGACCGTCGGACCGGACGGCGCGTTGTACGTCGCATTCAATGCAGGCGGCAAAGTTGTTCGCGTCGATCCTGATTCGGGATCTTCGTGTGAGATCGCCTCGGGTCTGCCGTTCACATCTGCGGTCAAGTTCGGCGCCGGACCGGGCTGGGATCCCAACGCGCTCTACACCACCGGATTCCTGGGTGACGTTCACCGTCTCGAACGTGTGGCGGGCTGAGCGTCATGGCTGAAGCAGCGCCCGTG
>NZ_JBHGZU010000105.1:0-251 GCF_042610415.1 Pseudomonas sp. MD330_10
TTCTGCGCTTGCTGGGGGAACGGGTTGGTGCGGTCCGGCGCATAAGGGTTGCCGCCGCGCCCTTCGCCCACCAATTGCCCTTTGACGGTCCAGGCCTGGCCGGAGGTGCCGAAGACTTTTTCCGAATAGTCGAAGAACGGCTCCAGCTCTTCATAGCTGACGCCGAAGTCCTGGATGGTCATGTCCTAGGGTATGAAGAGCTTGCCGTAGCGCTCTTCGTAGTGGCTGCGCATGCGCAGCTCAATATGGTC
>NZ_JBHGZU010000106.1:0-251 GCF_042610415.1 Pseudomonas sp. MD330_10
TCGAGCCGCCGGCGCTAATCAGTGGCAGCGCGTTTTGCACGGTGAATAGTGGGCCTTTGACGTTGATGCCAAACGTGCGGTCGAACGATGCTTCGGTAATTGAGCCGATAGGCTCGAAATCACATAGGCCCGCATTGGAGAATAACACATCAATCCGACCCTTAGTCGCCTTGATCTGCGCGAAGATGCGTTCCAGATCATCCAATTTGGCAATAACACCCTTAATGGCTATGTCGTGCGGGCCGATCAGG
>NZ_JBHGZU010000107.1:0-251 GCF_042610415.1 Pseudomonas sp. MD330_10
CCTGCTGGCATTGATCGACCGCCTGGGAGACTGTGGCATTTACCTGCGTCACATCGATCTGGGAGGTTGCGTAGGCGTGCGTTATCTAGATGAAGAGCATCAGCTGATTGCAGATTACATCCAGGCCCTGAGCGAGCGCATCGAGGGCCGCGATCTTGCGCTGATGTTCGAAACGGGCCGCTATATCGTCGCTAACGCTGGCGTAATGCTGACCCAGGTCGATTACCTCAAGCACACCGATCATATGGTTT
>NZ_JBHGZU010000108.1:0-250 GCF_042610415.1 Pseudomonas sp. MD330_10
TCCAGGGCGACCGCCACTACACCTACGACGCCTTCGGCAACCTGACCCAGGAACGCCGTGGCAAAGGCCAGCAACTCTTCACGGAATACCGTTATGACAGCCAGCACCGGCTGATCGAAATCACCCGGCCTAACGGCCAAACCGCCCGTTACCGCTATGACCCGTTCGGCCGACGTATCAGCAAAACCGTCGACGGCATCACCACCGAATTTTTCTGGCAAGGCGACACACTTATCGCCGAACACCAAGC
>NZ_JBHGZU010000010.1:0-26057 GCF_042610415.1 Pseudomonas sp. MD330_10
GAACTGCGTCGTGTACTTGCTCATGAAAAAGCCCCAAGAGTTGGATAGGTGTCCAACTTTTGGGGCGCACTTCAGTGTCAGTCGACGCATCTGTTGCTGACCCGCCGTCATTTTCCCACAATGGACCGCCTTGCATCAGGCAAGTCGCGGTCAAGCCCAGCCCCAGAACTGTAACCACCATGCGCCTGCGACCATGCCGGCAGCCGTCAAGACACCCATCCATGCCGCCATTCGTGCCTTGCGCGGTAGGCCGCTCAGTTGCCGCCATCCCAACCAGACACACCATCCAACAGCCGCCACCAACAGGGCCCCGCGCGCCGTTTGCACCCAGGCCAACACCAGCCCTTCGTAGCGCAATAACTTCACCGTGGTCGCCGATAAGCCGAGAAACAACCCCGCACCACCGAGTGGCGTCAGTGTCAGGGCAAGGGGCCGAAACAGTGCGCGGTCGCCCGCAACACGTGCGCTGAATTTCATCAGCACCCAGCATGCGCCACCCAGCAGCAGTGAGCTGGCGCCCAGGTACAGCACGATGCACATCCCATCCAGCCAACTGAAACTGTCGTTGAGCTGCGGGTAGTGGGTCAGCAGCCACCATGGCGCGGTGTCTTGCAGCGGCCATAGCCAATCGTGTACCACCAGCCATTCGGCCAGGTGTTGTTTGAGGGCGATAAACCACGGGCTGACGGTCCATTGAAACGCACCCATGGCCAGGCCGATCACGCCGAACAGCAGCAGGCGCGCGTCCCATACCGAGGCAGTTTGATGACGGGCCTGGAGGATTTCCTCGTTGCACGAGCGGGCGATCAGTTGCACGGCGCCGCGTTGCCCACTGCAGCGCCCGCAGGCGTGGCACTCGCTGGCGCCTTGCAGGCGGCGGATGTCCAGCAGCGGCGCGCAGTTGGGCAGGGGCAGGCGCGGCGCGGTGTTGGCCTTCCAGCGTTGCTCGTCCACTGCAAAGCGCACCGGCGCCAGGCGCGCGAGCAGGGCGAAGACGCCGCTCACCGGGCACAGGTAGCGGCACCACACACGCTTGCCGCGCACGAACAAAAGGCCCACCACGACGGCCGCTACGGTGGAGCCGCCGAGGATCAGCAGCGCCGCCTGGGCGTAGTCGTACACGCTGATCAATTGCCCATACAGGGTGGTCAGGCAAAAGCCCACGGTGGGCCAGCCGCCCCAGCGCAGCCAGCGCGGAATGCCCAGGCCGCGTCCGTGCTGGCTGGCCCATTCGCTTAGAGCGCCTTCCGGGCACAGCACGCCGCACCACAGGCGCCCGAACAGCACCATCGACATCAACACGAACGGCCACCACACGCCCCAGAACATAAATTGCGCCAGCAGGGTCAGGTTGTTCACCAGGTGCGCCTGAGTGTCAGGCAGCGGCAGCAGCGCCGGCACCACCAGCAGCAGCGCGTAGACCACGACCACCGCCCATTGCAGCGCACGGATCAGCCGGGCATGGCGGCGCATGCCATCGCCCAGACGGGCCAGCCAACTCATGCCGCGTGCCGCGACCGGCGCAGGCCGTGGCTCACCCACAGCCAGTAGCCGAGCAGCGCCACCAGGGTGATCAGGCTGGGCGCGGCGCGGTAGCCGGCGAAATCGGCGAGCAGGGCGCCCACGCCATGGCTGTCGCTGAGCAGTGCGCTGCTGTCCCAGCGGCTCTCACCGAAGGCCGTGTAGACCCAATCCGGCAGGTCCATCGCCAGCAGCTGCCCGCTGATACGGTCCACGGCAGCCACCAGCAACGCGCCGCCCAGTAACAACAGCAAGGCTTCGCTGAGGGCGAAAAAGTGCGCCCACGACAGTACGCGGCGGCTGCTGCGCAACAGCAGCACCGTGAGACCGGCCAGCACCAGGCCGAGCACGCCGCCAATGGCGAACAGGCTCAGGGCCGTGTCGTGCAAACGCGCGCCGGCGCCATACAGGAACACTACGGTTTCGCTGCCCTCGCGGCTCACCGCCAGCAACGCCAGCAGCAACAAGCCCCAGCCGCCCTGGCGTGCCAGGCGATGGTCGGCGTCGCGTAACAGGCTGTGGCGAAGGGTGGGGCCGTGGCGATGCATCCAGAACACCATCTGCACCATCAGAGCGCTGGCGACCAAGGTCAGCAGGGCTTGCAGCCATTCGCCTTCGGCGCCGGTCATGGTTTCTGCGGCCCACAGCATCAACCCGGCCAGGCCCGCCGAGCACAACAGACCGAGCAGCACCCCGGCCCACAGAAAGCGTGCCAGGCGCGAGCGACCGGCCTGCTGGCTGATCCAGGCTTGCAGGATGCCGATCACCAACAGCGCTTCGACGCTTTCGCGCCACACAATGAACATCGCTTGATTCATCAACGGCTCCGGCGGTTATTGAGCGAGGAGGCTGCCTTCGGGCAGCTGTGGGTTGAACTCGTCGAAGAACGGGTATTCGCCGGGTTTGAGCGGGTGGATCACCACAAAGGTGGTGACGCCGGGCGATAACACCTTCTCCACGCGCAACGGCGTGCTTTCGAATTCGGCCGGGCCCTGGCCGGCATTGGTGAGCACGATCTTGAAGCGCTCACCGGCCTTGACCACCAGTTGCGACGGCGTGAAGTGCCCATCGCGCAAGCTCAACTCATAGGTGGGCAACGGCGCCGCGGCGGCCGCGCCGCCGAGCAGCAGGCCACCCAGCAGCAAGGCGCGGCGCATCAATAACCGCCTTTCTTGCCGATGCCGGCGTAGACGAATTCGTAGTGCACTTCGCAACGCTCGAACCACGGCGCAACCCCGGTTTCCTTGTCGGTGTGGCGACCCAACGAATGAGGGCCGGTGGGCGGCAGCACGCTGAAGGTGAGGGTGTATTTGCCGGGGCCTTGTAGCTTGACGTTATCGCCGTAGTGCGGGCCGTCATTGGCAACCATGGCGTGGAAGTCGCCGCTGATCGGCGTGTCGCTGCCTTGCTTTTTCAAGGTGAAAGATAGGTTCAGGTATGGCACGAAACTGCCTTCCTGAAAGCCTTGGGCGTTGTCCGCCGTGGCGCGCACATCGGCCTCCAAATGCACGTCGGAGTCGACGGTGGCGCGCATCATGCCGGTAGGCGCCATTTCAATCGGTTGCAGGTACACGGCGCCAATTTCCAACCCCGGGCAGTGTTGCGGTTCGCCAATCGGGTATTCCTTGGCCAGTGCGGCAGAGGTGGACAGCAGCAGGGCCAGCGGCAGCAGAGAGAGGGTTCGCATGAAGACTTCCTGACGGGTGAGGGGAGAGGGCCCGAGTCTAGGAAGGTGCGGCGCAGATAATAATGATTCTTGTCAAGTTTCGAGGATATTTCATCTTGGCCAGGCTTGATGCCGGTCAAGGTCAGCCGGCACTTCACGCGTTACGGTGAGGCTACCGCGCGTTGATAAGGAACTCGTCATGGCCAAGCCGTTTCCGTTGCACCCTAAGCACCCTGAGCGAATCTGCTGGGGCTGCGACCGTTACTGCGCCGCCACTGATTTGGCCTGTGGCAACGGTGCCGATCGCACCATGCACCCCGCCGAGATGCTCGGCGACGACTGGTACGAGCATGGTGATTGGGGCGTGACTACACAGCCACCCCCCGTGGATAAGCCATCAGCTGCCTGATCGAGGTGTGTCTTTGCGCTCTTTGGAGGGTTTAGCGGGTTTGGGTTTGGGGGCTTTTTTCGCGGGCTGTTGTTTCTGCGTGCTGTTGTCGGTTTTCTGGCTGCTGTCTGAAGGGCTGCTGGGGTAAGTACCCGGCGGCAGTGCGGAACCTGCGGCACCGCTGTTATCGCCGAATGCCGCAAAGGCAGGCCCAGCCAGCAGCGCCGTCAGGCAAGCGGTAAGTACGATCCTTCGGGACGTGGTGGTCTTCATGACGCAATCCCCTTATGTCATTGCACAAACCCCGGGCAGCCGGAGCGTGCCCGTGGTCCGGCCAGCTGTTAAGCCGCCATCGGCTTGGCCATGGTTTTTTTATACGCGGCCTTCATGGCCTCCATTTCGGCACCGAGTTCTTCCAGTTGTGCCTTGCCCAGCAGCTTGCGGGCTTGGGGGAACATTTCGGTTTCCTCTTCTTCGATGTGGTGCTCCAGCAGTTCCTTGACCACTTTGACGCGTCCGGAAAACTCAGTGCTGGACGGCTCGGTCTTCTTCAGGTCGGGCAGAACCAGGCTGTCGACGGTGCGGTGCTCTTCCTTGGCTTCGTGGTACATGATGTCCTGCTCTTTGCCACCGGCTTTGCGGAAGGCCGGGTAGAGAATCTCTTCTTCAAGCTTGGTGTGCAGGGTAATTTCCATTTCGAGCTTGGCCAGCAGCTCAGTGCGCTTTTTAACGCCGCGCTCGGTGGATTCGCTCAGTTGGGTCAGCAGTGTCTTGACGCGTTCATGGTCGGCTTTGAGCAGGTCGATGGCATTCATGGTGAAACCTCACGGATAGGGTTCGGGCACGTCGAAGTGCGCGCCTCGTCCTATGGGGTGTTGCATCCGCCGTACCAACTCTTGGTTATAAATAAATAATTTAAATATCAATAACTTATTGGATTTATGTGAATGCTGATGTCGTGCAGCTTGCATGGTTGCCTATCCACCACATTGCATTAAGCCGGCCTTGGGCAGGCTGTTTGCGACACTTGCGCAAATCCGATGGAACCCTGAGCGCAATGGGTTGACCTAAGCCTTAGACCTCAGGAGGTGAAACATGCAATTAGAATATGTCTGGATCGGGTTGGCGGTGGTTGTACTTCTATTGGAACTGTGGGCGATTAACGCCGTACTGCGCAGCACCAGTGGCTGGGAGACCAAGGGGTTGTGGCTGATCATCCTGATCTTTGTGCCGCTGCTGGGGCTGATTTCCTGGGCGATGTTCGGGCCCAAGCGCGAGATGCCGGAGCAAGGTAAACACTGAGGCATGGCTCAGACAGCAAACAGGCGCCCCTCGGGGCGCCTGTTTTGTTTACGGGCTCGCGGATCAGCCGGCGAGGGCCTTGGCAATCGCGTCATTGAACGCTGGCAGATCGTCCGGCGTGCGCGAGGTGATCAAGGTCCAGCCATTGGCCTGGCATTGCTTGACCGGCTCATCCACCCAACCGGCGGCACCGGCATTTTCCAGGTCGATTCGTACGCTCTTGTAGGAGGTGAGGGTCTTGCCTTTGATCACGCCTGCGTCGATCAAGGCCCATGGGCCGTGGCAGATCGCGGCGATAGTTTTGCCGGCATCAGCGAATTCTTTGATCAGGCGCAGCGCCGCCGCGTCCTGGCGTAGGGTGTCGGCGTTGACGGTGCCGCCGGGAATCACCAGGGCATCGAAGTCGCTGCCGACCACGTCCGACAGTTGCACATCGGATTCCACGGTCTTGTCTTTTTCGGTGTCGCCCACGAACGTCTGGGTGGTGCCGCCCTTGCTGGACGCATGGGTCACATTGGCGCCGAAACCGCGCAACGCTTCCAGCGGCTTGACCAGTTCGTCGCGTTCGATACCGGTATTGGAGGTGATGATCAGGATGTGCTTACCGTTGAGGTGGGTGCTCATGATCGAGTGTCTCCTGTGCGAAGGGTTGTTGGCGTCACGAATGCCCCCGCGTCATCTGACGCAGGGGCGCGATCGGGCGAATTACTTGGCGTACTTGCTTTGCAGCTCTTTGGCCATTTGCAGGTGTTTTTCCAGGGTCGGCAGCTTCTCGGTGGCGAAAGCTTTCAGCTCGGCGTTGTCCGAAGAGGTCGACTCTTTCTTGAACAGTTCCACGGCTTCTTCGTGGGCGTTGACCTGGTTGTTGGCATAGGCCTTGTCGAAGGACTCATCGCGCATTTCCAGGATGGCTTTCTTGGCCTTGTCCATCAGTGCGGCGTCGTCCGGCACTTCCAGATCATGCTTCTTGGCCAGGGCCATCAGTTCCTGGTTGGCTTTGGTGTGGTCATCGACCATGTGCTGGGCGAAGGTTTTCACGTCGGCCGAGCTGCTTTTTTGCAGGGCCAGTTTGCCGGCCTCGACTTCGGTGATGCCGCTCTGTGCGGCCTTATCTACGAAGTCGTTGGAGGTGGCCGCGAAGGCTGCGGACATCGAACCGGCAACCAGTGCGAAAGTCAGGCCCATTTGTTTCATCAGCTTGGTAGTCATGGTGTCTCTCCTTGTGAATGACGTGATGTCGCTACCTGGGTGTTGAGCCGGCACTGGGGCAAAAGGTTTAAATTTTTTTGTGCTTTTTTCGCCAGCGGTGGCCGCGGCAAATTCCTTGAACTATCGAAAAGCCCAAGGCTCTGCTGAATGAGCCCGCCGTGTGATGGCGGCGCGTCAATTACTAGGAGAATGCCCCGTGACCGAGCACAAGAGCGCCGATAAAACCCCCACCCCCGTCAGCTCCGAAGAGGCGCAAAAAGGCACCGACAATCCTGTCAAAGGCCAGACCCTGGAGCGCCCGAACCCCAACACCGAAACCGTTGACAAGGTGCTCACTCCCACCTCGATCAAAGACACCGAGCGCCAGACCGATGCGATCAACGAACAAGCCGCCAAGGCCGAGCGCAAATTGAGCCACTGAGCGGAGCATTCAAGCCATGGCTGACGACGCCGGCCGCGCGGCTGCTGTTTGGGCCGCACCCTTGTACATCGGTTGCGCAGGCTGGAGCCTGCCGCGCGAACACTGGCCGGCATTCGACGCAGAGGGCACGCATTTGCAGCGCTATGCCTCGCGCTTCAATGCGGTGGAAATCAACAGTTCGTTTTACCGCGCTCACTTGCCCGCGACCTACGCGCGCTGGGCACAGTCGGTACCGTCGACTTTTCGGTTCTCAGTGAAAATGCCCAAGCTCATCACCCATGAGTTGCGACTGGCGCACTGCGAAACCGCGCTGGATGAGTTTCTAGCGCAGTGTCAGCGATTGGGCGACTCCCTAGGCTGCCTGCTGGTGCAATTGCCTCCGTCATTAGCGTACGAGCCAGTGACCGCTGCGGTGTTTTTCCGCGCCTTGCGCCAACGCTATCTGGGCGCCGTGGTGCTGGAACCGCGGCATGTCAGTTGGCTTGAGGCTGAAGGGTTGTTGCAGGATTTGCATATCGGCCGGGTCGCCGCCGACCCTTCCGCAATTGAGGGCGGCCACCTGCCCGCCGGCTGGCACGGCGTGCGCTATTGGCGCCTGCACGGCTCCCCGCGCATTTACCACAGCGCCTATGGCCCCGAACGGGTGCAGGCGTATGCCCGGCAGTTGCTGCAGTCCGTCGAGCAAGGCATCCCCACCTGGTGCATCTTCGACAACACCGCCAGCGGCCGGGCGCTGGACGACGCGCTGTACCTGCTGGAGCAGCAGCTGGCGGGGTTTAGCACGCTCTAACGGGTGAATGGCTTGGGTTCATTGCCAATCGATCTATACACCTGTCAGATCTGACAGTAGCCGCTTTGTATCCGATGGATATAGTCAAAGGCGTACACATGCCCAGCCGGGAGAGCGGCCATGACTAAATCCGAATTGAAGAAGTTCCTCCAAATCAAGATCGACCAAAAAGCCAACATCATCCTCAACGAGCGGGTGCGCTATGACGACGCGGCCTTCGGCGAGCTGAAAATCTATGCCTGTCTGCGGCGGATCCTGAACAAAACTGCGACCCTTGAAGACCTCGGTGTGCTGCATGCCGTGAACAACTTGCTGCATGCCACCGGTGTGCTGGCGCCCAATGAAACGCTCGGCTCCAAGGTCACCAAGTGAGGATATTCAAATGAGTGACATCGAACAGCGAGTGAAGAAAATCGTCGCCGAACAGCTAGGTGTTGCTGAAGCCGACATCAAGAACGAGAGTTCTTTCGTGGACGATTTGGGCGCCGATTCCTTGGATACGGTGGAACTGGTGATGGCCCTGGAAGACGAGTTCGAGATTGAAATTCCGGACGAGGAGGCCGAAAAAATCACCCACGTCCAATTGGCCATTGATTACGCGACGGCGCACGCAAAGTCATAGGGCAAACACACGCTGCGGTGGCTAAACATCCACCCGCAGCACTTCCAGCCCCAACTGTTCATACGCCGCGATATCCGGCGCATGCCACTCGGTGATCAGGCTGTGGATTCGGCTGCACGGCGCCACCACGAAGGGCTCCACGGCGCCGAGTTTGTCGGCCATGGTCACCGCCACCACCTGGGAGGCGCTGTCGAGCAACGCTTGCTTGACCGCCACTTCATCGAAATGCAGCGACGTCATGCCCACCTGTGGGTGCAGCGCGCAGACCCCGGTAAACAGCAGATCGGCCTTGATGCTTTGGATCAAGCGCACGGTGTCGTGGCCGTGGGTGGAGAGGGTGGCCGGGTTGAGTTGGCCGCCGGCGAGGATCACCTTGACGTCCGGGTGGTCCGCCAGGGCGATGGCAATCATCGGCGATGCCGTCACCACCGTAAGGCGGAGCGACAGCGGCAGTGAGCGGGCGATCTGCAGCGTGGTGGAGCCGGAATCGAACATCACGATCTGCCCGTCCTCGACGCGTTCGGCGGCCAGTTGGGCCAGGTGCCGCTTGACCGCATCGGTCTCACCGACCCGGGTAAAAAAATCCTTACCGGTGTCTTTAGGCCGGGGCAGGGCGCCACCGTGTACACGCTGCAATAGGCCGGCGGCGGCCAGTTCGCCGAGGTCGCGGCGGATGGTGTCCGGGGACACCGCAAAGTGTTCGACCAGTTCGGCTGCGGTGACTTTGCCGTCGCGCTCCAGCAGCAACAGGATCTTTTGTTTGCGTAACGAGGGGAGGTCGATGGCGGTGTGGGTGTTTTGCATGTTTGTGCGCTTTTTTGCGGGTTTATGCGAGATTAATCGCCAGCCCTGTTGAACGCAATACTTGACTTTCACCCTCTCGTTTGACCGCCCCGAAGCCGCTGTGTGGAATCGGGGCGGTTTAGCGGCGGCGCCCATTCAAGGCGCGACCCGCCGCACAAAAAATCGTAAAAAAATAAAAAGAGTTGTCCACGAAAACCGTGGGTATCTCTGTGGATAACTTTGCCGGGCCCCGGCGGGGTTGGTGATTTCGCCCAAGATCAATATTTGATCAACTTAAGGTTTGGCCCAGCATGGCCAGGGTTTGCGCTTGACAGGCCCGCTCGAAACCAGTGCCGAAAAGCGTTTTACGAGTCGCCGTCGCGGCTTGTGGAGTGTGTGATGGCTTGCGTCTGAACCTTAGATTGCATCAGTTGATCGAGTGCCTGGCGATACGTGCGACCGGCCAGGCTCATGCTGTTGTTGTGGCTGGCACCGGGCACCAGCAACAAGCGTTTGGGCTCTTGGGCAGCGGCAAACAATTGCTGGCTGAAACGCGGCGGAACGTAGCGGTCGTCCAGGCCATGCACCACCAGCAGCGGCATGCGGATATCGGCGATCTTATCGATGGAATCGAATTTCTGCGACAGCAGCCAGCGCACCGGCAACGAGGTGTTAGCCACCGCTGTGGCCACATCGGCAAGGGAAGTAAAGGTGGATTCGATCACCAGGCCACGCACCGGCACCGGCGATTGCTGACCCAGTTCCGCCGCCAGGTCGATGGCCACCGCGCCGCCGAGGGAATGCCCGTAGATCAGGCGTTTTTGTGGGTCGGGTTGCAGCACCTGAAAGCGCTCCCAGGCGATGCGCGCGTCTTCGTATACCGTGGTTTCCGACGGCAAGTCGCCGTGACTTTTGCCGAAGCCCCGGTAGTCGATGGCCAGCACCGAAAAGCCCAGGGCATGCAGTTGCTCGATGCGAAACAGTTGCCCGGTCAGGTTCCAGCGCACGCCATGCAGGTAGAGGATCGCCGGCGCATCCTTGCTGGCCGCCGGGTACCACCATGCATGGATGTTCTGCCCGGCTTTGAAGCTGGCCGGCTTGAGTTCGAATTCCTGCACCGCCTTGGGCAGGCCGCTGTACCAACTGGCGGTGCCCGGCTCGATGCGAAACACCAGCTCGCGCTCTTTGTGCTGCAAGATGCTGCATCCCACCGGCAGACCCACGATCAACAACGCCATGCACAGCAGGGGAAACCAGCGCAGGCCCAGGCGAGACAGCAAACGAGACGACATGAACGTTCCAGGTCAAAAGGTGAAGCAGGGTTTTTACCAGAAGCCCCGCGCCGGCAGGAATTATTTCGACCACCGTTGTGTGGCTTGACGCTGTCGCTCTCTGCGCGACATGCTCCTGCTCCTTTGAGCAAAGGCCCGACCATGGACAGCAGCCCCGTACGCATCACCGCCGAAGAGACCCTTTCGGACAACTGGTACAACCTCAAGAAATACAGCTTCGACCTGCGCCGCCGCGACGGTAGCTGGCAGGCCCAGACCCGTGAGGTGTACGACCGTGGCAATGGCGCCACCATCCTGTTGTACAACCGCGCGCAACGCACGGTGTTGCTGATTCGCCAGTTCCGCATGCCCACGTTCGTCAACGACTACCACGGCTACCTGATCGAAGCGGCGGCCGGTCTGCTCGACAACGCCAGCCCCGAAGAACGCATTCGCCTGGAAGCCGAAGAAGAGACCGGTTATCGCGTCGGGCACGTCGAGAAAATCTACGCGGCATTCATGAGCCCCGGCTCGGTGACCGAGCGAATTCACTTCTTTATCGGCCAATACCAGCCGGCCGATCAGGTTGGCAGCGGCGGTGGCCTGGAAGAAGAGGGCGAAGACATCGAAGTGCTGGAGCTGGGTTTCGAACAAGCCTTGGCGATGGTGCAAAGTGGCGAGATCGTGGATGGCAAGACCATCATGCTGTTGCAGCATCTGGAACTGCGGATGTTGAAAGAAGGCTGGTAAGCCCGTCCCATCCACACAGCACGTACATGCAATTTTCCTTGGCGGGTCCACGGCACACTTCCCTCATCGCTGATAGTGGGAAGCAGAGGGCACGCCATGGATCCAGCCGCCAAGACAGGGGCCGACGAAGTCGTCACCCTGGTGGTCAAACACCGCATCAAATCCGGCCTTGAGGCCGACTACGAAGCCTGGCTGCGGCGCATCGTGCGCATTGCCGGCGAACGGCCCGGGCACCTGGGCGTCGACGTGGTGCGCGGCAAGCAGGACGGCCTGGCGCTGTTTACCTGCGTGCTGCGCTACCGCTCCACCGACGACCTGCAACACTGGCTCGAATCGCCCCAACGCAAGGCCCTGATCGACGAAGCCGCGCCGATGCTCGCCGATGGCGACCAGACCGAAATCGGCGCCGTCAACGAATTCTGGTTCACCCCCCTGGCCGACGGCAGCGCGCCGCCGCCGCGCTGGAAGCAGGCGGTGGTGTCGCTGTGCGTGATCCTGCCGCTGACCCTGCTGGTGCCGATTATCTGGGGCCCGCTGCTGCGCCTGCATCCCTTGCTCTCTAACTACGTGGTGTCCACGTTCCTGGTCACCGTGACCATCGTGGTGCTGGTGGTCTACGTGATGATGCCGGCCGCCACGCGCCTGTTCGCTCCCTGGCTTGAAGCCTCTGTAAAGGAAACCCTATGAACGCCGATCTGATCCTGTTCAATGGCCAGTTCCACACCGTGGACCGTGAAAACCCGCGTGCGACCGCCGTCGCCATCCACCAGGGCCGCTTCGTTGCCGTTGGCACCGACGCTGAAGCGATGGCCCTGCGTGGCAGCGCGACCCAGGTCATCGACCTCAAGGGCCGCACGGTTATCCCGGGTCTCAACGACTCGCACCTGCACCTGATTCGTGGCGGCCTGAACTACAACCTCGAACTGCGCTGGGAAGGCGTGCCGTCCTTGGCCGATGCCTTGCGCATGCTCAAGGACCAGGCCGACCGCACCCCGACACCGCAGTGGGTGCGTGTGGTCGGTGGCTGGAACGAATTCCAGTTCGCCGAAAAGCGCATGCCGACCCTGGAGGAACTCAACCAGGCCGCGCCGGATACCCCGGTGTTCGTGCTGCACCTGTACGACCGCGCCTTGCTTAACCGCGCGGCTCTGCGCGTGGCCGGCTACACCAAGGACACGCCGAACCCGCCGGGTGGCGAGATCGTGCGCGACAGCAATGGCAACCCCACCGGCATGCTGGTGGCGCGGCCCAATGCGATGATCCTGTATTCGACCCTGGCCAAAGGCCCGAAACTGCCGTTGGAATACCAGGTCAATTCGACTCGCCAGTTCATGCGCGAACTCAATCGCCTGGGCCTGACCAGCGCCATCGATGCCGGCGGCGGTTTCCAGAACTATCCCGATGACTACGCAGTGATCGAGCAACTGGCCAAGGACCAACAGTTGACGGTGCGCATCGCCTACAACCTGTTCACCCAAAAGCCCAAGGAAGAACTCAGCGACTTCAAGAACTGGACCGGCAGCGTCACCCTGCACCAGGGCGACGACTACCTGCGCCACAACGGCGCCGGTGAAATGCTGGTGTTCTCCGCCGCCGACTTCGAAGACTTCCTCGAACCGCGCCCCGACCTGCCGCTGACCATGGAACAGGAACTGGAACCGGTGGTGCGTCACCTGGTGGAGCAGCGCTGGCCGTTCCGCTTGCATGCCACCTACGACGAATCGATCTCGCGCATGCTCGACGTGTTCGAGAAGGTCAATCGGGATATTCCCTTCAACGGCCTGCCGTGGTTCTTCGACCACGCCGAAACTATCACCCCGAAAAACATCGAGCGCGTACGCGCCCTGGGCGGTGGTATTGCGATCCAGGACCGCATGGCGTTCCAAGGCGAATATTTCGTCGAGCGCTACGGTGCCAAAGCCGCCGAAGCCACGCCGCCGATCAAACGCATGCTGGCCGAAGGCGTGCCGGTCGGCGCCGGCACCGACGCCACCCGCGTTTCGAGCTACAACCCCTGGACCTCGTTGTACTGGATGGTCAGCGGCCGCACTGTCGGCGGTCTGGAACTGCATGCCGAGGGCCTGCCGCGCCTTACCGCGCTGGAATTGTTCACCCATGGCAGCGCCTGGTTCTCTTCGGAGCAGGGCAAGAAGGGCCAGATCAAAGTCGGCCAATTGGCGGACGTCGCCGCGCTGTCGGCGGATTTTTTCAGCGTCGATGAAGAGGCCATCAAGTGGATCGAATCGGTGCTGACCGTGGTCGGCGGCAAAGTGGTGTACGGCGCCGGCGACTTCGAAGACTACGCACCGCCGCGCGTGCCGGTGCTGCCGGACTGGTCGCCGGTGGTCAAGGTGCCAGGGCACTGGCGCCCCAGCTCACCGTTGCAGGCCCAGGTTCACCAATGCAGCGGCCCGTGCGGCGTGCATGCCCACAGCCATGAAAAAGCGCGCCTTTCCAGCGTGCCGGTCAGCGACTTCCAGGGTTTCTGGGGCGCGTTCGGCTGCTCGTGCTTTGCCTTTTAATCCCAACCCAAGGAGTTAACCCCATGACGTACAAGCGCTTGAACAAAGATGACGCAGTGGTGCTGTTGGTGGATCACCAGACCGGCCTGATTTCCCTGGTACAGGATTTCTCCCCCAACGAGTTCAAGAACAACGTGCTGGCCCTGGCCGATGTCGCCAAATTCTTCAACTTGCCGACCATCCTCACCACCAGCTTCGAAAGCGGCCCTAACGGCCCGTTGGTGCCGGAGCTCAAGGCCATGTTCCCGGACGCGCCGTACATCGCCCGGCCTGGCCAGATCAACGCCTGGGATAACGAAGACTTTGTCAAAGCGGTCAAGGCCACCGGCCGCAAGCAGATCATCATTGCCGGTGTGGTGACGGACGTGTGCGTAGCGTTCCCTACCCTGTGCGCTCTGGCCGAAGGCTTTGAGGTGTTCGTGGTCACCGACGCGTCCGGCACCTTCAACGAAACCGTGCAACAAGCCGCGTGGGCACGCATGACCGCCGCCGGCGCGCAACTGGTCAACTGGTTCGCCGTGGCCTGCGAGCTGCAAGTGGACTGGCGCAACGACATGGAAGGCCTGGCCAACCTGCTGTCGCCGCGTATCCCCAACTACCGCAACCTGATGAACAGCTACTCGGCGTTCACCGCCAAGTAACCGGTTCTCACGCCTGTAGGTCATCGATGTGGGAGGGGGCTTGCCCCCTCCCACATTTGATTTGTGGTGTTGCGATCATCCGGTTATAAAGCCCTGCAAATGTCCACCGAGAAGCGACAATGAACCCCTTCGAAGACATGCGCCTGTTCTGCCAGGTCATGGAGTCCGGCAGTTTCACCGCTGCCGCCGAACAGCTGGGCCTGTCCAAGCAGTTCGTTAGCCGCCGCTTGATCCAACTGGAAGACCGCCTGGGCGTGCGCTTGCTCAATCGCTCCACGCGTCGGTTGGATGTCACGCCCCTGGGGCAGAGTTATTACGAATCCGCGTTGCGTCTGCTCGGTGAAGTCGAGCAGGTGGAGCAGGGCATTGCCGGGCAGAACAGCGAGCCGCGCGGCACCATCCGCCTCAGTGCACCGCTGTCGTTTGCCATCGCCCACCTGGGCTGTCTGCTGCCGTTATTTCTGCAACGCTATCCGCAGGTGACGGTGGAGGTCGACCTCAGCGACCGCCCCGTGGACTTGATCGGCGAGGGCTACGACCTGGTGCTGCGTATCGGCACCCTGGAAGATTCCACGTTGATCGCGCGCCGCATCGCCAGCATCGCGCGGGTCTACTGCGCCAGCCCCGACTACCTGGCGTTGCGCGGCACGCCGCAGAAACCCGAGGACCTGACCGACCACGACTGCCTGCCGTACGGCCACGGCCGCCAGGTGCAATGGCGCTTCAAGGGCAAGGTGCAGGCGCTGAACGTCAGCGGGCGCATGCGCGTGAACAACGGCGACTTGCTGCGCGACACCGCGATTGCCGGGCTGGGCGTTACCTACCTGCCCACCTTTATCGTCGGCGATGCCCTGCAGGACGGGCGCCTGGTCACGGTGCTCGATGAGTTCGCCCCCGAGGCGCTGACTTTGTCGGCGGTGTATCCCCAGCACCGCCAAAGCTCACGGCCAGTGCAGGCGCTGGTGGAGTTTTTGCGCGAGCGCCTGGCTAGCGGCTGTTGAACAACTGACGGATCAGGTTCGGTGTGCTGCCGGTCCAGCGTTTGAAGGCGCGGCGAAAGTTGGCTGCGTCGTTGAAGTTCAGGTAGGCCGCCACCTCATCGTTGCTATAACCCTTGACCTGATACAGGTGCAACGCCACCTGCTTGCGCACGCGGTCGACCTGTTCCTGGAAACCGGTGTCGTGTTTGTGCAGTTTGCGCTTGAGGGTCGCCGGGCTCATGGCGAACGCCTGCGCCGCCTGTTCCAGGTTGGGCGGCTGGCGCACCTGATCGCGCAGGTAATCGTAGAGGCAGTCGAGAAAACTGTCGGCAAAGCCGAGCTGGTCGATCTGTGCATGGGCCTGTTGACGCGCGACTTGAGCGGCAGTGGCCGAGGCGCCGGGCCAGGCATGTGTCAGGTATTGGCGGGGGATGCACAGCATGTCCAAAGGGCGCGCGAAGCGCGTATTTTCACCAAGGTTTACCCAGTACTGCTCGACATAACGCGGCTCGGCATGGCTGAAGCTGCACGCCCAGGGCAGGCGCTCGCCGCTGAGCCATTGGCTCATGGCAACCAGCGAAGTCATGCTGGCTTCGAGCAGGAAGCGCCAGTGCTCGCCGGCCCCGCAACTGTCCTGCCAATACAGGTAGGCGTGGTGCTCGTCCAACTCCAGATGCAGCGCCACCAGCGGGCTGAGCAACACCTGCAATTGGATCAGCACCTCCAGCGCCTGGTGCAGGTTTTGCGCATGGCCCAGGGCATGGCTGGCGGCGCCGTAGTAGCCGGGCAATAGGCGTTGGCCGAACAGAAAGCTGCTGTCGTCGGCGTCGAGCAACTTGCGGCTGTTACCGATCAAACCCAGAAACTGCTGCGGGCTCAGGCGCGCGTTGCCGGCCAGGATGTCCTCGTGGAAAAGCCCGGTGCCGCGCAGCAAGCGATGGCTGTCGATGCCCCGCGACAGTGCCAGGTCGATCAGCGTGGCGGGTTGATAGTGCCCAGGGATAAAGCGGCAGTCGCTTTCATACCAGCGGGTGTTGATGGCCATGTCAGGCACTTTTCGCCAGGGGCTGCTTGGCCTTGGCCAACGCCAGGTTGAGGCGTTTGAGCAGGTCGTGGGGCGGTTCGTCCAGAGCCATCACCACCGCTGTGGAGGCCGCCAATTGCAGGCGCTCGCCTTGTTGCCGGGTCTTGTGGGCCAGGCCACGCACCGCTTGCTGCAATTCCAGCGCGATGTCTTTGGCCTGGCGCTCGCCGGTGTTGGGCAGCAGCACCACAAAGCGGTCGCCGGCCAGGCGGCACAGCAAGTCCTGGCGGCGCAGGTTGAGCAACAGCAACTGGCTGAGGGCTTGCAGCACCGCATCGCCTTCGGCATGCCCATAGGCCTGGTTGATGGCGGCGAAGTTGTCCAGATCCAGGGCCAGCAGCGACAGCGGTTGGGCCTGCTCGCGGCTGTCCTGGAGGCTCTCGGCCAATTGCCGCTTGAGGTAGTCGGCACCGCCCAGGGGCGTGAGCTTGTCGAACAAGCGATGTTCGCGAAACACCCGCTCGCGTTTCTCCATTTGCGCGCTGATCGCCAGTTGCTCGCGGTGCCAGTGGTAGATGCCGAGGGTCAGCAGGATCATGCCCACCGGCATCGGGCCGGACTCCAGCCAGTGGTCCCAGGTGATGCTGTCGGGCAAGCGGATAAATTCATCCAGGCTGTCGATCCACCAGGAAAAAAAGATGCACGCCAGGCCCAGCACCAGATAGTTGGTCACGCGCCCGGCGGGGCGGCTCTTGAGCACCAGCCCCAGCCACACCAGCGCCAGCAGTGCCGAACCGCCTTCGCCGACGATATCCAGCCACTCCCATTCGCTGACGCTTTTGAGCTCGCCACAGGCCAAGTGCAGGATCAGCCCCAGATTGGCGGCAATCAGCAGCAGGGCGAGTTTCCAGCGGTGGGGTTTGAGCACGGAGAACATGGCCGCGAGTCCTTGGGCAAAGAAGCGAAGGGCGCCAGCACAGCAGATGGATGTGACGGTTGGATGACAGCGGGGACAGGTCGAATCAGCTCACCTCAAACACGCCGCGCCACAAAAAGTGGGCTTGTTGTGGTGAGCGGGCTTGCCCCGCGCTGGGCTGCGAAGCGGCCCCAAACCCAGGCGCCTCGGTGTATCAGCTAAAACCACATCGCGTGGATTGGGGGCCGCTTCGCAGCCCAGCGCAGGCAAGCCTGCTCACCACAACAACCTCATTTTCTCCTGCTATGTAGATACCTATGCCCTTCATGGCGGTGGGATAGCTGGCATATCTGTTGGCTGCTAAACAGCCATCGGGGGCAAGCCCCCTCCCACAGGGGAGATTTGCAGGTCATATCAGCTCATTTCATCTCAGCATATGGCTGAAAGCCGCGGTTTACAGGGCTTTACGCCGATCGCTGTCACAGAACCGTCATCCCCCACCCCTAGCGTGCCCTCCCAGTTGCCGGGCCTTTTGCCTGGCGTCGAACGGATTCTTGGGGAGGATTGCATGTACAAGCGCACCGGGCTCGTCAGCTTCACGCTTACCGCCTTGGCCCTGGCGATAGCCAGCGAGCGGCTCTATGCGGCCGACGCGGCCACCACCGAGCATGTCGACGTGGTCGGCCAGGCCGCCGCGATCAGCCAGGCGCTCAAGGAGCAGCGCAGCGCCGACAGCATCAAGAGCGTGGTGCATGCCGACGGCGTGGCGCAGTTGCCGGATGAGAACGTCGCCGAAGCGGCGCAACGTCTGCCGGGCATCAGTGTGGAACGCGACCAGGGCGAAGGGCGTTTCGTCAGCGTGCGCGGCCTGGGCCCGGACCTCAATAGCGTGACCATCAACGGCACCCTGGTGCCCGCCCCGGAAAGCGCACGCCGCGCCGTGGCCCTGGACGTGTTGCCGTCGGAGCTGGTGCAGTCACTGTCGGTGATCAAGACCCTCACCCCGGACATGGACGCCAACTCCCTGGGCGGCACCGTCGATGTGCAAAGCCTGTCGGCCTTCGATCACAAAGGCCTGTTCTACACCGGCAGCAGCGAAGCCAGCTACGACAAGAACACTCGCCAGACCAGCCCCAAATTCTCCGGGGCCGCCAGTAACCGCTTCAGCCTCGGCGATGGTATCGACAACTTCGGCGTGGCCGCGGCGCTGAGCTGGCAGAAGCGCGACTTCGGCTCGGACAACGTCGAGACCGGCGGCGCCTGGGACTTCACCGACGGTGCCAGGCTCAACGAGTTCGAACAGCGCGACTACGACATCAGCCGCGAACGCGCCGGCGGTGGCCTGAACTTCGACTACAAACCCGATGACCTGAGCAGCTACTACCTGCGCACCCTGTACAGCCGCTACACGGACACCGAGACCCGCAACTCCACCAGCCTGGAATTCGCCGACCCGCAGGCACCCGGCCAGTTGGGCGAGGCCGAGGGCAAGCGCAAGCTTAAGAACCGCGAAGAGACCCAGGAGATTCAGTCCTACGTGTTCGGCGGCGAACGCATGCTCGGCCTGTGGACCCTCAGTGGCCAGGCCGGTTACAGCCAGTCCAGCGAAGACAGCCCCGCGCATATTGCCGGCGCCACCTTCGACGGCGGTGACTTCGCCAACAGCGGTTTCTATGACAAAGACAAACCGCGCCCGATCATCGGCAGCGCCTTCTACGACCCGGCCAACTTCACCCTCGACAAAGTCGACTGGGAAAAACAGAACACCAAAGACACCGAGAAAAACCTGCGCCTGGACCTGGCCCGCGACTACGACCTGAGCGGCTATGCGTCCCAGGTCAAATTCGGCGGCAAGGTCAGCCGGCGCAACAAGGACAACGACCTGGAAGCCTGGGTCTACAAGGATTTCGACAGCCTGGGCTTCACCGACCAGCAGCTCAGCCTGACGCAATTTCAAAAAGGCAACGTCGACTATCGCCTGGGCAACTACGGCCCTGGCATCAGCGCCAGCGGCATCAAGCAGTTGATCGGCGGCCTCAACCGTGCGGACTTCTATGACGAGACCGAATCCCGGGTCAACGACTTCACTATGCGTGAAGACATCAACGCCGGTTACCTGATGAACACGATCGATATCGACGACTGGCGCTTTATCGCCGGCCTGCGTTACGAAGGCACCGAGTTCGAAGCCAAGGGCACCGGCGCCACCGACGGTCAGTTCACCGCCACCGACACCCGGCGCCGCTACCATCATTGGCTGCCGGGCCTGCACGCGCGCTATCAGATCGACAAGAACACCCAGGTGCGTGCGGCCTGGACCAAATCCGTGGTGCGCCCGACCTTCGGCCAACTGGCGCCGGGTTTTGTGATTGACGATGACGAGGCCACCTTCGGCAACCCGGACCTCAAGCCGTTGGAATCAAGCAACCTGGACCTGGGCATCGAGCATTTCATGGGGCGTGCCGGTACCGTCTCGGCGTTTGTGTTCTACAAGGACATCCAGAACTTCGTCTACAACACCGACCTGGCCGGCAGCGGGGCCTGGACCAACTTCGCCGAGGCCCACACCTACGCCAATGGCGACAGCGCCAAGCTGTATGGCCTGGAGCTGGCTTACTCGCAGAAATTCGATTGGCTGCCGGCGCCGTGGAACGGCCTGCTGGTGGGCGCCAACAGCACATTCAGCCGCTCCAGCGCGGACATCGAAGGCTTCGACGCTGCCAGTGGCACTCACCGCAAGCGCAACATCAGCCTGCCCAGCCAGTCGGATACCGTCGGCAACCTGATGCTTGGTTGGGAAGACGATAAGCTCAGCCTGCGCCTGTCGGCCAACTACAAATCGGCTTACCTGTATGAGTTGGCGTCGATCAACGACAAGGCCCATGACCTGCATGTGGACGCGCAGACTTTCGTCGACTTCAGCGCGCGCTATTCACTGAGCAAGAACCTGCAAGTCAGCTTCGAGGCCCAGAACCTTACCGATGAGTCGTACTTCGTCTACACCGGCCACCGCAGCTACAACGGCCAGTACGAAGAGTACGGCCCCACCTACAAAGTGGGCCTGACCTTCACGCATTTCTAACTCACTCAATTCCAATGTGGGAGGGGGCTTGCCCCCGATGAGGGCCTGGCAATTGACGCATCAGTAGCTGACCCACTGAAGCCCCCAAGCCCACAGCGTTCTGCATTTTTCCGAAGGATCTGTTCGTTCATGAGAATTTCCAAGCTGTATCTGCTGATCGCCCTGGCCACCAGCGGCCACGTCTTCGCCGCTGATCTGGCCCTGACGCCCTGGGGCCCCAGCCTGAGGGCCGAAGCCGTGGCCATCCTGCCCGACGGTCAGACGCGCCTCACCGCCAGCCCGCGTGACGGTCTGCAATTGCTCGACAGCAAGGGCGCCGAACTGGCGCGTTTCAACGGTCACTTCAGCAGCCTCGATACACGCGCCACTGGCCCCCACGCAGTGGTCGCCAGCCTCGACAACGACCGCCAGCAGGCACTGCTGATCAACCTCGATACCGCCGCTAAAACCTGGGGCCAGCCGCTGTACCTGCCGCCCCGCGACTTTCCGGTAAACGGTCTGTGCCTGTACCGCGACGCGGCGGCCAACCTGTTTGTGTTCCTGGTCGGGGAGGAGGGCAAGGGCGAGCAATGGCTGGTAGGCAATGGCTCGACGCTGCTCGCTGAAGCCAGCCGTGTGCGTGGGGTGCCGTTGCCGCCGTCGGCGCAGTTCTGCCAGGTGGACGACGCCACGCAGCAACTGGTGGTGAACGAAGAAAACGTCGGGTGGTGGGCCTACCCGGCGCATCCCGAAGCCGCGGTGAAACGCACGCCGGTGGCGCTGTTCGATGATCCCAAGCGTGAAGCCGGTGCCATGGCACTGGTACCGGGGGGGATGGTCGCCCTGGACCCGAAAACCGCGCAGTTGCACCTGTTTCAGTCCTCCGGCGCGCGCTGGGTAGAGCAACCGAGCCTGGGTCTGCCCGGCCTCAAGGAGCCGGAGCAACTGGCAATCAACGGTCGGCAATTGCTGGTACGCGACGACGACAACGGCCAACTGTACCAAGGCACCCTCGACTGGCAGGCCAAACCCGTGCCGGTCGCGCCGGTGCTGCCGGAGGTCGCCGCGCTGCGCCAGAGCGAGCCGGTGGGGCGTCAGGGCGACGCGGCGGATGACCCGGCGATCTGGGTTCACCCCGAGCACCCTGGGCAGAGCCGCGTGCTCGGCACCAACAAAAAACAGGGCCTGCTGGTCTACGACCTCGACGGCAAGCTGCTGCAAGAGCTGGCGGTGGGGCGTTTGAACAACGTCGACGTGCGCCCGGGTTTCAAGCTTGGCCAGCAGACGGTGGACCTGGCCGTGGCAAGCAATCGCGATCGCAACAGCCTGAGCCTGTTCAGCATCGACCGGCAGACCGGCGAGTTGCGCGAGGCTGGTGAAGTGCCGACGCCGCTCAAGGAGATCTACGGCATGTGCCTGTTCCAGCCCGCCGGCGGCGACATTTATGCGATCGCCAACGGCAAGGACGGCACCTTCCTGCAATACCGCCTCAGCGCCCCGGACGGGCGCGTGCAGGGTGAGCTGGTGCGCCAGTTCAAGGTCGACAGCCAGCCTGAAGGCTGCGTCGCCGACGACCAGCGCCAGCGCCTGTTTATCGGCGAAGAAGACGTGGGCGTGTGGGCGGTGGATGCCCGTGCCGATCAACCGGCGACCCTGACCAGCGTGATCAAGGTCGGCGAACAATTGCACGCGGACGTCGAGGGCCTGGCGCTGTACCAGAGTGCACAGCATGACTACCTGGTGATCTCCAGCCAGGGCAATGACAGCTACCTGGTGCTGGATGCCGAGCCGCCGTTCGCCAGTCGCGGGGCTTTCCGGGTCGGGCTGAACGCCGCTGCCGGTATCGACGGTGCATCGGAAACCGATGGCCTGGAAGTTACCGCCGTCAACCTCGGCGGGCCGTGGAACCAAGGCCTGCTGGTGGTGCAGGACGGGCGCAAACGCATGCCTGAGCAAACCCAGAACTTCAAGTTCGTGCCCTGGGCCGATGTGACCCGCACGTTGAAGTTGCCTTGAGCTGTCATGACTTTTTAATCACTGCACGTTAAACGGATAGAGGACATTCACCATGCACGCGACGATGGAACATATGACGATCTGGGGCTTGATCAGCGACGCCAGCCTGTTGGTCAAGGCGGTGATGGTCACTTTGCTGCTGGCCTCGTTGTGCAGCTGGTACCTGATTATTCAGCGCGGCACGGTGCTGCGGCGTCTGGAGCGGCAGTTGAACGGCTTTGTGCAACGCTTTCGTGCGGCGCCGGATTTGCACGGGCTGTACCGCGACACCCTGCAGGCGGGCGAGGGTGGAGTGGCGCCAATCTTCATCGCCGGGGTCCAGGAATACCAGCACCTGCATAGCCATGATCCGGCGGTGCTCGAAGGGGTGGAGCGGGCCTTGCAGGTGGCGATCACCGCGCAGGAAATCGAGCTGGAAAAAGGTTTGCAGTTCCTTGCCACCGTGGGTTCGGTGAGCCCGTATATCGGTTTGTTCGGCACCGTGTGGGGCATCATGAATTCGTTCCTCGGCTTGTCCCAGGTGCAACAGGCCACATTGTCCACGGTGGCGCCGGGCATCGCTGAAGCGTTGATCGCCACGGCCATCGGCCTGTTTGCGGCGATACCGGCGGTGATTGCGTATAACCGCTTTTCGGCGCGCAGCCAGACCTTGCTCACCCGCTATTACGCCTTTGGCAACGAGCTGCAAGTGCGGTTGCATCGCACCCTGCGCGGTACGCCGATCAACCTGGCCGCGGCCGCCTGAGCAGGAGTACTCCCATGTTAGTCAGGCCACAACGCAAGCACGGGCCCAAGGCCGAAATGAACGTGGTGCCGTATATCGACGTGATGCTGGTGCTGCTGGTGATCTTTATGGTCACCGCGCCGATGCTGACCCAGGGCGTGAAGATCGAACTGCCCAAGGTTGCCGCCGAGGCGCTGGCCACCGACACCCGCCAGCAAATCCTCACCTTGTCGGTGCAGGCCGACGGCGGTTACTACTGGAACCTCGGCGAGGAACTGGACACCCAGCACCAGACCGACAGCGCGGTGAGCCTGGAAGAAATGGGCGCCAAGGTCGCGCAGGTGGTGGCGGCGCGCAGTGACACCCAGGTGTATATCCGCGCCGATGACAATGCCGGGTATGGCCGCGTGGTGGCTGCCATGGCGGTGTTGCAAAAGGGCGGTGTCAGCAACCTGGGGCTGGTGACCGAGGCCCCGCAATGACGGCGATGATCATGCACAGTCCCACCTTGCCGATGGCCTCCGCGGCGCCTTCGGGCTTTTGGCGCAACAGCCTGGCCGCCGGTTTGGCGGTGGCCTTGCATGTGATTGTGCTGGCGCTGTTGATGCTGGGCTGGGCGCCACAACCGCCCACGCCGGAGGCCCCGAGCGTGATGCACACCCAACTGGTGATGCTGCCCCCGGCGCCGGTCCCAGTACCGGCCCCCGAACCGGTTGCGGTGACGCCGCCAGCGCCGGAACCGGTGGTACTGCCAACGCCGGTCAAACCCGCAGTCGATCCTCGTGTGCAAGCACAAAAGCTCGAAAAAGCCGCCCTGGCGCGCAAGCGTGTCGAAGAAAAGAAAGCAGAGCAGCAACAACAGCAGCGCCTGGCCAGCGAACAGCGCGAGCGTGAACAGGAACAGCAACGCCAGGCCCAACAACGCCAGGCCGCCGAAACAGCCCGCGCCGCCGTACCTGCTTCGGCTCCGGCGTTCGACAGCCGCCAATACATGCCATTGAGCAAGGAAGCCCCGGAATACCCCGAACGGGCCCTGGACAAAAACATCGAGGGCGACTGTTCGGTGGAATACACCGTCAACCCCCAGGGCCGCGTGGAAAACCCCAAAGTACTGGACGGCTGCCACCCGTTGTTTATCCGCCCATCGTTGGCGGCGGCCAACACCTTCCGCTACCAGCCGAGGATCGTTGATGGCAAGGCCGTGGCCGTGCCGGCGGTGCGCAATACCTTTCACTACCGCATCAAATGACCGACCGGGCCTTGCGCCAGTCCTAAGACCAGCAGTAACCCAAGGTGGGAGGGGGCTTGCCCCCGATGGCGGTGGGTCAGCAACCCAGGTATCGACTGAGCAGGCCCCATCGGGGGGCAAGCCCCCTCCACAGGTTTGACGTCGTTGAGTTGAGCACACTGGTCCCCGGCTCGGTCGCCCGGTTTTACATCCATCCAAAGGCCAGCGGTAACCAGGGTGGGAGGGGGCTTGCCCCCGATAGCAGTGGGTCAGCAACACAGGTATCGACTGAGCAGGCCCCATCGGGGGCAAGCCCCTCCCACAGGTTTGACGGCGTTGACTTGAGCACAGTGGGCCCCGGCTCGGTAGCCAGGTTTTACACCCATCCAAAGGCCAGCGGTAACCAGAGTGGGAGAGGGCTTGCCCCCGATGGCGGTGGGTCAGCAACCCAGGTATCGACTGAGCAGGCCCCATCGGGGGTAAGCCCCCTCCCACAGGTTTGACGGCGTTGACTTGAGCACAGTGGCCCCCGGCTCGGTCGTCAGGTTTTACACCCATCCAAAGACCAGCGGTAACCAGGGTGGGAGGGGGCTTGCCCCCGATAGCGGTGGGTCAGCAACACAGGTATCGACTGAGCAGGCCCCATCGGGGGCAAGCCCCCTCCCACAGGTTTGACAGGCGTTGACTTGAGCACAGTGGTCCCCGGCTCGGTCGCCCGGTTTTACATCCATCCAAAGGCCAGCGGTAACCAAGGTGGGAGGGGGCTTGCCCCCGATAGCAGAGGGTCAGCAGCGCAGGTATCGACTGAGCAGGCCCCATCGGGAGCAAGCCCCCTCCCACAGGTTTGACAGGCGTTGACTTGAGCACAGTGGTCCCCGGCTCGGTCGCCAGGTTTTACACCCATCCAAAGGCCAGCGGTAACCAGGGTGGGAGGGGGCTTGCCCCCGACAACAGTGGGTCAGCAACACAGGTATCGACTGAGCAGGCCCCATCGGGGGCAAGCCCCTCCCACAGGTTTGACGGCGTTGACTTGAGCACAGTGGCCCCCGGCTCGGTCGCCCGGTTTTACATCCATCCAAAGACCAGCGGTAACCAAGGTGGGAGGGGGCTTGCCCCCGATAGCAGTGGGTCAGCAGCGCAGGTATCGACTGAGCAGGCCCCATCGGGGGCAAGCCCCCTCCCACAGGTTTGACGGCGTTCCTGTCACGAAAATATGCCTAGGCGATTTGCTCTTCAGTACGCAGTTGCGCGCTCATCTCGTCGCAGCTGTGTGCCCAGTCCTGCAGCCACTGCGGCATCGGTGGCGAAGCTTCTTCCAGCCCCAGTTCCCGAACAAACTCACTCGGCGGCAAGGTGCCTTTGGCCGAGCGGAATAGCCCACGCATTACCACCACCCCAACCACGCGGCCGCGACTGACGAAACGATGTTCCATCAGGCTCCACTTATGGTCCCAGCCGAGCATGCGGGTGTGCACTTCGAACGCTTCGAACAGTTTCAATTCGCGACGGAATTTGCCCCAGGTATCGCCCACGATCGGCAATGCCTTATGCCGCAGGGCGACGCGAAAGGCGCCGGTGCGTAGCACGAAGTCCATGCGCGCTACGTCCGCCAGGGTGAAATAACGACCATTGGTGACATGCCGGTTGATGTCCAGGTCCAGAGGCCAGACGCGCATCCGCACCACCGTGGTGGCCAGGCCATGGGCAGGTGTGCGCCACGGGCGACGGCACAACATATACAGCAAGCGAAACCACAGATTCATCAGTCCATCCGAGCCTTGATCAAAAGCGGCACTTTAATAAGCAGACGAGGGCTGGGGTAGGTCCGCAAATGACTGATTTCAGGCAAATCGTGCAATTGGGTGAATTGAGCGCAACTCCAGACGAAAAAAAACCGGCTGATCAGGCCGGTTTGGGGTGCCTCGCAAACAGCGAGGGGGTTAAGCGTGGTTGTCCAGCAAACGATCCGCACCGCCTTCGGCCAGAGCACGTTCCTGCAAACGATCCGCACCGCCTTCAGCCAGAGCGCGTTCCTGCAAACGATCCGCACCGCCTTCGGCCAGAGCACGTTCCTGCAAACGATCCGCACCGCCTTCAGCCAGAGCGCGTTCCTGCAAACGATCCGCACCGCCTTCGGCCAGAGCACGTTCCTGCAAACGATCCGCACCGCCTTCAGCCAGAGCGCGTTCCTGCAAACGATCCGCACCGCCTTCGGCCAGAGC
>NZ_JBHGZU010000010.1:26157-229495 GCF_042610415.1 Pseudomonas sp. MD330_10
GCCAGAGCGCGTTCCTGCAAACGATCCGCACCGCCTTCGGCCAGAGCACGTTCCTGCAAACGATCCGCACCGCCTTCGGCCAGAGCGCGTTCCTGCAAGCGATCCGCACCGCCTTCGGCCAGAGCGCGTTCCTGCAAACGATCCGCACCGCCTTCAGCCAGGCCACGTTCCTGTAAACGGTCGGCGCCACCTTCGGCGACACGGTTTTCCATCAGGCGATCCGCGCCGCCTTCGGCCAACACGGGGTGAGCGAATGCGTTGGCAGCGAGTACCGAGAAAGCAAGGCTAAGCAAGAGTTGGCGTTTCATGAGAGTGTGCTCCGAGTCATTAAGTTGGGGTGTTGCTGTGTATGGGTTGGATGTTACGCGTTGCTTTTTTTAAGAGAACTTCATTGGGCTGATGGTGACTATCGACGCCAGCGATGGCCCGGTTTCCCGGGCCACCGCGCGGTCGGTCATGGCATCTGCGGCAGTTCCTGAGGTCGCAGGTCGAACACCAACACCTCGGCGTCCTCGCCCTGGCTCAGGCGAATCTGGCGCTCATCCCGCACCCGGGCGCCGTCGCCTTCTTCCAGGCGCTGGCCGTTGACCTCAACGCTGCCGCGAGCCACATGGATGTACACATGCCGCGCCGGTGGCAGGTCCAACGTCGCGGTTTCTTCGGCGTTGAACAGCCCGGCGTAGACCCGTGCGTCCTGGCGCACGCTGAGGGAACCGTCGGCGCCGTCCGGCGAGATGATCAACTGCAAGCGTCCGCGTTTTTGCGCTTCGCTGAAGTGCTCTTGCTGATAGCGCGGCTCTGCGCCGGCCACCGAGGGCACGATCCAGATCTGCAGGAAGTGCACGCCTCGGGTCTGGCTGTGGTTGAACTCGCTGTGGGCCACGCCGCTGCCGGCGCTCATCAGTTGCACATCGCCGGGGCGGATCACCGAGCCGGTGCCCAAGGTGTCCTTGTGCTCCAGGGCGCCTTCGAGCACATAGGAGAAAATCTCCATATCGCGGTGCGGGTGCTGGCCGAAGCCTTTGCCGGCGGCGACGCGGTCATCGTTGATCACCAGCAGGTCGGAAAAACCCTGCTCGGCGGGGTTCCAGTAGTTGGCGAACGAGAAGGTGTGGAACGACTTCAACCAACCATGATTGGCGGCGCCGCGTTCGGATGCTTTGCGTAGGGTCAGCATGGTCTTTGTCCTCAAGTGAGCGCGGTCTGCGACATGCAGTGCGCTGGCGTTGAGGAGAAGGTTACTGGTTGTCTTTTAATTCATTAAGAAGATGAAAACTGAATAACTGTCCACTTGCGGTTGACAGTTGCGAGCGTGCAATAATGAGCGCCGCCTTCTTCTCTATGGACCCTCCGCACAATGAAAACCGTGGCCATGGCGCTGTTCCCGGACTTCCTCCTGCTCGACATGGCCGGGCCGCTCGAAGTGTTCTCCATTGCCAATCGCTACCTGCCCCCTGCGCAGCATTATCGAATCCTCATCCTGGGCACCGAGTCTGGCCCGTTGCGCGCCTCCAATGGGGTGATGGTGCAGGCCGACCTGTTGCTGGAGCAGGCCCTGGACGCTTATGACCTGTTGCTGGTGCCCGGCGGCCCTGGCGCCTACAACGAGTGCCACCCGGCGTTGCTGCCGTGGCTCAGGGCGGCGGTGCCACGGGCGCGGCGCTTCGGTTCGATCTGCACCGGCGCCTTTGTGCTGGGGTACGCCGGGCTGCTGGACGGTCATCGCGTCACCACTCACTGGCACTACACCGAGCGACTGATCAAGGCGTTCCCCAAGGCTATCGTGGAGACCGATCGCATCTACTTGCAGGACGGGCGCCTGATCACTTCCGGCGGGGTCACCGCGGGCATCGACCTGGCGTTGTCGGTGGTGGCTCAGGACCACGGCAAACAGGTGGCGGTGGAAGTGGCCAAGGTGCTGCTGGTGGTGATGAAGCGTCAGGGCGGCCAGGCTCAGTTCAGCCCGATGACCTCGGCCGTGGCGCCCCAGGAAACCCCGATCACCCGAGTGCAGAACCATGTTCTGGCCAATCTTGAACAGTCCTTCACCGTCGAATCCATGGCCGCTCTGGTTGATATGAGCGCGCGCCGCTTTGCGCGGTTGTTCGCCAAGGATGTGCAGATGACGCCCATGGCCTTTCTGCAAGGTGCGCGCATCGACCGCGCGCGGCACTTATTGGAAACCACCGAGCTGCCGCTCAAGACCGTGGCGTTCCACGCCGGTTTCGGCAGCGTGCGGCATATGCGCTTTCTCTTCAGTGAAAAACTCGGCCTGACCCCGACCCAATACCGACAACAGTTCAGTTAACGACACCATGTCCGTCTAGCGCACCGGATTGTCCGTATCGCTCCCTGTGCCAGCATTGTCCTGTCATTGCCAACTGGCAAGATAACGCCAAGCCCATGGAAAAGGATGCGCGAACGCCCAAGAACGGGTGTTTCAGCGCGATGACGAGACATGAACAACCCTCAGTCGATGGACGCTGATGGCACACTGCGCTTTGGTGCTTATGTCTTTCACCGCCAGCAACGCCTGGTCAGCAAGGCGGGTTGGCCGGTGCCGCTTGGCGGGCGCGCGCTGGACATCCTCGCGTTGCTGCTCGAAGCGCCGGGACAATTCATCGACAAGGCGACCTTGATCGAGCGCGTCTGGCCGTGCAGCGTGGTGGAAGAGAATAACCTGCGTGTGCACATCGCCGCGTTGCGCCGGGCGTTCGATGGGCAACGCTACATCCTCAATGATCCTCATCGCGGCTATTGCTTCGCGGCACCGGTGCACGGCGCACTGCCTTCGGTGGCGACGCCGTGCCATAACCTGGTTGCTCGGCTGACGCCGGTGATAGGCCGTGACGAAGTATTAGGCGTGCTGGTGCGGCGCCTGTCCGGCCAACGCCTGATGACCCTCACGGGTTGCGCCGGGGTGGGTAAGAGCACCCTGGCATTGGCCCTGGCCGAGCGGGTCTTGCCGCGCTATCGCGACGGCGTATGGTGGGTCGACCTGGCCACGGTGCAGACGCCGAAGGCGATGCTGGAGCAGGTGGCCGCGGTGCTGCAGCTGCAAGCCGGGAGCAGCGCCCATGAGCTGGGACGGCACTTGGCGTCGCGCCAGTTGCTGTTGGTGCTCGACGGCGTTGACCTGCTATTGGTCGCGTGCCGGCAGTGGCTGCGCGTATTGCGTGAACTTGCGCCCCGGGTCAGCGTGCTGATCAGCAGCCGTGAACCGCTGCACCTTCCCGGCGAATGGGTGCTGCGCGTACCGCGCCTGGCGGTGCCCGCACCGGCGGCACTGGCCAGTGTCGAACAGGCGTTGGCCTGCCCGGCGGTGCAGCTGTTCGTGGCGCGCGCGCGGGCCGGGCAGCAAGGCTTTGAGTTGCGTCTTCAGGATCTGGCGCCGCTGCGCGATATCGTGCGGCGCCTCGACGGCATTCCCCTGGCACTGGAGCTGGCGGCGGCGCAGGTCGACGCGCTGGGCATGCGTGGCGTGCAGGCGCAGCTGTGCAAGGGCTTACAGGTCTTGACTCGGGGGCGCCGCACGGCGGTTGAGCGGCATCAGTCCCTCGCGGCAGCCCTGGATTGGACCTACCAGCGCCTGAGCCTGCCGGAGCGCTGGTTGTTCCTGCAATTGGGGCTGTTCAAGCACGCGGTGAACTTGCCGACGTTGAGCGCGTTGGTGGCCGGCACCGAACTGGAGCATGCCGACCTGGCGTACCTGCTGACACGCTTGGTGAATGTCTCGCTGCTCAGCGTGGAGCCTGGTCCCGGATTGCCGCGTTACCGCCTGCTCAATTGCCTGCGCAACTATGCCCTGATGCAGTTGCGCGACCCACGGCAAGTGCAACGTTTGCAGCAGGGCTATGGGCATTACCTGGGGCTGGGTTCAGGCCGGCCGTTTGTCCTGCAACTGGTCGAGCAGGCGGCGAGCGTCGACTAGATCCGGCGTGGCGAACCCTTCGCTAAACCGTTCGTACACGCCTTTGAGCAGGTCGCGGGCGGCATCCGCGCGGCCCAGGCTTTGCCACAACCGTGCCATCGATGCGGCGCTGCGCAGTTCCCAGGCCAGGGCGCCTTGGGTGTTGGCCAGGTCGAGGGCTTCGCGCAGCAGGGGCTCGGCAGCCAACATATCGCCCTGGCCCAACATCTGCTCGGCGGTTACCCGCAATAGTTCCGGCGCGCACCAACCGGCGGCCCCCGTGCGTGCACGCGCGGCGTTCTGTGCATCGACCGGGCAGGCGCCGAGCGTGACCAGAATGTCTTCGATCAGCCCCAGACCTTGCAGGTCGCTGCGTTCCATGATGCCGGCGTAATGCCCGGCCCAGGTCTGGAACAAGTGCACCCCATGTTTATGCGACTGTTCCAGCAATAGCGCTTGCAGGCGCTGCGCTGCCGTCTGGTCGCCGTTGTAGCGTGCGATCACCACGCCGGCCAGGGCCAGGGTGTAGCAGATCGAGGTGCCGTGGTTGACCTGCACGGCCAGTTCCAATGCCTGGCTGGCGGTGCGCCAGGCGCGCTCGGGGTAACCCTGCAGCCATAGGATGCGCGCCAGGACGGTCAATGAAGCAACATTCTGGTCGTACTGTATGCCGATGCCGTGGGCGAACCGGTTCAAGTGGCCGCTGTGGGCCATGCGCTGGATCAGCTGTTCGGCATTCTGGCGGGCCAGGACCTGGTCGCCAGTGAAATGCTGGGCCAGCACCTGCAGGCGCTGATTGCTCAAGCCCAGCAACGGATCGGTGCGCGGATCGAGGCGATCGAACTGCACGCTCTGCGCCCGCGCCTGGTCATAGCGCCCGCCACAGAGGTCGACCGCCATTTGCCCGGAGATCGCGCGCAACTGGCCGCCCAGGTCCTGGCTCTGCTCGGCCAGGCGCGCGGCTTCGGCGAATGCCGTGCCGCTCTGGGCCGCGCCGCCGACTGCGTGATAAACCAGGCTGCCCAAGGCCAGTTGCAGCTGCATCGCCAGGCGCGGGCAGGGCGCTTGGGCCTTGTCCATCAGGGCCAGGGCCTTGCCCACGTACAAAGCGTGTTCGCGCAGCAGCGACAGTTCCTGCCACAGCGGCATGGCGCTGACCGTCAACTTGATCGCCAGCGCCGACGCACCGCCCGTTCCGAGGCCCCAGTCCAGCGCCGCGCGGATGTCTTCGCGCAGCGGGGCGTAGCGGTCGATCCACGGCTGGGTCGCGAGTAGCGACCAATCGGCCTGTGCCTGTTCCATCAGCGCCAGGCAACGCGCCGCGTGACGTTCGCGGGTGGCGTCCAGCTCGCCGGCGAGGCTGAGTTTTTCCAGGGCGTAGGTGCGGGTGATGTCCAGCAGGCGATACACCATATCGTCATCGCTGGGTTCTACGTTCAGCAGGGATTTGCCCACCAGTTGGCTGATCGAGCCGGGTACCTCGGCCGGGGCGAGCGCTGCGCCGGCAATCACCGCCGTCGCGCTGGCCAGGCTGAAGCCGCCGCGAAACACCGCTAGACGGCGCAGGCAGATTTGCTCGCCGGCACTGAGCAGGTTGAAGCTCCAGTCCAGGGTTGCGCGCAGGGTGTGATGACGGGGCAGGTCACTGCGCTGGCCACGGTTGAGCAGGCGCACGTTATCGTTGATTTGCGCCAGCAATCCCGACAGGCCGAAACGCTCGATCTGCGCCGCCGCCAGTTCAATGGCCAGGGGAATCCCATCGAGGCGCTGGCAGATATCGATGGCCAGGGGCAGCTCGGTGTCGCTAAGTTCAAAGCTGTCCTGATGGGCCATGGCCCGCTCGATCAACAGTTGCAAGGCCGGGTAACCCAGGGCCTGGGCACGATTGCCGGAGGCGGGTGGGCAGGCCAGCGGCTCCAGGCGTTGCACCGACTCGCCCTCGGCGCGCAACGCTTCGCGGCTGGTGGCCAAGATGTGCAGGTGGGGCGCGTGGCGCAGCAAGGTTTCGCTGATCAGTGCGATGTCGTCCAGCAGGTGTTCGCAGTTGTCGATCACCAGCAGCAACTGGCGCTCCTGCAAGCTGCGCGCGAAAGCCACCAGCGGCCCTTGTTCGGCCGGCGCCAGGTCGAGCAGGGCGGCGAGGTTGGGCAGGATCATCGATGGCGTGCTCAGCGGCGCCAGGTCCAGCAGGTGAATGCCGTCGCGGTAGTGGCCGATCAGCAATTCCGCCACCCGCAGGGCGACGGTGGTTTTACCGATGCCGCCGGCGCCGGTCAGGGTGATAAAGCGTTGCGTGGGCAGTTGTTGCACCAGGCGGTCGATCAAGGCCTGGCGTCCGATCATGCGAGTGCGGCGCAGGGGCAGGTTGTGGCACGGGCGTTGAGGCGCACCGTCGCTGGGTAGGCTCATCGGTTCGATGCTCAATGGCGCAACAAAACTGTAGCCGCGCTGGGCCACGGTGACGATATAGCGCTGCCCGGCCTGGCCATCGCCCAACGCTTTACGCAACGCCGCCATATGCACCCGCAGGTTGCCGTCCTCCACCACGCTTGTCGGCCACACCCGCGCGATCAGCTCCTGCTTGCTCACCACGTTGCCGGCCTGCTCCAGCAGGATCAGCAGGATATCCACCGCGCGCCGCCCCAGGCGTAGCGGCCGACCGGCCTCCAGCACCAGGCGTTGGCGCGGGTGGATACGGTAGGGGCCGAACTGCACGGCCTGATCGCGGAGGTCGTTCATGGGTGGCCATGCTCTGGGAACGGTAGGCGGCCAGCATAGGCCAGGCGTGTCTGGATCACTAGGCGGCGATCACATGGGGCTTGTGACGCAGTTGGTGATTTCGCCAGGTCATTGGGTTGACCCCTTCACTGCGGGTAAACATGTGGCAGAAGTGCGCCTGGTCGCAGAACCCGCACTCCAGGCTGATCTGCGTGAGGCTCAGGGAGGACGTGGTGATCAGCTCCTTGGCACGCTGGATGCGCTGTTGGCGGATCCATTCCTGGGGCGATAGCCCGGTGCTGCACTTGAAAGCGCGAGAAAAATGGCTGCGCGACAGGGCGCAGGCCTGGGCCAGCTCGGCGATGGTCAGGCTTTCGCCGAGGTTGGCCAGGATCAGTTGTTTGGCGATGCGTTCGCGCCGAGGGCACAGGCCGCCAGTGGCGGGCAAGCGAGGCGCACAGTACTCAAGTCGGGCCATGACAGGTATCCGCAGTCGATGGGAGCGTTCCCGGTGAATGGATGCAGTGTAGACGGCTGCATTCTTGGCGCCGGTGCCTGTTCCTGACGAGTTAATCGTTGTTAATTTTGCCAGGTTAGGCGGTTTTTCCTGGCGAAAAAGACAGCACAGGCGTGCAATCCCGATGCCGCTGCTACGTGCTTAGCTGGCGGCCTGATAACCGTCTGGATAGCGCCATGAACCGCAACGACCTGCGCCGCGTCGACATGAACCTGCTGGTGATTTTCGAAGCCTTGATGTTCGAAAAGAACCTGACCCGAGTCGCTGAAAAACTGTTTATGGGCCAACCGGCGGTAAGCGCAGCGCTGGGGCGTTTGCGCGATCTGTTCGACGACCCGTTGCTGCTGCGCAACGGCCGGGGCATGGAGCCCACGCCACGGGCAGTGGCGATACTCAAGGAGCTGCAACCGGCCATGGACACCATTTCCGGCGCGGTTAGCCGCGCCAAGGATTTCGACCCATCCACCAGCTGCGCGGTGTTCCGCATCGGTTTGTCCGATGACGCCGAGTTCGGCCTGTTTCCGCCGTTGCTTAGCCAACTGCGCGAAGAAGCGCCGGGGATCATCGTGGTGGTCCGCCGGGCCAATTACCTGTTGATGTCGTCGCTGCTGGCCAGTGGCGAGATTTCCGTAGGCGTGAGCTACACCACCGAATTGCCGGCGAACGCCAAGCGCAAGAAGCTGCGGGATATTCCGTGCAAAGTGCTGCGCGGCGATGACGGCGTGGCGCCGCTGAGCCTGGATGATTACTGCCAGCGCCCCCATGCAATGGTGTCGTTTTCCGGGGACTTGAGCGGCAATATCGACCTGGACCTGGCGCGCATCGGCCGCGCCCGGCGGGTGGTACTGGCGGTGCCGCAATTCAGCGGGTTGCGGGCGTTGCTGGCGGGCACGCAGATCATCGCCACCGTGCCGGACTACGCGGCATGCGCTCTGACCGAGGGCACCACCCTGCGCGCCGAGGACCCGCCGTTTGCGATTGATGCGGCAGAGTTGTCGATGGTCTGGAGCGGGGTGCACGACAATGACCCGGCGGAGCGCTGGTTACGGGCGCGGATTGCCGAGCATATGGCACCGAGGGTTTGAGTCTGGCTCAATGCCACGTGATGTCTTGTATGGGCGGGCTTGCCCCGCGTCAGGCCTGCGCCGTTACCTCGCGGCGTGGGTCGCCATCGCCTTGGCACGCGGCGCCACGCGCATGCACTTGGCCAACGCCTGGTGCACATCCGCCAGCAGGTCGGCCACATCCTCCAACCCGACCGACAACCGCACCAGACCTTCGCTGATACCGTGCTGCGCGCGTTCCTGCGGGGTGTAGGTGGAATGGGTCATGCTCGCCGGGTGTTGGGCCAGCGATTCGGCATCCCCCAGGCTGACCGCGCGGGTAAACAATTGCAGGGCGTTCATAAAGCGCCGGCCGCTGTCGATGCCGCCTTTTAGCTCGAAGGCCAGCATGCCGCCGGCCTGACCCATCTGTCGTTTTGCCAATGCGTACTGTGGGAAAGACGGCAGGCCGGGGTAGGTAACGTGCTCGACGGCGGGATGGGCCTGCAAGGCTTCGGCCACGGCTTGGGCATTACTGCAATGGCGGTCCATGCGCAGGCCCAGCGTTTTGAGACCGCGCATCAGCAAGGCCGCGTCCTGTGGCGACATCACTGCGCCGGTCAAGTCCTTGAGGCCTTGCAGGCGAATGCGCTGGGCCAGGGCCTGGTTGCTCACGGCAATGCCGGCGGTGATATCGCCGTGGCCGCTGAGGTACTTGGTGGCCGAATGCACCACCACGTCGGCACCGAGATCGAGGGGGCGTTGCAGGTAGGGAGTGCAGTAGGTGTTGTCGACCACCACGGTCACATTCGGCTGCTGGTGGGCGAGGGCGGCCACGGCGGCGATGTCCACCAGTTGCAGGGTGGGGTTGGCCGGGGTTTCGCAGTAGATCATGCGCGTGGCAGGGCTGAGCGCGGCCTCCAGCGCAGCCAGGTCGGTCAGGTCGACGTGGCGCACCTTGATGCCGAATTCACCGATGCCGTGGTGCAGCAGGGCGAAGGTGCAGCCGTAAAGGGTCTGGCTGACGATCACCTCATCGCCGGGCCGCAACAGCGTCCAGAACGTCGCGGCGATTGCGCCCATGCCGGAACTGAACGCCACCGCCGCCTCGCCGTTCTCCAGGCTGGCCATGCGCGATTCCAGCAGCGCGAGGGTGGGGTTGGAAATGCGCGTATAGAAATGCCCGTTGGCCTCACCGGCAAAACAGGCAGCGCCGTATTCGGCCGTGGGAAAGGCAAAGGTGGCGGACAAATAGATCGGCGGCACCAGGGCGCCGTGATGGTCTTTGGGGTCATAGCCGTGATGGATGGCGCGTGTGGAAAAGCCGAATGTCTTGTGTTTATTGTGCATGTCGGGCGCTCCTTGTTTCCTACAATGCTATGCTCGAAATCGCGGCCGAACTTTGCCAAGTTTGCTGCCAAATCCCGTATCAGGGGATGAAAAGCCAATAAAAATAACGTTTAGAGGCACGCTATGCCCACTCACCTCGATCGTACCGATAAAGCCTTGTTAAACGCCCTGCAAAGCAATGCCCGTCTCACGGTGGCCGAACTGGCCGAGCGTGTGTCGCTAACCACCTCGCCATGCTGGCGCCGGGTACGAAACCTGGAGGAAAGCGGGGTAATCAGCGGTTACCAGGCGATCCTGTCGCCCAAGGCGCTGGGGTATGGGGTGACGGCATTTGTCAGCATCATGATGGAGAGTCACACCCAGGAGATTGCCCGCGCTTTTGAACAGCGGCTGCTGGATATTCCGGAAATCGTGGCCTGCCATAACGTGTCGGGGCGCTATGACTTCTTGCTGGAGGTGGTGGCCAAGGATCTGGAGTCGTTCGGCGAATTTGCCCGCGAGGTGCTACAGACGTTGCCGTGCGTCAAAGAGATCTATTCGAGCTTCTCCTACAAGTCGGTGCGACCGCTGCGGACTATTCCCTTACCTGCTTGATCGACTTATCGCTGGTTCAACACAACCCCGACTGACGGCTATTGTCAGAAATTTCCCACAGGGGTACAAATGTACTCCATGACGACCCTGACCCCCCGCCGTACCGCCATCCTGACCTTTATCCGCGACCGCATCGCGCAGCAAGGCCAGCCCCCCAGCCTCGCCGAGATCGCCGAGGCGTTCGGTTTTGCCTCGCGCAGCGTGGCGCGCAAGCATGTGCTGGCGCTGACCGAAGCCGGTTTTATCGAGGTCAACCCCAACCAAGCCCGTGGTATTCGCCTGCTCAATCAGCCGGCGCGACCCGAATGGCTGGATGTGCCTGTGCTTGGCCGTGTGGCCGCCGGTCTGCCGATTGGCGCCGATGCCGAAGTGCACAGCCGCCTGCAACTGGACCCGGCTACCTTCGCGAAAACACCGGATTACCTGCTACGGGTGCAGGGCGACTCGATGATCGAAGACGGCATCCTTGACGGCGACCTGGTGGGCGTGCGGCGCAGTGCCGAGGCTTTGAATGGGCAGATCGTGGTGGCGCGCCTGGACGGCGAAGTCACCATCAAACGTTTTGAACGCAACGCCGACACGGTGCGTCTGCTGCCCCGCAACCCCGCGTACCAACCCATTGTGGTGGGCCCCGACCAGGACCTGGCCATCGAAGGGGTGTTCTGCGGCCTGGTGAGGCAAGGCTGATGGGCGCCGTGGTTGCCCTGGACGCGCTGTTCAATGGTGGCCGCGTCTGGAAGGGCCGGCCCGCCGCGCCACCGGCCAGCCTGCATCCCACCGGGCTGGCGGCGCTGGATGCGGTGCTGCCCAGCGGCGGTTGGCCGGCCTCGGCCTTGAGTGAAATCCTGATGGCCAAGGACGGCGTGGGCGAATTGCAACTGGTGCTGCCGACCCTGGCGCGCTTATCGGCGGCGGGGGAGCGCATCGTGCTGGTGGCGCCGCCCTATACGCCGTACCCCCATGCCTGGCAGAACGCCGGGGTGGACGTGCGTCAGCTCTCATTGGTGCAGGCCGAGGAGCGCGACGTGCTGTGGGCTGTGGAACAGTGCCTGCGTTCCGGCAGTTGCGGCGCCGTGTTGTGCTGGCCGCACAAGGCCGATGACCGTGCCTTGCGCCGCTTGCAGGTGGCGGCCGAAACCGGCCAGACCCTGGCTTTTGCCTGGCGTGCCCTGAGTGAAGCAATCAACCCATCGCCTGCCGCGTTGCGCCTGGCCGTCGAGGCCAGGCCCGCCCAGGTGCGCGTGCTCAAGTGTCGCGGCGGGCTGGCCCATCCGGCGCCGATTGCGTTGGCCGGGCACTGAGCTTGCCATGCGCTGGGTGTGTATTGTCTTCCCGCAATTGGCGCTGGACGGGGTGCAGCGCCTGCATCCCGAGCCGGATGCGCCCTTGGCGCTGCTTGCCGGTACGCCGCAGCGGCGCGTCCTGCAAACCGTCAATGCCGCCGCGCGTGCGTTGGGCTTACGGCCTGGCCAGTCCCTGACGGCGGCACATGCGCTGGTCAAGACCTTTGCCAGCGCCGAATACGACCCCGTGCAGATTGAGCGTTGGCAGCAATTCCTGGCGGCCTGGGCCTACCGTTTCAGTTCTCAGGTCAGCGTGTATTACCCCCGCGCCTTGTTGTTTGAAATCGAATCGAGCCTGGGGCTGTTCGGGCCCTGGCCGCTGTTCGAAGCGCGCCTGCGCAAGGAGTTGACCGAACTGGGCTTTCGCCACCGCATCGTCGCCGCGCCCAACCCGGCGGCGGCGCGGGTGTTGGCCAATCTCTATGATGGTCTGGCCGTGGCCGATGACTCCGCTTTACAGCAGGCCCTGGCCCCGTTGCCCATCGACCGCGCCGGCCTGGAGCCGCAGGCGGCTACCGCGTTATCGCGCATGGGCCTGCGTACCCTGGCCCACGTGCAGGCCCTGCCTCGGCACACCCTGGCGCGGCGGTTTGACGCCGGTCTGCTCCAGCACCTGGATGCCTTGAGCGGCCAGCGCCCGTTGGCTCTGGACTTCTACCAGCCACCCGACCGGTTTGACGTGCGCATCGAACTGAACTTCGACGTGCATTCCCATCAGGCGCTGCTATTCCCTTTGCGCCGTTTGACCGCCGATCTGTCCGCATTCCTCTGCGGTCGCGACAGTGGCGTGCAGCGTTTCGATCTGCATCTGGAACATGCCCAGGCTGCCGACAGCGTGATCAAAGTCGGCCTGCTCAGTGCCGAGCGCGAACCGGGCATGCTGTTCGAACTGGCGCGCGGGCGCCTGGAGCAGGTGCAAGTCAGCGCCCCGGTGCGCAGCCTTCGCCTGCTGGCCGAAGACCTGCCGGTGTTTGTGCCGCAGCGTCAGGACCTGTTCGACGAGCGCCCGCAACAAACCCTGCCCTGGGAGCAATTGCGCGAACGCCTGCGCGCACGCCTGGGGGATGACGCTGTGCAGGGCCTGCGCTTTCATGCCGATCATCGCCCGGAGTGTGCCTGGCAAGCGGCAGCGGACCCGCGTGCCTGCCAAGGCTTGAACAAGGTGCAGCGCCCCGGCTGGCTGCTGCCGCAACCGAGCCCATTGGCCGAGCAGGGCGTGCATATCCTGATGGGCCCGGAGCGTATCGAATCCGGCTGGTGGGACGGCGCCGATATCCGTCGCGATTATTACTTGGTGCAGACCCGCACCGGCCAACGCGGCTGGGCTTTCCGCAACGTGGGGCAGAGCGATGGCTTGTGGCTGCAAGGCTGGTTTGCATGAGCTACGCCGAGCTGCATTGCCTGTCCAACTTCAGTTTTCAGCGCGGTGCATCCAGTGCCCTGGAGTTGTTCGAAAGGGCCAAGGCCCAAGGCTACAGCGCCCTGGCAATTACCGATGAGTGCAGCCTGGCGGGCATCGTGCGCGCCTGGCAGGCGGCCAAGGCGGTGGAACTGCCGCTGATCATCGGCAGCGAAGTGCGCCTGGAAAACGGCCCGAAAGTGGTGCTGCTGGTGCAAGACCTCAGCGGCTACCAGCACCTGTGCCGGTTGATCACCGTGGCCCGCCGCCGCGCCGAAAAGGGCCGTTATCGCCTGCTGCAAGACGATTTCGATCAACCGATGCCCGGCCTGCTGGCGTTGTGGGTGGCGGCTGACGATGACACCCAGGCGTCGATCCAATGGCTGCGCGAGACCTTCGCCGAACGCCTGTGGTTGGCGGTGCATCTGCATTGCGGGCAGGACGATGCACGCCACTTGCAGCAACGCCTGAACCTGGCCGCCAGTCTGCAAATACCAGCGGTGGCTTGTGGCGATGTGCATATGCACGTACGTGGGCGCCGCGCTTTGCAAGACACCATGACTGCCATCCGTCATCACGTCAGCGTGGCTGAGGCCGGCACGCGCCTGCACCCCAACGGCGAGCGGCACTTGCGCAGCCTTGACGCCCTCGGCGCGCTGTACCCGCAAGCGCTGCTCGACGAAAGCCTGGCCATCGCGCGTCGTTGCACCTTCGACCTCGGCCAGTTGCGCTATCACTACCCGCGTGAATTGGTGCCCGAGGGGCATACCGCTAAAACCTGGCTGCGCGCCGTCACCGAAGAAGGCATGGCGCGGCGCTGGCCCCACGGCGTCGAGGCCAAGACGTCAATGCAGATCGACCACGAATTGGGGCTGATCAGCGATCTGGGCTACGAAAGCTATTTCCTCACGGTGCATGACATTGTGCGCTTCGCCCGCAGCCGTTCGATCCTGTGCCAGGGCCGTGGCTCGGCGGCCAATTCGGCGGTGTGCTTTGCCCTGGGCATCACCGAGATCGACCCGAGCCTGACAAACCTGTTGTTCGAGCGGTTTTTATCCAAGGAGCGCAACGAGCCGCCGGATATCGACGTGGACTTCGAACACGAACGCCGCGAAGAAGTGCTGCAATACGTATTCCAGCGCTACGGCCGCCACCGCGCGGCGCTGACCGCGGTGGTCAGCACTTATCACGCTGCCGGCGCGGTGCGTGACGTGGCCAAGGCCTTGGGGTTGCCGCCGGATCAGATCAACGCCCTGGCCGATTGCTGCGGGCGCTGGAGTGACGACGCACCGCCCCTGGAGCGCCTGCGCGAAGCAGGCTTCGACCCGCATACGCCGATCCTGCATCGGGTGCTGACCTTGACCCAGCAGCTGATCGGCTTCCCTCGGCATCTGTCCCAGCACCCCGGTGGGTTCGTGATTTCCGAGTACCCGCTGGACACCCTGGTGCCGGTGGAAAACGCCGCCATGGCCGAGCGTACGATTATCCAGTGGGACAAGGACGACCTTGACGCGGTGGGCCTGCTCAAAGTGGATATCCTTGCCTTGGGCATGCTCAGTGCGATCCGCCGTTGCTTCGATTTGCTGCGCCAGCATCGCGGTCGCGACCTGTCGCTGGCCAGCATTCCCAAGGACGACCCGGCCACCTACGCCATGATCAGCAAGGCCGACACCATTGGCGTGTTCCAGATCGAGTCGCGGGCACAGATGGCCATGCTGCCAAGGCTCAGGCCCAAGGTCTTTTATGACCTGGTAATCGAGGTCGCCATTGTGCGGCCCGGGCCGATCCAGGGCGGCATGGTGCATCCGTACCTGCGGCGGCGTAACCATGAAGAACCGACGACTTACCCGTCGCCCGAACTGAAAACCGTGTTGCAACGCACCCTGGGCATCCCGCTGTTCCAGGAGCAAGTGATGCAGATCGCTATGGTGGCCGCCGACTACAGCCCCGGCGAGGCCGACCAGTTGCGCCGTTCCATGGCCGCCTGGAAACGCCACGGCGGCCTTGAGCCCCATCGCGAGCGGTTGCGCGATGGCATGCTGAAAAACGGCTACACCGAGGCATTCGCCGCGCAGATCTTCGAGCAGATCAAGGGGTTTGGCAGCTACGGTTTCCCCGAGTCCCATGCGGCCAGTTTTGCCTTGCTGACCTACGCCAGTTGCTGGCTCAAGTGCCATGAACCGGCGGCGTTCGCGTGCGCGCTGATTAATAGTTGGCCCATGGGGTTCTACAGCCCGGACCAGATCCTGCAGGACGCGCGGCGCCATCGCTTGCAGATCCGCCCGGTGGATGTGCAGGCCAGCGACTGGGATTGCAGCCTGGAACCCATCGATGGCGCGCAACCGGCGATTCGCATGGGCTTGCGCCTGATCTCGGGGTTTCGTGAAGAGGATGCGCGGCGCATCGAAGCGGCGCGCCGGCAGCAAATATTCAGCGACATCGCCGACCTGGACCGTCGCGCCGCGCTGGACTCACGAGCCCAGGCCCTGCTCGCCGATGCCGGCGCCTTGCGTGCCCTGGCCGGCAATCGCCACCGCGCACGCTGGGAGGTGGCAGGCGTGCACAAGCAACTGGGATTGTTTGCCGGCCTGCCCAGCCCCGACGAAGACGCGGTGGTCTTACCGGCGCCCACGGTCAGCGAAGACCTGCACGCCGACTATGCCACCCTGGGCACCACCCTCGGCCCGCATCCACTGGCGCTGCTGCGCGCCGAGTTGCGTCAACGACGCTGCCGCAGCTCCCGCGAGCTGATGGCGGTGGAGCATGGGCGCAATGTCAGCGTTGCCGGGCTGGTTACCGGGCGACAACGGCCCGGCACCGCCAGCGGGGTGACCTTCGTGACCCTGGAAGATGAGTTCGGCAACCTGAACGTGGTGGTCTGGCGTGACCTTGCCGAACGTCAGCGCCTGGCTCTGGTCGGCTCGCGTCTGCTTAAAGTCGATGGCCGCTGGGAAGCGGTAGGCGAGGTGCGGCACCTGATCGCCGGGCGGCTGACCGATCTGTCCACCTTGCTCGATGGCATGGATGTGCGCAGCCGGGATTTTCGTTGAGCCCAGTAGCATATGCGGCGAATTGCCCCTAACGTATGCAAATGAAACGATCCGCCCCCGGTGCGCTCCAACTGTTGCGACCGTCCTTTCTCTGCGCAGAGCCGAACGATGCAATTTTTATCCAACCCACACGGCTGTGAAGGTTGGGCCGGTGAAATGGCCCAGCGTATTCGCGCATTCGACTGGTCAACCACTGACCTTGGACCGATCGATCGATGGTCCACCAGCCTGGCCTGCACCGTGCAAATGATGCTGGCGTCTCCCGTGCCGATGGTGATGCTGTGGGGGCGAGCGGGCTACATGATTTACAACGACAGTTACTCGGCTTTTGCCGGTGGACGTCACCCTTATCTATTGGGCACGCCGGTGGAGCTGGGTTGGCCGGAAGTGGCGGATTTCAATCGGCATGTGGTGGACACCTGCCTGGCTGGCGGCACCTTATCGTTCAACAATAAAGACCTGGTGCTGTTGCGCAACGGCCTGCCGGAGACCGTGTGGCTCGATCTGTACTACAGCCCCGTCGCCGGCGATGACCAGCAACCGGCCGGGGTGTTGGCGATTGTGGTGGAGACCACCGAACTAGTGAAGTCCGAGCAGGTGCGCCAAGAACTCACGCACAACCTGGAACAGCGGGTGGCCGCCGAAGTGCAGGCGCGTTCCGCCGCCGAGGACCAGTTGCGCCAGTCGCAAAAACTGGAAGCCATTGGCGGCCTCACCGGCGGCGTGGCCCACGACTTCAACAACCTGCTGCAAGTGATCTCCGGCAACCTGCATTTGCTGGCGCGGCATGAGCCGCACAATGAGCATGTGCAACGCCGGGTCAGCGCTGCGATTGCCGCCGTGGACCGTGGCGCCAAGCTGTCGGCCCAATTGCTGGCGTTTGCCCGGCGCCAGCCGCTGTCGCCAGCGGTGTACAACCCGCTGCGTATTTACGAAACCCTGGGTGAACTGCTGCAACGCGCCTTGGGCGAAACCATTCATATCGACGTGCAATTGCCCCGCGACCCCTGGTGCATCCACGTCGACCGTCACCAGTTGGAAAACGCCTTGCTCAACCTGGCGATCAATGCCCGGGACGCCATGAAAGGCGAGGGTGTGATTCGCATCAGCGGCGAAAACATCATCCTCAACCCCGACGATTGCGTGGGCAAAAGCGTCAACCCTGGCGAATACGTGCGTCTGTCCGTGGCCGATACCGGGGTGGGCATGTCGCCGGCCATCCAGTCCAAAGTGTTCGAACCCTTCTTCACCACCAAGCGTGATGGCCACGGCACGGGCCTGGGCCTGAGTATGGTGTTCGGCTTTGTGCGTCAGAGTGGCGGCCATGTGGATGTGTGCAGCGAAGAGGGCAAGGGCACCGTGGTGAAGCTGTATTTTCCGCGCAGCCTGGGCGAGGAGTGCCTGGAGGTGCCGGCCGAGCCGGTGGTCTCTGAGTGTGGCCGGGAAACCATCCTGGTGGTGGAAGACAACGAGGGCGTGCGCCTGACCGTGGTGGAGGTGCTCGAACAATCGGGCTACACCGTGCTCACCGCCGAAGATGGCGACCAGGCCATGCGCCAGCTGCAAGCGGGCCTGCAACCGGAGCTGATTTTCACCGATGTGGTGATGCCGGGCCGGGTCAAAAGCACCGACCTGGCCGAGTGGGCGCGGGTGCAAATTCCGCCGGTGCCGGTACTGTTCACCTCCGGCCACACCCGCGACATCCTCTCCAACAACCATCTGCTGACCCCCGACATTCATCTGCTGAGTAAGCCCTACAGCCCCGAAGCCTTGACGCAACGGGTGCGCAGCGTGCTCACCGCTCGATAAGGTTGACCATGACCTCACAACGCAACCTCCCGCCGCTCACGGCCCAGGCCGCTGGCTTTGTGCGCGTGCGCGGCGCTCGCGAACACAACTTGCGCAACGTTGATGTGGACATCCCGCGCGATGCCCTGGTGGTGTTCACCGGCGTGTCCGGCTCGGGCAAATCGTCCCTGGCGTTTTCTACGGTGTATGCCGAGGCTCAGCGTCGCTATTTCGAATCGGTGGCGCCGTATGCGCGGCGCTTGATCGATCAGGTGGGCGTGCCGGATGTGGACAGCATCGAAGGCCTGCCGCCGGCGGTGGCCCTGCAACAGCAGCGCGGCACGCCGAGCGCACGCTCATCGGTGGGCAGTGTGACCACCCTGTCGAGCCTGATTCGCATGCTGTATTCCCGCGCCGGTCAATACCCGGCGGGGCAGGCCATGCTGTATGCCGAGGATTTCTCGCCGAACCTGCCCCAGGGCGCGTGCCCGCAATGCCATGGGCTGGGCCGCGTGTATGAGGTAACGGAGGCGCTGATGGTGCCCGATCCGTCCCTGAGCATCCGCCAGCGCGCGGTGGCGTCCTGGCCGTTGGCGTGGCAGGGCCAGAACCTGCGCGACATCCTGGTGACGCTGGGCTATGACGTGGATATTCCGTGGCGCGACCTGCCGAAAAAACAGCGCGATTGGATTCTCTTCACCGAAGAAACCCCAACGGTGCCGGTGTATGCCGGTTTCACCCCGGAGCAGACCCGCGAGGCGCTCAAGCGCAAGTTGGAACCCAGTTACCAAGGCACGTTCAGCGGTGCGCGGCGCTATATCCTGCACACCTTCAGCCACACTCAGAGCGCGCTGATGAAAAAGCGCGTCTCGCAGTTTATGCAGGGCAGCCCTTGCCCGCTGTGCGAGGGCAAACGCCTGACCCGAGCGGCGTTGTCGGTGAAATTTGCCGGGGTGGACATCGGCGAGTTGTCCCAGCTGTCGTTGACGCAGCTGGCCGAGTTGCTGCGACCGGTGGCGGCGGGCGAAGACCGCATGAAACTGTCGGTGGAAAAGCGTCTGGCGGCGCAGCGTATCGCTGAGGATCTGCTGGAACGCGTTAATACACTGATCGAACTGGGTTTGGGCTACCTGTCCCTGGAACGCAGCACGCCGACTTTGTCGTCCGGCGAATTGCAGCGTTTGCGCCTGGCCACTCAGTTGGGCTCGCAATTGTTTGGCGTGATTTATGTGCTGGACGAACCATCGGCTGGCCTGCATCCGGCCGATGGCGAAGCCTTGTTTACCGCGCTGGAGCGGTTGAAGGCGGCGGGCAATTCGTTGTTTGTAGTCGAGCACGACCTGGAAACCATGCGCCGCGCCGATTGGCTGATCGATGTCGGCCCGGCTGCCGGCGAGCAGGGCGGGCAAGTGCTGTACAGCGGGCCGCCCGCCGGCCTGGCCGAGGTGCAGGCGTCGCAGACCCGCGAGTACCTGTTCGCCGCACCGCGTCCGGCCACTGCCGCGCGTCGTGAGCCTAGCGCCTGGCTGACGCTGGAGGGCGTAACGCGCAATAACCTTAAAGATTTGCAGGTGGATTTTCCGCTGGGCTGCTTTACCGCCGTCACCGGGGTTTCCGGTTCAGGCAAGTCCAGCCTGGTCAGCCAGGCACTGCTCGAACTGGTGGGCAGTGGCCTTGGGCGCATGGTGGAAAGCGACGAGGAACCAAGCCTGGAAGATGACGCGCCGCAAGCAAGCGGCGGACGTATCGGCGCTGGGCTGGAACATATCCGGCGTTTGGTGCAGGTGGATCAGAAACCCATCGGCCGCACGCCGCGTTCCAATCTGGCAACCTACACCGGCCTGTTCGACAACGTGCGCAAACTGTTTGCCGCCACGCCAGCGGCGAAGAAGCGCGGCTACGATGCCGGGCAATTCTCGTTCAACGTCGCCAAGGGCCGCTGCCCCAACTGCGAGGGCGAAGGCTTTGTCAGCGTCGAGTTGCTGTTTATGCCCAGCGTCTACGCACCGTGCCCAACCTGCCATGGCGCGCGCTACAACCCCGAAACCCTGGCGGTGAAGTGGCAAGGCATGAGCATCGCCCAGGTGCTGGGGCTGACGGTGAACCAGGCGGTGGAGGTGTTTGCCGAACAGCCGGGCGTGCTGCGTTCGCTGGAGGTGTTGCGGGATATCGGCCTGGGTTACCTGCGCCTGGGCCAACCGGCGACGGAGCTGTCCGGCGGCGAAGCGCAGCGCATCAAATTGGCCACCGAGCTGCAACGCAATGCCCGTGGCGCCACCTTGTATGTGTTGGATGAACCCACTACTGGCCTGCACCCACGGGACGTCGACCGCTTGCTCAGCCAGCTCAATCAACTGGTGGACGCGGGGCACACGGTGGTTGTGGTGGAACATGAAATGCGCGTGGTGGCCCAGAGCGACTGGGTGATCGATATCGGCCCGGGAGCCGGTGATCTGGGCGGCAACGTGGTGGCCTGCGGCACGCCGCAGAAGGTGGCCAAAAGCAAAAAGAGCCGGACTGCGCCGTTCCTTGCCAAGGCGATGATCTAATAAGTGATGGGGGCCAAAGGTAGGAGGGGGCAAGCCCCCTCCCACAGGTTTTGATCAGTGCTGGTTAAGGTCGATCTGAGCCTTGGCCTGTTTCACCACATGCTCAACCGTGAACCCGAACTTCTCCTGCAATTTGGCCAATGGAGCCGAGGCGCCGAAGCTGTTCATCACCACTTTGGCGCCAGTCTGGCCGACGTAACGGTCCCAACCCAGAGGGCCGGCCTGTTCGATCACCACGCGCGCCTTCACGGCAGGCGGCAATACGCTGTCGCGGTAGGCCTGATCCTGGTCTTCAAACAGCTCCCAGCTGGGCATCGACACCACCTGCGCGGCAATCCCTTCAGCCTTGAGCTGTTCATAGGCGGCCACGGCCAGGCTGACCTCGCTGCCGGTGGCTATCAGGATCACCTCAGGCTGGTCAGCCGCCGCCAGCACATAGGCGCCCTTGGCCGCACCACAGGCCGCGGCATAGCGGGTGCGGTCAAGCGTCGGCAACGGTTGGCGCGACAACACCAGGCAGCTGGGCCGGTGGGTCTGTGCCAGGGCGACCCGCCATAATTCCAGGGTTTCATTGGCGTCGCCCGGGCGCAGGGTCAACAGCCCTGGGGTGGCGCGCAGCTGGGTGAGGTGTTCGATAGGTTGGTGTGTCGGCCCGTCTTCACCCACGCCGATCGAGTCATGGGTAAACACGAACACCACCGGCAGCTCCATGATTGCCGCCAGGCGGATCGGCGGCTTCATGTAGTCGCTGAACACCAGAAAGGTGGAGGTGTAGGGCCGCAGGTAAGACAACGCCAGACCGTTGGCGATCGCGCCCATGGCGTGCTCGCGGATGCCGAAATGCAGGTTGCGCCCGCTGTAGTCGTCGGCGCTGAAACGCCCGGCGCCGTCGAACGTGAGGTTGGTCTTGGTCGACGGCGACAGGTCCGCCGAACCGCCAAGCAGCCAGGGGATTTGTCGGGCGAAGGCATTCAGTACTTCGCCACCGGAAGCGCGGCTGGCGACGCCCTTGGCGTCCGCTTCAAAGGTTGGCAATTCGTCTTGCCAGTGCGCAGGCATCTCGCCGGCGCGCATGCGCCGCAGTTCGTCGGCACGGTGTGGGTCCAGGCTGGCCAGGGTCTGATTCCATTGTTGGAACAACGGTTCGGCCCGCTCATACAGCGCATCGCGCAATGCCGTGCGTGCGGCATCGGGCACCAGGAACTGGGCATCCTCGGGCCAGCCATAGGCGGCCTTGGTCAGGCGGATTTCTTCATCGCCCAAGGGTTCGCCATGGGCAGCGGCGGTGTTGTGCTTATGGGGCGAGCCATAGCCGATCACGCTGTCGACCACGATCAGGGTGGGCGCTCCGGTATTGGCCTGAAACGCTTGCAGCGCCTGGCTCAAGGCGCCCAGATCGTTGGCGTCGGTGACATGCAGCGTGTGCCAGCCATAGGCCTGGAAGCGCTTGATCACGTCCTCGCTGAACGCCAGCTCAGTATGGCCTTCGATGCTGATGGTGTTGTTGTCGTAGATCCAGCACAGGTTATCCAGCTTCAGGTGGCCGGCCATGGATGCGGCCTCGCTGCTGATGCCTTCCATCATGTCGCCGTCGCCGCACAGGGTGTAGACGTTGTAATCGAACAGCACCTGGCCGTCGCGGTTGAAACGCTCAGCCAGCCAACGCTCGGCCATGGCCATGCCGACGCTATTGGCGCACCCCTGGCCCAGCGGGCCGGTCGTGGTCTCGACACCGGTGGTCATGCGGTATTCCGGGTGCCCCGGCGTCTTCGAGTCGGCTTGGCGGAACTGCTTGATATCGTCCAGGCTGATCGCCGGCTGGCCGGTGCGCTGACCGTGGGCATCAACCTCCACCACGCCGGCCAAGTGCAGTAGCGAATACAACAGCATCGAGGCATGCCCCACCGACAACACAAAGCGATCTCGGTTAGGCCAATCAGGCTGCTCCGGGTGGTAGCGCAAAAATCGGCTCCACAGCGTATACCCCACCGGCGCCAGGCCCATGGGCGTGCCGGGATGGCCGGAATTGGCCTTCTGCACGGCATCCATCGCCAGGGTACGCAGGGTGTTGATGCATTGAGTGTCGACAGCAGTGGCTGGATGAGTCATGAACCGGTCTCCCTCGGGTTGCGATCTGCAGTGGAGGGCAGGGCGTCGTAAAAGGTTTGATCTCATCTCACCTGCCGCGACGAACGGGGCAAGATTCACCCAGGACATGACAAAGCCCGTGAGAATGGTCTAGCTTCAAGGTCGTAAGCCATCGATCAACATGCGGAGGTACGCCATGCCAGTGAAACACGACCTGTATCAGGATTTGGGATTGAGCAAGGAGGCCGTTCACGAACGCAGGGCAAGTGACAAACGCCTGGATTCGCTGCTCGACCAATACGACGTCGCCGACGCGGAAGTGGTAAAGGCCGAAGGAGCAAGTGCCAGCGATGAAGACGTGGAGAAACTGAAGAAAAAACGCTTGTTGGTCAAAGATAAGATTGTGGCGCAGTTGGGCTGAGCAGAACCAAGGAGCGAGCACGCTCGCTCCTACATCGTTTGTCCCGAAGTGTTTGAAAGGCAGCGATTATTCCAACAACGCCCGCATACACTCATCCACCGACCGCTGTTGTGTCTCCCCATACAACTTCAATTCATCAATCGTCGGGCTGCCGAGGGCTTTTTCGAATTCAGCCTGGTTTGAGTTGGCTGCGTAGTGGCTTTGCGCAGCGTCCCCCAGGTTCGACTGGAAGATCCCCGCCGCGCTGACCGGCAGGAAGTCCTCGTACACCAGCGGTTCCACATCGATATGGCCTGCGTCGATCAGCTCCGGCAGGGTGCGGGGTTGTGCGGGGTTGCCGCGTGCCGCCAGGCCTTGGGCAGTGGCGAAGTAGCGAAAGTAGGCCAGGCCCTGTTCGCGTAGTTGCGCGTAGGTGTCGGGGAAGGCCTGGAAATGGTGCGCCAGCAGTTGACCATAGCGCCCGGCGTTCGCCTCGTTGGGGAACGCCCCCAGTTCATCTCGGGCGGCGTTCAGCAGTCGGTCATACAGCGCGCGGCCCTTGGGCGTGAGTGCGACGCCGCGTTGCTCGATTTCGCCGAAACGTGCGCTGTGGCTGCCTTGGGCGTCGGTGAACGCGATGGGTTCGTCGAGGGCTTTGAAGCTGGTCTGGCGCAGCAGGATCGGGCACTGGCGGGGTGGCGGGCCTTCGATGACGGCCTTGGGTGTGATGCCTTTGCCGGGCATGGCCGCTTGCACCTGGTCGATGTCCAGCGTGCGCGGAGTGAGATGGTTGATATGCGGGCCTTTGAAGGCCACCACGTCGGCGATCAGGCGGTGTTGGTCGCTGAGTTGCTGGTACTGCGCGGCGGTGACGGTCGCGGTGTGGTGCCAGCGGAAGGTTTCCAGGGCCTGTCGGATAAATTCATCGGCATCCTCGACGTTCAGGCCACCGTCTCGCTCCGCTTGTTCGATCAGCGCCAGGGCGCCCGGGGTGAAGATCGAGCGCTTGGCCAAGGCGTTTTCGGCGAAGGCGCGCAGGTCGGGATTTTCAATCAGTTCCAGGCGCAGCAGCGAGGTGAACACGCGGAACGGGCTGGTTTGCAGCGCGCTTTCATGCACCGCACGAAATGCCGTGGAGTGCACCGGCACGCCCGCCGGCGTCAGGTCGTAATAACCCACCGGCTGCATGCCCATAACCGCGAACAAACGGCGGATGGTTGCCAGCTCGGCAGCCGTGCCCAGGCGAATCGCGCCGTGGCGTTCCATATCCAGGCGTTGCATCTCGCCGGTGCGCTGCAGGTGCTGTGCCAGCCGCGGATCAGCCTCCAGCGTCTGCGCGTTGACCTGCGCCACCAGCTCCATCAGCGCGCCATACAGCGGGACTTCAGCGCGGTACATCTCGGACATGGCCTTGGAAAAACCCTTGCGGATCTCGTCGGGGCTGACATGGGCGCTGGCTGGCATAGAAAAATTCCTGATCACAATGAAAGAGGGCGTGGCCGTTGCCCGGATTTTGTTGAGCCCCGAGGCGGCTTGCAAACGAAGAATCCTCTGGACTTCATTCTGCAAACGAATGAGTCAAGGTAAAACCGAGTTCATGTGCATTGATACGGGGATGGGTTCTACACTGGCCGCCAACCAGTGCCTGATGGAGGGTTGGATGACCGCATCTATTCTGCAAACGATCGAGGGCCAGCGCCTGGTGGGTGAGGGCGCCGATGCCTGGCGCGTGTGGGGCCCGTATTTAAGTGAGCGCCAGTGGGGCACGGTACGAGAGGACTACAGTGCCGACGGCGATGCCTGGCGTTTCTTTCCCCATGATCACGCACGTAGCCGCGCTTATCGCTGGGGCGAAGATGGTCTGGCCGGGTTCAGCGACAAGGCGCAGCATTGGTGCCTGGGCCTGGCGCTATGGAACGAGCGCGACCCGATCATCAAGGAGCGTCTTTTCGGCCTGAACAACGCTGAAGGCAACCACGGGGAGGACGTCAAGGAACTGTACTTTTTCGTCGATGGCGTGCCGAGTCATGCCTACATGCGCATGCTCTACAAGTACCCGCATGCAGCGTTCCCCTATGATGATTTGGTCGCCGAGAACGCCCGACGAGGCTTGGGCGATGCTGAGTATGAAATCCTCGATACCGGGGTGTTCGAGGACAACCGCTATTGCGATGTCAGCGTCGAATACGCCAAGCACCAGCCCGACGATATTTTCATGCGCGTCATCGTGCATAACCGCTCGCCGCAGCCGACACGCCTGCAGGTGCTGCCTCAGTTGTGGGCGCGCAATGACTGGAGCTGGACCTTCGATGCATCCAAGCCACGGTTGAGCCTGGACGGCGAGCGGGTGTTGGCGCGTCATCCTGCATTGCCGGATCGCTGGCTCAGCGCCTGGGACCAGGACGGGCTGGAATGGCTGTTCTGTGAAAACGAGAGCAACACCACTCGCTTCGACGGGCAGCCAGCATCGGGGCCGTTCAAGGACGGCATCAACGATTACGTGGTGAACGCGGCGCATTCGGCGATTCGTCGCGACGCCGGCACCAAGGTCGCCGCGCGTTTCATCCTCGATCTGCCAGGGCTGGCGAGCCAGACCCTGTACCTGCGCTTCGCCCCTGTGGAAGCGCCCCAGGTCCATGCACGCAAACTGTTCGAACAACGCCGCCGGGAAGCGGATGACTTTTACGCGGCATTGCAACACGGCATCAGCGACGCAGACGCGCGCAATGTGCAGCGCCAGGCCCTCGCAGGGTTGCTTTGGTCCAAACAGCTGTACTACTTCGACGTCAACCAATGGCTCGACGGTGATCCCACCCAACCTGCACCGCCACCCGAGCGCTTGCACCTGCGCAATAGCCATTGGCGGCACCTGTCCAATTTCGACATCCTGACCATGCCCGACACTTGGGAATACCCCTGGTATGCCTCCTGGGACCAAGGGTTCCAGGCCGTTGCCATGGCGTTGATCGATCCGGGGTATGCCAAGCACCAGTTGTTACTGCTGGTCAAAGATCGCTTTATGCATCCCAACGGCCAATTGCCGGCGTACGAATGGCGTTTCGACGATGCCAACCCACCGGTCCATGGGTGGGCCAGTTGGCGCGTGTATCAGCAGGACAAGGCGCTGACCGGTATTGGTGATTTGGACTTTCTTGAACGGATTTTCCACAAGCTGCTGTTGAATTTTTCCTGGTGGGTCAACCGCAAGGACGCTGAGGGGCGCAATCTGTTCCAGGGCGGCTTCCTGGGCCTGGATAACATCGCCCTGTTCGATCGCTCGGCTGCGATGCCGCCTGGCTATCAGCTCGATCAGGCCGACGGCACGGCGTGGGTGGCGGCCTATGCGCTGGATTTGATGCGTATCGCTCTGGAGTTGGCCAAGCGCAATGCCGTGTATGTGGATATTGCGGTGAAATTTTTCGAGCATTTCTTGTATATCGCCGGTGCCATCAACCGGGTCGACGATAGCGAGGAAGGCCTATGGGATGAGCAGGACCTGTTCTTCTACGATGTGCTGCGTCGCCCAGACGGCCAGAACGAACCGGTACGCCTGCGCTCCATCGTCGGCCTGATGCCGCTGTTTGCCGTGCTGGTGCTGGAGCAACGCGAGCATGAAGGTTTGCCTGGGCTACGCGAGCGCCTGCTGGGGTTTATGCACCACCGGCCCGATTTGGCCGCACTGGTATCGCGCTGGAACGAGCCGGGACAGGGCAATCGCCTGTTGCTGGCGCTGCTGCGTGGCGAACGCACCAAGGATCTGCTGCGGCGCATGCTGGCTGACGACGAGTTTCTCTCAACGTTTGGCGTGCGCTCATTATCCAAGGCGTTCGCGGACCAACCCCTGGCGCTGAAGATAAATGGCGATACGTTGTGCGCGCGTTACCAGCCAGGTGAGTCCGACTCGCGGCTGTACGGCGGTAATTCCAATTGGCGCGGGCCGTTGTGGATGCCCATCAACTACATGCTGATCGAGTCGCTGCGCGAATTTGAGCGTTATTACGCCGATCACTTTTCGGTGGAGTACCCGGCGGGCAGCGGTTATCTGGCGTCACTGGGAGAAGTGGCCGACGGCCTCAGCCAGCGGTTGACTCGTTTGTTTCTATTGGATGAAAACGGTTCACGCCCGTCGATGGCGGGGTATGCGCAGTTGGAGGCTGACCCCCTCAGCCGTGAGCTGGTGTTGTTTCACGAATATTTCCATGGCGAAACCGGCCGCGGCCTGGGGGCGTCACACCAAACCGGGTGGAGTGCATTGGTGGCGTTGTTATTAAGTGTTGCGCCGAAGGCTTGAGGGGAATAAGGCCGGTATCCGGTTAGTCGGAGGCCGCCAGGTTGAACGAAAAATCCCGCCGGGGGCGGGATTCTTTGAACATCGACTTATCAGGCCGGAAACAGTTCGCTCAGTTTCATCGCCAGCATCATGTCGCCTTCGGTGCGCAGCTTGCCGCCCATGAACGCCTGCATGCCGTCGGTGGTGCCGTCGACGATGCCTTTCAGCGTGTCGCTGTCCATCACCAGGGTGACTTGGGCGTCTGGGTTTTCGCCTTCTTTGAGTTCGCAGGTCTTGTCTTTGACCACCAGGGAGAAGTTCTTGGTGTCGTCGATGCGGAAACCGAACACCAGGTCCAAGCCTTCGGCAGCGCTTGGGTTGAATTTGGCTTTCATTGCTTCTACAGCTTTGGCTACGTCAGTCATGGTTTCGATCCTTAAGGGTGGAGTCCAGTGACCTTGGGGTCACGGTTGGCCGCGGTTCATCGGAAGGTGATGAGCTGCGGCGCCTTCAACAGTTGCAAGTGGGTATGGCTGTTGAAGGAAGCCAGGGCCACCTCGCGACCGCGGAATTTCAGCTGGTTGAGCGAGGTGTTCACAATCTGCCAGTTCAGCTCGAAGGCTTGGGCGGCAGGGATGCGAGTAATCAGGTGGAGCAGGGCGGTGATGGTGCCGCCGGAGGTGAACACGGCGATTTTGTGGGTGTTGTCGGCTGCTTCCAGCAGACGCTGCAGGCCGCCTTGGACGCGCTCGACAAACCCCAGCCAGCTTTCCAGCCCCGGTGGGTCGTAGGTGCCGGCCAGCCAGCGTTCGATGATCAGGGCGAAGATGCGTTGGAACTCGCTGCGGTTTTGCGCGGCATTGCGCAGGATGTCCAAAGCATCTGGCTCGCTGTCGAGCAGGTCGGGGAGCAGGGCGCGGATGATGGCGTCGGCATCGAATTCGTTGAAGGCGCTGTCGGTTTCCAGGGTGGGAGTCGGCAGGCCGAGGGTGCGGTATTGATCGAACGCGGCTGTGGCGGTGTGCTGCTGGCGGCGCAGGTCGCCGGCTATGCAGCGGTCGAACACCAGGCCCATGTCCGCCAGGTGGCGACCGAGCACTTGCGCTTGTTCCACGCCGATGGGGGACAGCACGTCATAGTCGTCTGCACCGAAGGAGGCCTGGCCATGTCGAATCAAATAGATGCTGCCCACGTCCGTTCACCCGGTACGTTGAAAGTCTGGCGAGGTTATGAGGATGCCGGGGAGCTGTCAATGGAAAAACATACGCTTGTTTTAAAAGCGTGTTGGAGCAACTGAGCAAGGCCCCTGTGCACAGGGGCCTGGATGTTTTTAACGCGCTTATTGATCGACTCCGCTGATCAGGTGTTGGCCTTGATCGTGGCCGCCGGTACGCAACAGGCCCAAGTTGAAATGCTCATCGCGCTGGCTTTGCGGGTCACGGGGGTTGTTGAACGCTGCGTAGAGCGCTGTGCCCAGTTGCTGGGGCGAGGTCGAGGCGTTGAGCGAGAAATCCGTGCGGGTGTCGCGGCCTTGGATGTCGCGGCCAGTAATCTTCGCCTCGCCCAGTGCCACGCGGCCATGGCTGGAGGCGATGCGCGCGCCGGTCAGGTCGACTGCGCCGCCCACATGCAGCGTTACCCCGTCGCCGCCGTTGATGCCGGACGCCTCGGCGACCGTGTTATTGCTGAACCAGCTGAAGTCCCCCAGCAGTGTGGGTGTGGTGTCGCGGTAAGCCGGATTTTGAAACAGCAGGTTCTTTAACGTGGACGACCCCGTGGCCGCGCCAGTACCGGCCTGGGTCGCGGGTGAGCCACCGACCTTGCTGATCAGCTTGTCCTTGAGCGTGCGCGCCTTGTCGGCCGTTTTTTCGTAAAGGTTCTTTCCGGCGGTCTTGAGCTTGCCCGACCATGGCCCGCCGGCCACGCTGAGCTTATCGACCGCGCCCGCCGGGTTCTTTTCCGTGGTCAATTGCGCGTCGACCTGCACCTTCAAGCCCTCCACCTGATCCTGACGGCTCTGCACCACCAAGTCGCCGTCGATTGTGCCGCTGACCTCGCGCGCCGTGACGGTGGCCCCCAGCAACTGCGTATCGCCGCGGCTGTCGAGTTGAATGCGATCAGCCCGCAGGCGGGTATTGTCGTGGGTCTGACTGCTGAGTTGGTCCACGCCGCCCTTGGCGCGCGCGAACAGGCCGGAACCGTTATTGGCCGGGTCCGTACTGCGGGTGCCGCTCACACCCAGTCCGCCGGCGATAGTGCGGTTGTTGCGGTGCTCGTTGGAGACCGCAGACTCCAGCACCAAGTCGCCGCCGGTGGCCGCCAGCTCAAACGCCTGGGCCTGGCCCTGCACTCCTTGCAGGCGCACATGATCGGCCTGGATACGCACGGTGCCCGCGCTATCGAGCGTGCCACCGCGCTGCAACACGCTGTGTTCGTCGATGTCAGCCAGGCTGAACTGGGCACCGGCGCTGCCGCTCTTGCTGCTGGATGTGTCAGCCTGGGTCGCTTTGGCACTGACGCGAGCCCCGCCGCCGATCCCGTCGCCACTGGCCGTGTGGGTATCGACCCCGGCCAGGAACTCAAAGCGGTTTCCGGCGGTGAGGCGAATATCGCCGCTGTTAAACGTGCCGACCTTGGCGCCGTGCAGGGTCAGGTCCTGCCCGGCGTCGATTTCGATCACGCCGTCGGCGATCAAATCGGCACTGCGGCCTTGGGAGTCTTCGACGCTCAAGTCGGATTTATCCAACTGGAAGCCCGCGTTGGCTTTCTTGCTGGTGCCTGGACTGCTGCCCAGTTCAACCCAGCCGAAACCGCTCAAGGTGCCTTCGCCGGAACCCTGCCAGTCGCGGGCTTGGTTGAAGGTCAGCGAACCGGTGGCCTGAATCTTCAAATCACCGCGTCCCGCGTCGAAGCGGCTGCCTTCATACCGGCCGTCGCTGCCCAGCTGTACGCTGATGCCGCGTTTGCCCTCGATGCTGCCTGGCACTGCGGTACGGGTGGTGTTACCCAGGTCAAAACTGCCGCCCACGCCCAGAACCCGCGCATTCAGGTCGCGGCCGGTGGTGGTGTACAGCCTTAACGAAGCGTCGGTGTCGGTGCCCTTGTCCTGTTGCCAACTGCTGTGCTCGGCTGCGTTGAAGGTATGGCTGTCGGCCTTGATCGACACGCCGCCCTCGGTGGCCGTGTAGCGTGTGCCTGTATCGGTCAATGCACCCTCGACCTGCACGTTGACGGTGGCGCCTTCGAAGGTGCTGACCACCGCTGTGGTGCCTCCGCTCTCGGCGCGGGTGTTCAGCACATTGACGGCCAGGTCGACTCCCAGGTTGGGTGGTTCAATCGCATCAAGCACCGAGGGTTGATAGAACTTGCTCTGATCCACCCCTTCGACCAGTTTCTGCACCGGGCGGGTGAGGTCTTTGTATTCGATGTTGCTGCCGATACTGGCGGTCCAGCCCTTGACCTGCTCGGTTTCGACGGTGCTGTTGGAGACCGCGCGGTTTTCCACGCTGCCGGCGCTGAGGGTGAGGTCTTTGTCAGCCTTGACCTGCGCGGCCTCGGTCAACAGCGTGCCCTGGCCCTTGTCGGCAACCAGATTCAGATCGCCGGCGCTGCTCAGATGGCTCGATTTGACGGTGGTGGAGGCGCTGCTTGTAATCACCTCTTCCTGACCGACCTTGTAACCGCCGCCGGCTCGATCCATGCCGCCGGTGACAAAGTGGCCAAGGCCGAAGGTATCGGTTTCACTGACGCGCGTGGTGGTGTCGGCTTCGCTGAGCAGTTCGATGGCGTGGCCGGCGATGTTCAAATCGCCCTGGGTACTGCTCACGTCCGAGGCTTTGACCCGCACGGTATTTTCGGCAGTGATGTCCAGCGTGGCGCCTTTTAGTTGGCTGCCTTCATGGGTGAGGCTGTCTTGGGTGGTGGTGTTGTGCTCCTGGCTATAGCCGACCCCGGCTTGAAATTGTTTCGAGCCCTTGATGCCGGGCGCCGCTTGTTTGGTCTCGGTGGCGGAAGAAGTGAACCCGTTGCGGGTGGTCTGCGTGACCGTGGTGTCGCGGCTCGTGCCCGCTAGCAAGTTGATATCGCCCACGGCGGTCAGTTTCAACTCGGCCTTTGCTTCGACATCCGCGCCGATCACATTCAGATCACTGGCGCTTTGCAGGCGCAGGTTGCTCTGGGACTTCACCTGGCTGCGCACCAGGTTGCTGGCGTTTTTCCGCTCGTCAGTCTGGTCCTTGAATAGGCCGAACAGTTTGCTGTCGGAGCGCGACTTTTCCGAGTGCACCAGGCTTTGGCTGCCGTCGATCGTCAGCGAGCCGCTGTTGCTGATCAATACCGCGTCCTGCTGCCCCAGCACCTGGCTGCCGGTAATCAGCACATCGTCGGAGGTGACCCGCAAGGTGCCCTTGGCACTGACGCGGCTGCCGATGGATTGGTCTTCGCTGCGGATGTCCTTGTCGTTTTTGCCGAACACGGCGCCGGAGAGCAGGTCGCCTTCGTAGTTGTTCTGCGTGCGTTGCTGGGCAGCGCGCGTGACGCCGACATTGACCTGTTTGCCGGACTCGATCGTCAGGTCCCCCTGGCTCTGGACCTGGCTGCCGAGCACCGTCAGGTTCTTGCCGCTGCGTACGCTCATTGCAGCGTTGCTTGACAGGCTGCTGGCGCGGGCGGTTTCGGTGGTGCGCGAGGTGTCGTAATCCCCACGCCATAGGCCCTTGCGGTGGTTGAGGGTTTCGCGGGTGGTCTGGGAGTCGTTCAAAGCGCTAAGGCGCAGGTCTCTGCCGGCCGTGGCCTGCAGGTTGCGACCGGCGCTGGCGCTGGAGGCCGACAATTGCAGATCGCCACCGGCCTTGAGCGTCAGATCGGTGCGGGCCTTGAGCTGGGTGCCGACGTGTTCGACGTCGATCTGGGTGGTGGTCTTGTCGTAGGTTTCGGTAGTGATGAACAACACCTTCTTTTTCCAGGACTCTTGCTGTTGGCTCTGGCTTTTGCGGGTTTTGGCCTCAAGGCGCAGATGGCGTCCGGCGCTGGCGTCGATGGCGCGACCCTGCACCTCAACCGCCGATAGTGTCAGATCGTTGTGGGCGGCGAGGGCGACGTCGCCGTTGGTGCTGCTGATGCGGGTGCGCACCGGCTCTGGGTTGCCGGAGATGGACAGGTTGCCGGCCGACGTCACCTTGAGATTGCCGCGCGCTGTCAGCGGCGCGGCGATCTTGACCCCGGCGCCGTCGGCGGTGCTGATAATGTTGATGCGTCCGGCCTGCATGGCGCCCAACAGCTGCGCGTCGACCGGGCGGGCGCTTGCCCGGGCGCTGCTTTCGATGACGGCGTCGGCGTAGCGCAGGCGATTCTGCCCGATCAAAACGTTGAGATCGTCCCGTGCGGTGAGCGTACCGTGGGTGCTGATGCGTGGAGCGATCAGGTCGAGGGCGCCGGCGCTGTTGCTAACGCCTCGCTCGCCAACGTTGAGGGGATTGGCACCGTTGAAGGTGGTGAGGCGCTTGAGCTTGCCGTCCTCCAGTTCCGGGCTGCCCACTACAAAGCTGGCGCGCGGTGTATTGATAAAGCTGGCGCCGTTGACTGTGATGCCGTTGGGGTTGGCCAGCACGTAGTCGGCCGCGCGCCCGAACACTTCCTGCGGGCCGTTGATATGGGAGGCCTTGCGGCTGGTTACTTCGTTGAGAATCAGGCCGGCCGCCCGGCCGCTGAACTGCGGATTGGCCGGTAACTGCCCGGCCAGTTTCGAGCGTCCCGCCGCCACCGCATTGTTCAATACCAGACCTGCGCTTTGCACGTTGTAGTCCACGAATCGGTTGTGGGAAACCCCAGCCGGGTTGGGCGCGACGATGTTCAATACCGGTACATCCTTCACGGTGAAGCGCTGGGCATTGCCGCTCACCGGCACCACATCGGCGGCGAACGCCTGATGGCCATAGTGAATCGACAGCAGGCTGCAGATCACCCAACGCAGGGGATGGGAGGGTTTGAGATGAAACGATGGAAAACGGCAATGACTAGTCATGGCTTGACCTTCTTGTTGTTATTGGGGGAGGCGTTATAAGTGCAGGCTTAACTCCATCAGCCAGAAACCTCGTTCCTTGATCGGTAGCGCGGGGCCGAACAGCCCGCGCTGGTAATCCACGTCCACTTGCCAGGTGCGGTGGTTCAAGGCCAGGCCAACGCTGGCCCCGCCTACACGCTGGATATCGGCGCCTTTGAGGTGCTGGCTCCAGCCCAGGTCCACCCCCACGCGCGGGCTGATCTGCAACTGGCCCAGCAGGTGTCGGCGCAGGCTCAAGGTGTTGCGCCACACCGCGCCGTTGGCGGCGGCCAGCGCAGCGAGGCGGAAGCCGCGTACCGCGTAATGGTCGGTGATCAGCAACTGTTCCAGGCTCGGCAGTGGGTCGGGGCTGTATTGCAGTGCGAGTTGGCTGTTCCACACACCGTCGGCGGTAGGGTTGTGCCGCGTGTAATCGATGTCGACGCGGTATTTATGAAATTGCGCGCGGGGCAAGTCCCGGGATTCACGCCGGCTGTCGCGGTCGGCGCCCAAGCCGTCGAGGCCCTGGGCATAGCTGACATTGGCGTTCCAGATGCCGTCCGCCAGCTTCAACAGGTTGAGACTGGCCTCGGCCACCGTCAGGCTCGGGCTCTGGATCGCCAGGTAGGTATCGGCGATGTAGCTTTGCGAGCGTTTTGTGCTCAGGCGCAGGTTGCCATTGAGCAACGTGTGCTGATCGCGCCACAGCAGGCGGTTGAGGGCGAGGCCGTATTGATGGGCCTGGCCGTTGGCGCTGACGGTCTGGCTGGGCAGGGCGATGCCATAGCGGTATTGGGCCTGGCTGGCGCTCAAGGCCAGGGTCCAGAAACCGTAGGGCAAGGTGTAGTAGATACCCTGGGAACGACTGTAGCGGTGGCTGTCGCCCAGGGAGGTACTGGCGCTGACACTGATGAAGTCATTCAGGCTCAGCGGGCTGTCGTACGCCAGATTGAGTAGCGCCGTGTGCCTTCCTGTCGCCTCGGTGCCACGGTTGTTGTAGCTCGCGCTGCTGCTCAGGCGCGGCGCAGTGGAGCGCGGGCGCAGCAACAGGTGCGAGGCCCCAGGTTGCTGGCCGGGGAGTACATCCACCGTCAGATCGACTGAGCGCAGGCGGTTCAACTGATCGAGGCCCTGTTCCAGCTCGCGCAGTTGCAGCGGCCGGCCCAGCATGTCGGGGAACGCGCCGCGCAACGACACCGGTAGGTCCGGATCCGCCAGTTCGATGCTTTCGAGGTAGCCTTCTTCGATGACGATGTCGAGGCGCTGGCCATCTTCTGGAGGCTGTTTCAGGTAGGGGCGACTGGTGATATAGCCGGCCTCGACGTACAGCGCGGTCAGTGCCGCCAACAATTGGTTGATAGGCGACGCGCCCATGCACGCGCTGAGGTGGGATTGCAGCACCGTGCGCAGGCGCGCCGGCTCGAGCAGGGTATTGCCCGTCAGGCGCAGGCCGCGTATCTGCCAGCACGGTTCGGTGGCGGACGACTGCGGGAGCGGGGCGGCGGGCTCCGATTGCACGGTGGCCTCACGCTCAAGCAGGCGCAGGCGCTGCTCGCGTTCCAGTTGCTCGCGAGTTCGACGCTCGAACTCTTGCGCACGCAGGTCGACCGGGTTGAGCTGTGCGGAGGCTGCCACGCCAGGGAGGCTGGCGCTCGATGCAATGCACAGCGCCATGAGCAGCCAGGCGCGGGTATCGAGGTGCTGGGGGCGCATCGGCGTCGCTCCTGTGTGGGTGTGTTCAACGCCGAGTTTAAAGTCGTTTTCTCCTGTATTTGCTGGGCTTTGGGTCTGAAAATGATGTGGGAATCGAACTACGCAAGTAGGACTTTGTCGCTATTTTTGTAGGATATAGGCCGGGTTAACAGTGTTAGACACGGTGGCGACAATCCCCGTAGACTGCGGCTTTCGAGCCTCATAGGTGTCTTATGGAGTTTCTTGCCGAGTACGCAAGTTTTCTAGCTAAAACCGTCACCCTGGTAGTCGCCATTCTGGTGGTGCTGATCAGCTTCGCGGCGCTGCGCAGCAAGGGGCGGCGCAAGTCCGCCGGTCAATTGCAGGTCAGCAAACTCAACGATTTTTACAAGGAGCTGCGCGAGCGCCTGGAGTCGACCCTGCTCGACAAGGATCAGCTAAAGGCCCAGCGAAAATCCGAGGGCAAGGCCGAAAAGAAGAAGGGCAAACAGAAAGCCGAGGCCAAGCCACGGGTGTTCGTGCTGGACTTTGACGGCGACATCAAGGCCTCGGCCACCGAGAGTCTGCGCCATGAAATCACCGCATTGCTCAGCCTGGCCACGCCCAAGGATGAGGTGGTGCTGCGCCTGGAAAGCGGCGGCGGCATGGTGCACAGCTATGGCCTGGCCTCGTCGCAACTGGCGCGTATCCGCCAGGCCGGCGTGCCGTTGACCGTGTGCATCGATAAGGTGGCGGCCAGCGGCGGCTACATGATGGCGTGCATTGGCGAGAAGATCATCAGCGCGCCCTTTGCCATCCTGGGTTCCATCGGTGTGGTGGCGCAGTTGCCCAACGTCAACCGCCTGCTGAAAAAGCACGATATCGACTTCGAAGTGCTCACCGCCGGCGAGTACAAGCGCACCCTCACGGTGTTTGGCGAAAATACCGAGAAGGGCCGGGAGAAATTCCAGGAAGACCTGGACATCACCCATCAACTCTTCAAGAACTTTGTTTCGCGTTATCGCCCGCAGTTGGCCATCGACGAAGTGGCGACCGGTGAGGTGTGGTTGGGTGTGGCCGCGCTGGATAAACAGTTGGTTGATGAGTTGCAGACCAGCGATGAATACCTGGCGACCAAGGCCAAGACGGCCGAGGTATTTCACCTGCACTATGCCGAGCGCAAGAGCTTGCAGGAGCGCGTTGGCCTGGCGGCCAGTGGTTCGGTGGACCGCGTGTTGTTGACGTGGTGGAGCCGGTTGACTCAGCAGCGCTTCTGGTAACACCAATGTGGGAGCGGTGGCTTGCTCCCGATAGCCGTAAGTATCTAAAGGCTGATGCAAAACGCCGTGGTGAGCAGGCTTGCCCTGCGCTGGGCTGCGAAGCAGCCCTCTCCAAAAAATACGGTTTATCTGGCACACCGAGGCGCTTGGCCCGGGGGCGGCTTTGCAGCCAAGCGCGGGGCAAGCCTGCTCACCCCAAAGGCCGCATTTTTTCAGGTTTTGTTTTCATCGAAGGGCAAGTAGATGCCTATGCCCCGATAGCGGTGTATCAATCAACCTATGCGAACTTGAAGAACGGCCATCGGGGTAAGCCCGCCTCTCACGGGGTTTACGCTTCGGGTACAGATTTTGTAATGGTTTTGCGTTGTGGGAAATTCATGTTTCGAATGTAGGATTTAAGTCCTTTTCTCATTGCAGGACTTGCATGAATACCCTCTCGGAGCCCCCCAGTCGTCTTTCCCCAAGACGTTTATTGCTGCCGTTCCCGCTGAAACATCCCGTTTTTCGATTGCTGATCTTGTGCCGGTCCTACGACCGCGCTTTGCCATGTCCGGCATTCTGAATTCAACCAAGAGACTTTATAAATGGAATGGTTAGCGGATCCAACGGCCTGGCTCGGCTTGTTGACCTTGATTGTGCTGGAACTGGTACTGGGTATCGACAACCTGGTGTTTATTGCGATCCTGGCGGACAAGCTGCCGCCGGAGCAGCGCGACCGAGCGCGGTTGATCGGTTTGTCCCTGGCCTTGCTGATGCGCCTGGGCCTGCTGGCGAGTATTTCCTGGCTGGTGACGCTGACCCAGCCGCTGTTCGAGGTGTTCGACAAGAGCTTCTCGGGCCGTGACTTGATCATGCTGTTCGGCGGTGTATTCCTGCTGTTCAAGGCCACCATGGAATTGCATGAACGCCTTGAGGGGCATGTGGCGCAACGTTCGGGTACCGCGGCATACGCACTGTTCTGGCCGATTGTGGCGCAGATCGTCGTGCTCGATGCGGTGTTCTCCCTGGACGCGGTGATTACCGCCGTGGGCATGGTGGACGAACTGGCGGTGATGATGATCGCGGTGATCATTTCCATCGGGTTGATGATCGTCGCGAGCAAGCCGTTGACTCGCTTCGTCAACGCTCACCCTACGGTGATCATGCTGTGTCTGGGCTTCCTGATGATGATCGGCTTTGCCCTGACCGCCGAAGGCCTGGGCTTCCATATTCCGAAGGGCTACCTGTATGCGGCCATCGGTTTCTCGATTTTGATCGAGGTGTTCAACCAGATTGCCCGTGCCCGTCGCAAGAAGTCGGCCCAGGGCGTGCTGCCGGTGCGTGAGCGCACTGCCCATGCGGTCATGCGCCTGTTGGGCGGACGCAGCCTGGCGGTGGAAGAGGTGGGTGAGGACGTGGCCGATCTGCTGGGCGAGCCCGATGCAGCGCAAGGCCCGCTGTTTGACCGCCGTGAGCGGGTGATGATCAGCGGCGTGCTGCAACTGGCCGAGCGACCGATCCGCAGCTTGATGACGCCGAGGGCCAAAGTCGACTTTATCGACCTGTCGGACGATCTCGATACGATTCGCCTGAAACTGATGCATTCGTCCTACTCGCGGCTGCCGTTGATCCGCAACGGTGCCGTTGATGAGCCATTAGGCTTCGTACACAAAAAGGAATTGCTCAAGGAATACCTGGCCGGTAACGAGCCGAACCTGGAGCACTTGGCACGCCGGGCGATCAACCTGTTGGACAGTTTTTCGATCCTCAATGCGCTGGAACAGATGCGCCAGGAGTCGACCCATATCGCCTTTGTGATCAACGAATTCGGTGATTTTATGGGGGTGCTGAGCATGACCGACATTCTTGAGTCCATCGCTGGCGAACTGCCGGACGCCAGCGAAATCGAAGGGCCGGATATTGTCGAGGAAGGCGCAGGCTTTCGCGCCAATGGCGCGCTGAACCTCCACCAGGTTCGCCAGCGCATCGGCTTCAACGCGGTCGCTACCGAGGATTACCAAACCTTGGCGGGACTGGTGATGAGCCTGCTCGATCGTCTACCCGTGGTGGGCGACTGCCTGGAGCATGAGGGTTGGCGTTTGACGGTGGTGGCGGTGGAGGAACGGCGGGTGACGCAGGTGTTTTTGCAACGTGGTGAGGGGCATAGCGTTTGAACGTGTCCTGCAATAGCTCTCGCCGCTTGTCCTCAGGCCCGAAATACTTGAGCGTTTCCATCATGGTTCCGCGTGAGTAGATCAGTAGCGTCGGGGTCCCCGTCACGAGGGGGTGCCTCGGCGTGTTGGCACAGTCGAGTACCAGGCTGCGAATCTGTGGGTATTGGGCTGCTGTCTCAACGAACAGAGGGCCGATACCCGCGCAAGCCGAGCAACGCTCGGACACAAACAGCATGAAAACCGGATGTGGCGTGCTCAGTAGCCGTTGGTATTCGTCGGCATCGGCGATGGTTGCAGTGGCATACCCCATGGCGATGATCCTCCTGGAAAGTGCTGGTTGTGCCCAACGCTAATCCGGGCTCGCCCTTGCGTCTACTGTCAACCTTTACAGGTCCTCCTCCCGTTCCGCGCGTTCCCGCGCCTTGCGTGCCTGGTTGGCGCACTTCCTGTATTCCTCGTTATCGCGAGAGGCCTTGGCGCGACGATAATCGTGATGGTTCTGACTGGTGTAATTGGCATCGAACGACTCCTTGAGTCTGGCCAACTCCTCCTTGCACGCGCGACGATCCTCGCTGCCCAACGCATTCCCGGCCACCAACGCAAAAAACACCAGACCTATAACGCTGACCTTCATCACCACCCCCTCAACCTCAGCCGGCCCACACCCTTCACAGCCTAGCCCTCCAGGCCCATTTTTCCACGCCCACCATCGCCCTCAATTGAGGCGTTCTCACCCAAACTGGGGCCCCGGGTAGCACTCATGCCGCAAATGCTGGCTCATCGCCGTATAACGCCGCAGAGCTATGTTACTGATCTGCATGGTATTTCCCTTCAGCGTATGTTTTCGCCTTCGCCTATGGCACACTTTCTGCTGTCTATTCCGTTGTTACATACTAGGTTCCGGTATAGCGGAATACACAACCTCTGGAGTGCTTGTCATGCATCACCGACCTTCCGTGTTCAAAGCGTGTGTTTTTCTCTTCGCCGCATCGGCTTCCCTCGCCACCGTTGCGCAGGCGGCGGGCAGCAAGCTCGATGATGTGCTCAAGCGTGGGCATCTGATCGTGGGTACAGGCAGTACCGATGCGCCGTGGCACTTCCAGGGAGCGGATGGCAAGTTGCAAGGGTTCGATATTGATATCGGTCGCATCGTGGCCAAAGGTCTGTTCAATGATCCGAGCAAGGTCGAGTTCGTGGTGCAATCGTCCGACGCGCGGATTCCCAACCTGCTGACCGACAAGGTCGACATGAGTTGCCAGTTCATCACCGTGACCGCCAGCCGCGCGCAGCAGGTGGCGTTTACCTTGCCTTACTACCGCGAGGGTGTGGGCCTGCTGCTGCCGAACAACAGCAAGTACAAGGAAATCGACGACCTGCAGGCCGCTGGCGATGGCGTTACCGTCGCCGTGCTGCAGAACGTGTATGCCGAAGAGTTGGTGCACCAGGCGCTGCCCAAGGCCAAGGTCGATCAATACGACAGCGTTGACCTGATGTACCAGGCCGTGAACTCCGGGCGCGCGGACGCCGCCGCCACCGACCAGTCCTCGGTCAAATACCTGATGGTGCAAAACCCCGGCCGCTACCGCAGCCCGGCCTACGCTTGGAGTCCGCAGACCTATGCTTGCGCGGTCAAACGCGGCGATCAGGACTGGCTGAACTTCGTCAACACGGCACTGCATGAAGCCATGACTGGTGTGGAATTTCCCACCTACAAAGCCTCCTTCAAGCAATGGTTCGGCGTGGACCTGCCGGAGCCGGCGATTGGCTTCCCTGTCGAGTTCAAGTGACGTGTGAAAACCGGGGCGCCGCCACTGGCGCCCCTCTCAGGTAGCGTTGACCATGAATTATCAGTTGAATTTTGCCGCCGTCTGGCGCGATTTCGACACCTTGCTGGCGGGGCTCGGGTTGGGTCTGCAACTGGCATTGCTGTCGATCGCCATCGGCTGCGTGATCGGCCTGCTGATGGCGTTTGCCATGCTGTCCAGGCACCGCGCCTTGCGCATCCTGGCGTCGGTGTACGTGACGGTGGTGCGTAATACACCGATTCTGGTGTTGATCCTGTTGATCTACTTTGCCTTGCCCAGCCTGGGCATTCGTCTGGACAAAATCCCTTCGTTCATCATCACCTTGTCGCTTTACGCCGGGGCGTATCTGACCGAAGTGTTCCGTGCCGGGCTGTTGAACATTCCCAAGGGCTTGCGCGAAGCCGGCCTGGCCATCGGCCTGGGCGAGTGGCGCATCCGCGCCTATATCACCGTGCCCGTGATGCTGCGCAACGTGCTGCCGGCGCTGTCGAACAACTTTATCTCGCTGTTCAAGGACACCTCCCTGGCCGCCGCGATCGCCGTACCGGAACTGACCTATTACGCCCGCAAGATCAACGTCGAAAGCTACCGGGTGATTGAAACCTGGCTGGTCACGACCGCGCTCTACGTGGCCGCCTGTTACCTCATTGCCCTGTTGCTCCGTTACCTGGAACAACGTCTGGCGATCCGTCGTTAAGGAGGGTTCCCCATGTACGAATCTCCCAGTTGGCTGCACGAGTTGTGGATCGCCCGAGACACCCTGTGGGCGGGGTTTCAGGCCAGTGTTTATGTGTCGGCGCTGGCCATTCTTTTCGGCACGCTGATCGGTATCGTCGCCGGGTTGATCCTGACCTATGGCAAGTTCTGGATGCGTGCACCGTTTCGCCTGTATGTCGACCTGATCCGTGGCACGCCGGTGTTCGTGCTGGTGCTGGCGTGCTTCTACATGCTGCCGGCGCTCGGCTGGCAGATCAGCGCATTCCAGGCCGGTGCGGTCGGGCTGACGTTGTTCTGTGGCTCCCATGTGTCGGAAATCGTACGCGGCGCACTGCAAGCCATTCCCCGTGGGCAACTGGAAGCGGGCAAGGCGATCGGTCTGACGTTCCGACAGTCCCTGGGCTACGTGCTGTTACCTCAGGCGTTGCGCCAGATCCTACCGACCTGGGTCAATTCCTCCACGGAAATTGTCAAAGCCTCGACCTTGCTGTCGGTGATCGGCGTGGCCGAATTGCTACTGAGCACCCAGCAAGTGATCGCGCGTACCTTCATGACCCTGGAGTTCTACCTGTTCGCCGGGTTTTTGTTCTTTGTCATCAACTACGCCATCGAGTTATTCGGGCGCTACATTGAAAAGCGGGTGGCCTTGCCATGAACCAATCTCACACAACCGAACCGCTGCTGAATATTCGCGGCCTGCGCAAACAGTACGGCGAGGTAGAAGTGCTCAAGGGCGTCGACCTGTCGATGCAGCGCGGTAATGTGGTGACCTTGATCGGCTCCAGCGGTTCGGGCAAGACCACGCTGCTGCGGTGTGTCAATTTGCTGGAGGAGTTCCAGGGCGGCCAGATCACCCTGGACGGCGAGTCGATCGGCTACAGCGACGTCGGCGGCAAACGCGTGCGTCACCCGGAGCGCGTGATTGCCCAGCACCGGGCGATGACCGGCATGGCGTTCCAGCAGTTCAACCTGTTCCCGCATTTGACCGCGTTGCAGAACGTCACTTTGGGCTTATTGAAAGTTAAGAAAATGCCTAAGGACCAAGCCGTTGCTCTCGCGGAAAAATGGCTGGAGCGTGTAGGACTTTTAGAGCGGCGCAATCACTTTCCCGGCCAGTTGTCCGGCGGCCAGCAACAGCGTGTGGCGATTGCCCGTGCGATTGCGATGAACCCCAGCTTGATGCTGTTCGACGAAGTCACCTCAGCCCTTGACCCGGAACTGGTGGGCGAAGTGCTCAGTGTGATCAAGGGCCTGGCGGAAGAGGGCATGACCATGTTGCTGGTCACCCATGAAATGCGTTTTGCCTATGAAGTGTCCGACCAGATCGTGTTTATGAACCAGGGGCGTATTGAGGAGCAGGGTTCGTCGAAGGACATCTTCGAACGTCCGCAATCGCCGCGCCTGGCGGAATTTTTGAAGAACATTCGTTTTTAATCAGGAGCACATTGTTATGAGCATCACTCGTTACGGAGCCGGCAGCACTGCCGGCGGTGGCCAGCCTCGGCCTTTCGCGCGTGCCGTGGAGGCGGATGGCTGGTTATACGTGTCAGGCCAGGTGCCGGCAGTGGACGGCGAAATCATCACCGGCAGCATTGTCGAGCAAACCCACCAGACCCTGCGCAACGTGGTGGCGATTCTGGAAGAGGCCGGCTATGAATTGAAAGACGTCGTACGGGTCGGCGTATGGCTGGAAGACCCGCGGGACTTCTGGAGTTTCAACAAAGTCTTCGGCGAATACTTCGCCCCGGAACACGCCCCGGCGCGGGCCTGTGTGCAGGCCAACATGATGGTCGATTGCAAGGTCGAGATCGATTGCGTGGCCTACAAGAAAAAAGGCTAAATGCTTCGACTTCCATACAGAACCCATGTGGGAGGGAGTGGCTCCCCCCACATTCCACCGGACCGAAAACCATCATGACCGAAGACACCATCAAACGCCGCGCCAAAGGCCTGGACCGAGCGTTCGATATCCTCGATTTTCTCAAGGAAATCGGCCAACCGCTGCGCCCGAACGATATAGCCAGCGGCATCGGCAGCCCCAAGTCCACGGTCTATGAACTGGTCGCTTCGTTATTGGAACGGCGCATCCTGGAAACGGTGGGCAAGGACGGCCACGTCTACCTCGGCCGCCAACTGTACTTTCTCGGTCAGGCGCACCTGCGCCATTTCGACCTGACCCGCGAGGCCGACCATGCCTTGCAGGAAATCGTCAGCCAGACCCACGAAACCGCCCAGATGTGCCTGCTCAATGGGCGCAAATACACCGTGGCGCTGATGCGCGAAGGCGAGCGGCATTTCCGCATCTCCTCGGATATCGGCGAAAACGCGCCCATCCCCTGGACCGCCTCCGGGCGTCTGCTGCTGGGGCACTTGAGCGATCAGCAGATTGTCGACCTGATCGACCCCGAAGATTTCATCCTGCCGGACGGTCAGCGCCTGCCGCTGGAGACTTTCCTGGCGCAGATTCGTCAAGCCAGCCTCGACGGTTTTTTCTCGTTCGACAGCGTGGCCGACACCTTCACCCATTGCTTCGCTGCCCCGGTGCGGGATGCCCAAGGAGTCAGCATCGCGACCCTGTGCATCGTCGCGCCCCGGGCCGACGCCCTCAACAACTACAGCGACTATCGCCGGGTGCTGATCGACAGCGCCAACAACCTGGCCCGTCGCATCAACGAATAGGAACTCCTTATGCCTGCCCTCAATGCCGTCGAAAAAGGCGCTGCCGCCATCGGCGCCCACTTGGTCCGCGACGTCAGCCTGCCGGCCCTGGTGCTGCACCGTGACGCCCTGGAACACAACATTCGCTGGATGCAGACGTTTGTCAGCAACAGCGGCGCCGAGCTGGCGCCCCATGGCAAGACCAGCATGATGCCGGCGCTGTTCAAACGGCAGATCGAGCAGGGCGCATGGGGCATTACCCTGGCCAGCGCAGTGCAGACCCGTGCTGCTTATGCCGGTGGCGTGCGCCGCGTATTGATGGCCAACCAGTTGGTGGGCGCGCCGAATATGGCGCTGATCGCTGACCTGTTGGCCGATCAGGATTTCGATTTTCATTGCATGGTCGATCACCCGGATAACGTCGCCGACCTCGGGTTATTTTTCGCTGCCCGCGGCCTGCGCCTGAACGTGATGATCGAATACGGTGTGGTCGGCGGCCGTTGCGGGTGCCGCAGCGAGCAGGAAGTGCGCGACCTGGCCCGGGCGATCAAGGCCCAGCCGGCCCTGGCGCTGACGGGCATCGAAGGTTACGAAGGGGTGATCCACGGCGAGCACGCCATCCGCGGTATCCGCGATTTCGCCGCGAGCCTGGTGCGCCTGGCGATGGAGCTGCAAGACAGCGGCGCGTTCGATCTGGCCAAGCCCATCGTCACCGCCTCGGGGTCGGCCTGGTACGACCTGATTGCCGAGTCGTTCGAAGCGCAGAACGCCGCCGGACGTTTTCTCAGCGTATTGCGCCCCGGCAGCTACGTGGCCCACGACCACGGCATCTACAAAGACGCGCAATGCTGCGTGCTCGACCGTCGCAGCGATCTCAACGAGGGCCTGCGCCCAGCCCTGGAAGTCTGGGCCCACGTGCAATCCCTGCCGGAGCCGGGGTTTGCGGTGATCGCCCTGGGCAAGCGTGACGTGGCCTACGATGCCGGCCTGCCGATGCCGCTCATGCGCTACAAGGCCGGTGTCCTGCCGGCTGAAGGCGATGACGTGAGCGCCTGCGTCGTCACCGCAGTGATGGATCAGCACGCCTTTATGACCGTGGCGCCGGGCGTGGAGCTGCGCATCGGCGACATCATTTCCTTCGGCACCTCGCATCCGTGCCTGACCTTCGATAAATGGCACGTCGGCTGCCTGGTGGATGAGCAATTGCAAGTGATCGAATCCCTGCACACCTGCTTCTAACCCGCGCAGCCCCCCACCGTATGCGTTCCAATGTGGGAGGGGGCTTGCCCCCGATGGGGCCCTCAGCCACACCAGAGACTCAGGCATGAACACAACCCCTCGCATCGCCCTGATCGGCGAATGCATGATCGAACTGCAACACCGCGCCGACGGCAGCCTGCACCAGAGCTTCGGCGGCGATACCCTGAACACCGCGGTGTACCTGCGCCGTGAGCTGGGCGCTGGTGGCAGCGTCGACTACGTCACCGCCCTGGGCGATGACAGCTTCAGCGATGCGATGTGCCAGCAATGGGCCGACGAAGGTCTCGGCCTGGGCCTGGTGCAACGCTTGCCGGGGCGTTTGCCGGGCTTGTATTGCATCCAGACCGACGCCCGAGGCGAGCGCAAATTTCTGTATTGGCGCAACGAAGCCGCCGTGCGTGACTGCTTCACTACGCCCGCCGCCGAGCCCGTTCTGGCGGCGCTGCCGGGCTACGACGTGGTGTATTTCAGCGGCATCACCCTGGCTGTGCTCGGTGAGATCGGCCGCGGGCGCCTGCTGCAAGCCCTGATCGAAACCCGCCGCCGTGGTGGCCGGGTGGTGTTCGACAACAACTATCGCCCGCGCCTGTGGCCCAGCGTGGAAGCGGCCCGCGTGGCGTATCACGCGGTGCTGGCCGAAGTGGATATCGCCTTGCTCACCGAAGATGACGAGCGCGCATTGTTTGGTTATGAGGACGCCGAGCAGGTGTTCGCGGCCTATCCAGCCATCGCCGAGGTGGTGCTCAAGCGTGGCGCAGATGCGTGCCTGATCCGCTGCAACGGCGGGCGGTTTTCTGTACCGGCGTTAAAGGTCGGTAAGGTGGTGGATACCACGGCGGCGGGGGACTCGTTCAGCGCGGCATATCTGGCCAGCCGGCTCCAGGGTGGTTCACCCGAGGCGGCGGCATTGGCTGGACATCGTCTGGCCAGTCGGGTGATTCAGGTGCCGGGGGCATTGATTCCCCAGGGGTGAATGGGCGCCTTCGGCGGATCGGGGGCAAGCCCCCTCCCACAGTCGATTGCATTGCTCCAGATATATGCGGGAGAGGGCTTGCCCCCGATGGGACCCTAAAGGCATCCCTCAATCGCGATAAAACACCTGCACCAAGTGATACCCGAACTTGCTCTTGATCGGCCCATGCACCACCCGCAGCGGCTTCTTGAAAATCACTGCGTCGATCGCCCCCACCATCTGCCCCGGCCGGATCTCACCCAAATCACCGCCACGTTTGCCCGACGGGCAGGTGGAGTACTTCTTGGCCAGCACATCAAAGGCTTCGCCCTTGGCAATGCGCTGCTTGAGTTGTTCGGCTTCTTCGCTGGTTTTCACCAGGATATGACGGGCTTGGGCTTTCATTGATCTCTACCAGGTGTGCGACGGCGCGCGATTATGCCTGAAGTCCTTCGTCGACGCCGATCATGCCGCGGATTTTGGTGGCCAGCAGGTCGATGGAAAACGGCTTGGCCACCATGTCCATGCCATCCTCCAGAAACCCTTGGCGCTCGGCAGCCGTTTCGGCGTAGCCGGTCATAAACAGCACCTTGAGGCCCGGACGGTGCTGGCGGGCGATTTCCGCCAGTTGCCGGCCGTTCATGCCCGGCAGGCCGACGTCGGTCACCAGCAGGTCCACACGCAGGTCCGATTCCAGCAACGGCAAGGCGGTACGGGCGTCCGCCGCCTGGTGCGCGGTGTAGCCCAATTCGTCGAGCAGGTTCACCACCAGCATGCGCACCGCCAGGTCATCCTCGACCACCACCACCGCTTCGCCCGCCAAAGCCACCGGCGCTTCACCGAGGCTGGCCGGCAGGCTGCTTTCCAGTGACGTGCCGTGCAGGCGCGGCAGGTAGAGGCGCACACAGGTGCCCTGGCCCGGGGCACTCTGGATGGTCACATGGCCGCCGGACTGTTGGGCAAAACCGTAGATCATCGACAGCCCCAGGCCGGTGCCCTGGCCGATGGGTTTGGTGGTGAAGAACGGGTCGAACGCCTTGGCGAGTATTTTCGGCGCCATGCCGGTGCCGTTGTCGCACACCCCGAGCATCACGTAATCGCCGGCCTTGACCGGTTCGAGGGTGGTGATGTCGGTGCCGTCCAGGTAGCTGTTGGCGGTTTCGATCAGTAGCTCGCCGCCATCGGGCATGGCATCGCGGGCATTGATCACCAGGTTGAGCAGGGCGTTTTCCAACTGGCTGGCGTCAGTGTTGACCGGCCAGATGTCCTGGCCCAGCTTCACTTTGAGGGTGATGTGCGCGCCCTTGGTACGGCGAAACAGGTCTTCCAGGGATGCCACCAATTGGTTCGGGTTCAGCGGGCGGCGGTCCAGCGACTGGCGGCGCGAGAACGCCAGCAGCCGGTGGGTGAGGGCGGCGGCGCGATGGGCGGAGGCCACGGCGGCGTCGGTAAAACGGCCGATTTCATCGCTGCGCCCGGCGGCGATATAGCGCTGCATCAGGTCCAGGCTGCCGATAATGCCGGTGAGCATATTGTTGAAGTCGTGGGCGATGCCACCGGTGAGCTGGCCCACCGCTTCCATTTTTTGCGCATGGCGCAGGGCGTCTTCGGCACGTTCACGTTCGTACATTTCGTTTTGCAGGCGCTGGTTGGCCTCGGCCAGGGCCTGGGTGCGCTGGGCCACCCGTTCTTCGAGGTTTTCGTTGAGGTGGCGCAAGGCCTCCTCGGTGAGTTTGCGTTCGGTCTCGTCGATCACAAAGATGTAGAAACCATTGACCGAACCGTCGTTGCTGAAGCGTGGCAGGTACTTCATCAGTGCGTGCCGCGGCCGCCCATCGCGGTGCGGCGTGACGGTGAGGAAGCTACAAGCCTTGCCCTTAAGCGCGGCGGCGATTTTGTCCGCGCGCCCGGCGTACACCTCCTCGCCGAGCACTTCGCGGATGGTTTTTCCGTACAGTTCCTCGGGCGTCTTGCCGTACCACTCCAGATACGCGCTGTTGTTCAGGCGAAAGCGCTCGTCGTGGTCCACATAACCGATCAGCACCGGCATGGCGTTGATGATCAGCTGCAATTCGGTCTGGCTCTGGCGCAGGGCCTGTTCGGTGTGCTTGCGTTCGGTCAGGTCCAGCGCCGCGCCAAGGAAGCGCGCCGGACGGCCCTGTTGATCCTTGTAGCAGCGGCCGCGGGCGAACACCCAGCGCACCTCGCCATCGGGCTGCAACAGGCGGTATTCCTCGGCGTATTCGGTACCGTTGGTGATGCAATACTTGATACTGCGCGTCACCGTGCCACGGTCTTCGGGGTGTACGCCTTGCAGGTAATCGCTGATGGGCAACAGGCCGGCGTCCGCCGGATCGACACCGTGCAGGTAGGCGAAGTGGGCGTCGGCGATGAAATGGTCTTCGCCGATGTCCCAATCCCAGGTGCCCACCGCGTCGGTGGCGGCCAGGGCCAGTTGCAGGCGCTCCTCGCTGTTGTGCTGGGCCTTGAGGCTGGCCTCGGAGCGCTGTTGCAGCTCCAGGGCTTTGCTGCGCCGCTCGTTGGTTTCGATGGCGGTGACCAGAATGCCAGCGACCTCGCCGCTTTCGTCGCGGATGGGGCTGTAGGTGAGGTCCAGCCAGATCTCGGTATCGCGCTGGTTGCGCTGCAGCACAAAGCGCTGCTCGCTGAAGGTGCGCACCTGCCCCTCCATCACGGCGTTGTAGATCGGTGCGGTGAAGCTCTCCAGTTCCGGCCAAGCCTGGTGTGCCGGCTGGCCCATGGCGCCGGGGTGCTTGTTGCCCGCCAGTCGGGCGAAGCCATCGTTATACAGCTGAATAAGTTGGTGGCCCCACAACAGGAGCATCGGCATCGGAGAGTTGATCACGATGTCGACCGCTGTGCGCAGGCTTTGCGGCCAGTCATTGGCCTCACCGAGCGGGCTGTGTGCCCAGTCCAGCCGCGCGATCAATGCAGCGGCTTCGCTACCGGTGGATGTTCCATTCATGAAAAAGCCCTGAGCGTAACGCCTTGAAAGATGAAAACACCCATTATCCCGTGAGTCGGCCCTGGGTGACTACCCGGGAAAAATAGCACGCATTGGCGTTTTGTCTTGCAAATCAGCTGCTCCGGGCTGAAACCTTTCATCTTCACGCCAGTTCGGGACGGTCGCGAAAAGCCTCCAGTGCTTGGGGGTTGGCCAGGGCATCGGTGTTCTTCACCGGTTCGCCGTGCACCACATTGCGCACCGCCAGTTCGACGATCTTGCCGCTGATGGTGCGCGGAATGTCATGGACGGCGAGGATCTTCGCCGGCACATGGCGTGGCGTGGTGTTGGCGCGGATCACCTGGCGGATCTGCTGTTGCAACGCGTCATCCAGCTCGACGCCATCGTCCAGACGCACAAACAGCACCACCCGCACATCGTCCTGCCAGCGTTGGCCGATGGCCAGGCTCTCCAGCACCTGGGGCACCTTCTCCACTTGGCGATAGATCTCGGCGGTGCCGATGCGCACGCCGCCGGGGTTGAGCACCGCGTCCGAGCGCCCATGGATCAGCAGGCTGCCATTGGCGCGCTCCTCGGCGTAGTCGCCCTGGGCCCACACGCCGGGAAACTGAGCGAAATACGACGCGCGCAGTTTCTGCCCGTCGTGGTCGTTCCACAGGCCGATGGGCATGGCCGGGAAGTGACGGGTACACACCAGTTCCCCTTTTTCGCCGATCAACGGCTGGGCCTTCTCGTCCCACACTTCGATGGCCATCGCCAGGCTCTTGCATTGCATTTCGCCACGGCGCACCGGCAGCACCGGGTTGCCGATCACAAAACAGGAGACGATATCGGTGCCGCCGGACATCGACGACAGGCACAGCTCGGCCTTGATCTCGCGGTAGACGTAGTCGTAGCTCTGGGGCGACAACGGCGAGCCGGTGGAGATCAAGCCCTTGAGGCTGCTCAGGTCATGGCTCAGACGCGGTTGCAGCCCGGCCTTTTCCAGGGTGGCGAGGAACTTGGGGCTGGTGCCGAACACGCTGATACGTTCGGCATCGATCAGGTCGATCAAGCGCTCGGGCCCCGGATGAAACGGCGAGCCGTCATACAGCACCGCCGTGGCGCCCAGGGCCAGCACCGAGACCAGCCAGTTCCACATCATCCAGCCGCAGGTGGTGTAGTAGAACAGGCAATCGTCGCGGGACAGGTCGGCATGCAGACCATGTTCCTTCAGATGGGTGAGCAACACACCGCCGGTGCCATGGATGATGCACTTGGGCACTCCGGTGGTGCCGCTGGAATACAGGATGTACAGCGGATGATCGAACGGCACCGCGACAAACGCCGGTTCGCCGTCGGGTTGGTAGGCGTCCTGCCACAGGGTGACGCGGGCCTGGGTGCGATAGTCCTCGACCCGTGCCTCGGGCCGTGCGTAGGGCACCACGATCAACTGTTCCAGGGACGGCAGGCGTTCGAGGATTTCATTGAGCTTGGCGCTTTGATCGATGATTTTGCCGGCATACCGATAACCGGCGCAGGTGATCAGCACCTTGGGTTCGATCTGGCCGAAGCGGTCGATCACGCCTTGGGTGCCGAAATCCGGCGAGGAGCACGACCAGATCGCGCCAAGGCTGGTAGTGGCGAGCATACCCACCAGGGTCTGCCAGGTGTTGGGCATGCACGCCGCGACCCGGTCACCCAGACCAACGCCCGCCGCTCGCAGGCTGTTTTGCAGGCCGGCGACATGAGCGGCGAGTTCGGCGTAGGTCAGTTGTTCGCGCTGGCCGTCTTCGCCGATGGCGATCACGGCCGGGTGATGGTCGCGGCGACGCAGCAAATGCTCGGCAAAGTTCAGGGTCGCGCCGGGGAACCACTGAGCGCTGGGCATAACATCCCCTTCGATCAGTACGGCGCTGGGCGAGCTGCGAAACTGCACATCGAAGAACGCCACGATGGCCTGCCAGAACTCGGCGCGCTGGTCGATGCTCCACTGGTGCAGGGCCGGGTAGTCGCTAAGCTGCACGGCGTGGCGATCATTGATAAAGCGCCGGAACTGGTCCATGAGCGTCGTACGGATGCGGTCCGGGGAGGGTTGCCAGAGGATCTCGGACATCAGCAGGGTCTCTTGTTCTTATGCACGTCTTGCAAACGACAGCATTTCGCTGTGTTTGATCTATTGGGCCAGCCAGCCACCATCGATATTCCACGCCGCGCCACGCACCTGGGCGCCGGCCTCGCTGCATAAGAACAGCACCAGCTCGCCCAGTTGCGACGGGGTCACGAATTCCAGCGACGGTTGTTTCTCCGCCAGCAGATCGTGTTGCGCCTGCTGCGGGTCCACGCCTTGGGCGATGCGATCGTCGATCTGTTTCTGCACCAGCGGCGTCAGCACCCAGCCGGGGCAGATCGCGTTGCAGGTCACGTTGCTGGTGGCGGTCTCCAGGCCCACCACTTTGGTCAGGCCGATCACGCCATGCTTGGCCGCCACATAAGCTGCCTTGCCCACCGAACCGACCTGGCCATGCACCGAAGCGATATTGACGATACGCCCCCAACCCTTGGCCTTCATGCCCGGCAGACCCAAGCGCGTGCTGTGGAATACCGACGACAGGTTGATCGCGATGATGGCGTCCCAGCGCTCGGCCGGGAAGTCTTCCACCGCCGCCACATGCTGGATGCCGGCGTTGTTCACCAGTATGTCCACACCGCCGAACTCACGCTCGGCATAGGCAAACATGTCGGCGATCTGCGCCGGGTCGCTGACGTCCGCCGGATGGTGGCCGACCTGTCCGCCATAGGCTTGCACTTGGGCGATTACCGCACTGGCGTCGCCGAAGCCGTTGAGGATCAGGTTGGCGCCGGCCTTGGCCAGGCTCAGTGCAATGCCCAGGCCGATGCCGCTGGTGGAACCGGTGACCAGGGCGGTCTTGCCGTTCAATGTCGTCATGTTCACCTCACACAATGCCAGTGGCATAGAAAGTACCGATCACCACGAACACCGCAAGGGTCTTGATCATCGTGATGCCGAAAATGTCCTTGTAGGCTTCGCGGTGGGTCAGGCCGGTGACCGCCAGCAGGGTGATCACCGCGCCGTTGTGGGGCAGGGTGTCCATGCCGCCGCTGGCCATGGCCGCGACCCGGTGCAGCACTTCAAGGGGGATATTGGCCGCGTGGGCCGCCGCGATAAAACTCTCGGACATTGCCGCCAGGGCGATGCTCATGCCGCCCGAGGCGGAACCGGTGATACCGGCCAGCAACGTCACTGTGATCGCCTCGTTGACCAACGGGTTGGGGATGCCCTTAAGCCAGTCCGCCAGCACCAGAAAGCCCGGCAACGAAGCGATGACCGCACCGAAGCCGTATTCCGACGCGGTGTTCATCGCCGCCAGCAATGCACCGCTGACTGCGCTTTTGCTACCTTCGGCGAGTTTGCTCTTGATCGCCGAGAAGCCGAACACCAGCACCACGATAATCCCCACCAACAACGCCGCCTGCACCGCCCAGATCGCCGTGAGCTTGGCGATCTCGGTGGTCACCGGCGCGCTCATGCCCGGCAGGCTAAGGCTGTGGGTCTTGCCGTACCACTGCGGGATCCAGTGGGTGAACAACAGGTTCATCACCCCCACCAGGATCAGCGGCGACAGCGCGATCCACGGGTTGGGCAACGTCAGGTTCTCGGCGGTTTCCGGCTCGTTGCGCAGTTCGGTGCCGTAGCCTTCACCGGCGCGCTGGGCCTTGTTGCGCTGGCGCGCCAGGTAAAGCATGCCGGCGCAGAATACGAAAATCGTGCCGATCAGCCCCAGCCACGGCGCCGCCCAGGCGGTGGTGTTGAAAAAGGTGCTGGGGATGATGTTCTGGATCTGCGGCGTGCCGGGCAGGGCGTCCATGGTGAACGAAAACGCGCCGAGGGCGATGGTCGCCGGGATCAGGCGCTTGGGGATATTGCTCTGGCGGAACATCTCCGCCGCAAACGGGTACACCGCGAACACCACCACAAACAGCGAGACGCCGCCGTAGGTGAGCAGGGCGCAGACCAGCACGATCACCAGCATCGCCTGGCGCGTGCCGAGCAAACGGATCGCCGCGGCCACGATCGAACGGGAAAACCCCGACAGTTCGATCAGCTTGCCGAACACCGCACCGAGCAGGAACACCGGGAAATACAGTTTGATAAAGCCGACCATTTTTTCCATGAACACCCCGGTAAAGGCAGGGGCGACGGCGGAGGGGTCGGTCAGCAGCACCGCTCCTAGCGCGGCGATGGGGGCGAACAAGATAACGCTATAGCCACGGTAGGCAGCCAGCATCAGCAGCGCGAGGGCTGCCAGGGCAATGATCACACTCATGGTGTGTCTCCAGATAGGATTGTTATTTTTGTGGTGACGCGGTGGGGAAGGGCTATAGCGAGATGCGTGCCAATTACTTAATTTGTTGAAATATATGAATATTTTTCAAGTGGATTCTGCTTGTGTCTCAATCTAGAGACAATCCCGGGCCGAATGTGGGAGGGGGCTTGCCCCCGATAGCGGTGTATCAGTATCAGATGTGCTGACTGGCCCACTGTCATCGGGGGCAAGCCCCCTCCCACAGTGGTCGTCTATTTATTGAGAGTTAAGTCTCTGATTGGAGATCAGGTGATGCTTAGCGCGACCATTTTCTTGTACAACGTCGACCGCCCCAACTCCAACCGCTTAGCCGCCTCGACTACACTCCCATCACAGGCCTTGAGCGCCGCCACAATCACCTGCCGGTCAAACCGCTCCCGCGCCGTGTTGTAGCTTTCACCTTCCTCCGCCGCCACGGCAGTGCTACGTGCCACCGGGCTGAAGGTGCCAATGGCCGCACGGACTTCCTGGGCGTTCAATATCAAGTCATCACTTAACAGCGCCGCGCGCTCCAATACGTTGCGCAACTCACGGATATTCCCCGGCCAGGCATGCTGGGCCAATAAGTCCAGGGCTTCGCGGTCCAGTTCGTGATGGCTGCGCAGTTCTTCGAGGATCGCCTCGCTGAGCGCCGGAATATCTTCCAAGCGTTCGCGCAGGGGCGGGACCTGGATCGGCAGCACATTCAGGCGGTAATACAGGTCCGCGCGAAACTCGCCACGTTTGATCGCCGCCTCAAGGTCCATCGACGTGGCCGCAATCACCCGTACGTCGCTGTGTAGCATCTCGTTGGAGCCGACCGGTTCGAACTCCTTTTCCTGCAACACCCTTAGCAGTTTGCTTTGCAGCGGCAGGGGCATGTCGCCGATTTCGTCGAGAAACAGCGTGCCGCCCTGGGCGATCTGGAACTTGCCGGGGCGGCCCTTGCGGTCGGCGCCGGTAAACGCGCCGGGCGCAGTGCCGAAGAACTCGGCTTCGAGCAAATCGTGGGGGATCGCCGCGCTATTGATGCTCACAAATGCCTTGTGTGCCCGTGACGAGGCGCCATGAATGGCCTGGGCCAGCAACTCCTTGCCGGTGCCGGTTTCCCCCAGTAGCAACACCGGCGACTCAGTCTTGGCGCTGCGCCGCGCCCGGCGTTTGACTTCCAGGCTCGCGGCGCTGGTACCGATAAAGTGCGCGAAGGTGTACTTGCTCTGGCGTGAGCGCAGCAACGAGCGGGTGGAGGCCAGTTCCTGCTGCATGCTCATGTAGCGCTCGATCAATGGCGACAGGTTGCGCAGCTCATCGAACAGCGCGAAGCCGATGGCACCGATCACCGCCCCGGCATCGTTGTGAATCGGCAGGCGCATCACCACCAGCGGGCCTTTGGGGGTGTCCTGGATATCCAGCAGGATCGGCCGGTCGGTGCGCACCACCTGGCGCAGCAGGCTGTTGGAAATCACCCGCTCGCAGGGTTGGCCGATGGCCTCATCCGCGCTGTTCAGACCGAAGCGCTTGGCGTAGCGCTCGTTCATCCACACGATATTGGCGTCGCGGTCGACGATCACCGTGCCTTCGCTGGACTGCTCGATGATTTCGAACAGCGACTGGATGGCCAGGCCGCGCACCTGTTGGTAATCGGTGAGGTTATCGGTGAGGTTCATGCCCATGCCGCCAGCAAAAGGGTGAGTGAAGTTCCATAACGTCCTACAGCGGAATATGCGCCGCTGCCATCAGTTCCTTGGTGTAGGGGTGTTGCGGTGATTCGAACACGTCGTGGCTGGCGCCGCGCTCCACCACTTTGCCCTCCTTGATCACGATCATGTCGTGGGCCATGGCCCGCACCACGGCCAGGTCATGGCTGATAAACAGGTACGTCAGGCCGTATTTTTCCTGTAGTTCACGCAGCAGCGCCACCACTTGCTTTTGTACGGTGCGGTCAAGGGCGGAGGTGGGTTCGTCCAGCAGCATCAGCGCCGGCTTGAGCACCAGCGCGCGGGCGATGGCGATGCGCTGGCGCTGGCCGCCGGAAAACTCGTGGGGGTAACGATGCCGACTGGCGGGGTCCAGGCCCACGTCCTTGAGCACCTGGATCACCTGCGCTTCGCGCTCGGCCAGGCTGCACGGGGCGTGCACTTCCAGGCCCTCGCTGATGATCTGCTGCACCGACATGCGCGGGCTGAGGCTGCCATAAGGATCCTGGAACACCACCTGCATCTGCTTGCGCCATGGGCGCATCTGGTGATGGTTGAGGGTGTCGAGGACCTGGCCCTGGAAACGGATGCTGCCGTGGGAGTCCAGCAGGCGCAGGATCGCCTGGCCGAGGGTGGACTTGCCGGAGCCGGATTCACCAACGATGCCGAGGGTCTTGCCACGTTGCACGCTGAGGCTGATACCGTCCACGGCGTGCAGGTAGGTCTTGCGTTGAAATAGCCCACCACCGAGACGGAACTGCACGCTCAGGTCCTCCACTTGCAACACCGTCTCGCGTTCCTCGCTGCACAGTGCATCGCTCGCCGGTTCGGCATCCAGCAGCAGGCGGCTGTAAGGATGCTGCGGCGCGCTGAACAGAGCCTGGCATTCGGCCTGCTCGACGATCTCGCCGGCATGCATCACGCACACCCGCTGGGCGATGCTGCGCACCAGGTTGAGGTCATGGCTGATCAGCAGCAGCGACATGCCCAAGCGTTGTTGCAAGGATTTGAGCAGCAGCAGGATCTTGCGCTGCACGGTCACATCCAGCGCGGTGGTAGGTTCGTCCGCGATCAAGAGTTCCGGCTCGCACGCCAAGGCCATGGCGATCATCACCCGTTGGCGTTGGCCGCCGGACAATTGGTGGGGATAGGCCTTGAGGCGTTCCCTCGGTTTCTGGATGCCGACCATGTCAAGCAGTTCCAGAATGCGCGCCTGCGCCGCTTTGCCGCCCAGGCCTTTGTGCAGCAACAGGGTTTCACCGATCTGCTTTTCGATGCTGTGCAGCGGGTTGAGGGAGGTCATCGGCTCCTGGAAGATCATGGCGATACGGTTGCCGCGCAGCTTCTGCAAGGTCGCCGCCGGGGCGCCCACCAGCTCTTTGCCGCGATACTTCACGGAGCCGGTGGTGGCAGTGCCGGCTTCGGGCAACAGTTGCAGGATCGAATGGGCGGTCACCGACTTACCCGAGCCCGACTCACCCACCAGTGCCAGGCATTCGCCGGGGCGCACATCCAGGCTCAAGTTGTGTACCACGGTCTGGCCGTTGAAGGCGACGCACAGGTCGCGGATCTCGATCAGGTTCATTTGCAATCACTCATGAGCGTGGGTCGAAGGCGTCACGCAACGCCTCGCCGATAAAGACCAGCAGCGACAGGATCAGCGCCAAGGTGAAAAACGCGGTCAGGCCCAGCCACGGCGCCTGCAGGTTCTGCTTGCCCTGGGCGATCAATTCACCGAGGGACGCACTGCCCGCCGGCATGCCGAAGCCGAGGAAGTCCAGGGCGCTCAAGGTGGAAATTGCCCCGGTCAAAATGAACGGCAGGTAGCTCAAGGTCGCAGTCATGGCGTTGGGCAGGATGTGCCGGCCAATGATCTTGCCGTCCCCCAGGCCCAAGGCCCTTGCGGCCTTGACGTATTCCAGGTTGCGCCCGCGCAGGAACTCGGCGCGCACCACGTCCACCAGCGCCAGCCAGGAAAACAGCGCCATGATCCCCAGCAGCCACCAGAAATTCGGCTCCACGAACCCCGACAGAATGATCAGCAGGTACAACACCGGCAAACCGGACCACACTTCAAGCACGCGCTGTCCGATCAAGTCCACCCAGCCGCCGTAGTAACCCTGCAACGCGCCGGCCGCGATGCCGATGGCCGCGCTGATCGCGGTGAGCGCCAGGGCAAACAGAATCGAGACCCGCGCGCCGAAGATCACCCGTGCCAGCACATCCCGCGACTGATCGTCGGTGCCCAGCCAGTTCACCGCCGAGGGCGGGCTGGGGGCAGGGCGGGTCAGTTCGTAGTTGGGGGTATCGTCGCTGAACGGGATCGGCGGGAACAACATCCAGCCGCCGTCCTGCTGGATCAGCTTTTGTACGTAATCGCTGCGGTAGTCGGCCTGGAACGGCAACTGCCCGCCGAACTGTTGCTCGGTGTAGCGCTTGAACACCGGGAAATACAGCTCGTTCTTGTAGCTCAGCACCCAGGGTTTGTCGTTGGCGATCAACTCGCCGCCCAGGGTCAGGATAAACAGGCCGATAAACAGCCACAGCGACCACCAGCCGCGACGGTTTTTCTTGAACCGCTCGAAACGTCGGCGGGCCACCGGAGACAGATTGAGCATCAGGCGTTCCTCGCGGCGAAGTCGATACGCGGATCCACCAGGGTGTAGCAGAGGTCGCCGATCAGTTTTATCAGCAGCCCGAACAAGGTGAAGATAAACAGCGAGCCGAACACCACCGGGTAGTCCCGAGAGACGGCGGCTTCGTAGCTCATGCGCCCCAGGCCGTCGAGGGAGAAGATCACTTCGATCAGCAGCGAGCCGGCAAAGAACACACTGATGAACGCCTGGGGAATCCCCGAGATCACCAGCAACATGGCGTTGCGAAATACATGACCGTACAGCACGCGGCGCTCGCTCAAGCCCTTGGCGCGCGCGGTGACCACGTACTGACGCGTGATTTCATTCAGGAATGAGTTTTTGGTCAGGATGGTCAAGGTGGCGAACCCGCCGATCACCAGAGAGGTCACCGGCAGCACCAGGTGCCAGAAATAATCGGCCACCTTGCCCACGGTGCTCAACTCTTCGAAATTCTCCGACACCAGGCCGCGCACCGGGAACCAGTTCAGGGAAGTGCCGCCGGCGAACACCACGATCAGGAACATCGCGAACAGGAACGCCGGCATGGCATAGCCGATCACAATGGCGGTGCTGCTCCATACATCAAAGCTGCTGCCATGGCGTACAGCCTTGCGAATGCCCAGGGGGATCGAAACCAGATAGGTGATCAGAGTGGCCCAGAGCCCGAGGGAAATGGTCACGGGCATTTTTTCAAGGATCAGGTCGATCACGGTTTTGCCACGGAAGAAGCTGTTACCGAAGTCCAGCTGGGCATAGCTTTTGAGCATCAGCCACAGACGCTCCGGCGCGGGCTTATCGAAGCCGTATTGCTTTTCGATGTCCTTGATCAGCTTCGGGTCCAGACCGCGACTGGCGCGGGAGCCGCTGCCCATGCCTTCGCCGGACGAGCCGCCGACACCACCGCCGCCAATCCCTTGCAGATGGGCAATGGCTTGTTCGACTGGGCCGCCGGGGGCGGCCTGCACAATCACGAAATTCACCAGCAGGATAATCACCAGGGTGGGGATGATCAGCAGCAGGCGCCGCACGATATAGGCAAACATCAGCGGGCCTCCCCGCGTTTTTTCAGCTCGGCTTTCATTTGTTCATTCGTCAGCGGTGTGGGGCTGATTTCCCACCAGGTTTCCAGGGCCTCGTCGTTCTTGGCCTCGATAGCAGGGCGGCCAAAGCGGTTCCACCACGCCGCTGACGTACCCGGCGGGTAGTAATTGGGGATCCACAGGTAGTCCCATTGCAGCACTCGGTCCAGGGCATGGGCGTAGGTCAGCATCTCGGCCTGGGTGTTGGCCTTGACCAGACCCTTGATCAGGCTGTCCACGGCCGGGTCTTTGAGCACCATGTAGTTGTTGGCCCCCGGATCGAACGCGGCGGCGGAACCGAAGTAGTTGTACAGCTCCATCCCCGGCGAAGTGGTGACCGGGAACCCGGTGACGATCATGTCGTAATCCCGGCTCATCAGGCGGTTTACATATTGGGAGGAATCGATGCGGCGGATATTGAGGGTGATGCCGATCTGCGCCAGGTTGCGTTTGTAGGGCAACAGCAGGCGTTCCAGACCGGCCTGGGCGTTCAGAAAGGTGAACTCCAGCGGCTCGCCCTGGGCGTTCACCAGTTTGTCGCCGTCGGGTTTCCAGCCGGCTTGCTCAAGCAGGGCCAGGGCCTGCAATTGTTTGTCGCGGATCATGCCGCTGCCATCGGTGACTGGCGCCTTGAACACTTGGGTGAATACCTCAGCGGGTATTTGCCCGCGCAGCGGTTCCAGAATGGCCAGCTCTTCCTGGCTTGGCAGTTGGGTGGCGGCCAGCGGGCTGTTAGAGAAAAAGCTCTGCTGACGGATGTACATGTTGCGCATCATCTGCCGGTTGGCCCACTCGAAGTCCCACAGCATCGCCAAGGCCTGGCGCACGCGGCGATCCTGAAACATCGGCTTTTGCACATTGAACACATAGCCTTGCGCCGGTTGCGGCATTTCCTTGGCCAAATGCGCGCGTTGCAGGCGGCCATCGTCGAGGGCAGGGCCGTTGTAGCCGATGGAATAGCCGGTGGCGGAAAACTCGCGGTTGAAGTCGTAGGCCCCACCGCGCAATACCTGGCGCGCCACTTCGGTGTCGCCGAAGTATTCCAGGCTCAGGTGATCGAAGTTGTAGAGGCCACGGCTGACGGGCAGGTCCTTGCCCCACCAGTCGGGGTCGCGGGTAAAGGTGATGGTGCTGCCCGAGTCGATCTTGCTGACTTTGTACGGGCCGCTGCCCAGTGGCGCCTCGTAGCCGCCGCCGTTGGCAAAGTCGCGGGTCTTCCACCAGTGCTCCGGAAATACCGGCAGGGTGGCGATATCCAGGGGCAGGGTACGGTTCTCATTGCTGGAGAAGTCAAAGCGTACCTGGCGTTCGCCTTCCACTTCGACCTGTTTGACGTCGGCGAACAGCGTGCGAAAGCGCAGGCTGCCTTGGGTCATCAACAGATCGAAGCTGTAGCGTACGTCTTCGGCGGTGATCGGTTTACCATCGGCGAAGCGGGCCTTGGGGTTCAGGTAAAAGCGCAGCGACAGGCCATCCTCGGCGCGCTCCATCTTCTCGGCTACCAGCCCGTACACCGTGTAGGGTTCGTCCAGTGAGCGTTGGGCCAGCGGCGCGTAGAGCCAGCCGTCGACCTGGGACACGCCGATGCCTTTATCGATATACGGCAACACATGATCGAAGCGCCCGATCTCAATGGCCGAACGCCGCAGGCTGCCGCCCTTGGGGGCTTTGGGGTTGGCATAGTCGAAATGGGTGAAACCGGCTGGGTACTTGGCCGGTTCGCCGTACACCGTGAGGTACGTTTGTGGCGCCGCGATCACGGCGGTACTCGCCATTACAAAGGCCAGGGCAGTACTGATAAGGGGTGTGAAAAAAGCCAATCGCATTGTCAGCCTTGAACGCCGGATAAAAAGAATAGGGATTTGTACGCTAACGGCGGCAGCGTCGCCAGTGATCAGATGCACAACGGCCCACCGAATGGCGGGCCGTTGTTTCGCGCATCAGTGCAGGACAAATCAGTCCTGACGGCTGGTAACTTCCAGCAGGTGGTAGCCGAACTGAGTCTTGACCGGGCCTTGCACGGTGTTGACTGGAGCGCTGAATACCACGGTGTCGAATTCTTTAACCATCTGGCCTGGACCGAACGAACCCAGGTTGCCGCCATCGCGGCTGGAAGGGCAGCTGGAGTTGGCTTTGGCGATTTCTGCGAAGTCAGCGCCGCCTTCAATTTGAGTCTTGAGTTCGTTGCACTTTTCTTCAGTGGACACGAGGATGTGGCGGGCGGTGGCTTTGGCCATGAGAGTAACTCCTTGAATGAAAAGGGTGAGCGTACCGGATTCAGGCGGTTATTTCCCGGCAAAGTTCCCAGGGATTGCCTGAGCGGTACGGCGGCGGGCCATGCCTTTCGCAGGCAGGCTGATGTTTCACTATAGAACGATGTAATCGTTGCGCTTGACGATCGGAAGGTGCTCACCCTGGACCAGATGCACGTAGCGGCCATCCACCAGGTCGATGGGCAGGCAGTCATCTACGTCCAGCACAGCGTCGGTATGCGCCTGGGACCAGTGCCGGCGCATCTGTTGCTTGCCTTGGCTTTTAGCTTCGTGTTTGTTGCGGGCAACCACCAGCAGATAATGGTGGGCCTCGCCGAAACTCTCGGCTTCGTAACCGCCGAGGTTGATGAAATACAGGCGATGGGCGTCAGCGTGGGGTGCCAGGTGGCTGAGTTCGACTTTCCAACCGTCGACGCCGTCGACCGCCATCCACGAATCGATATGCACGCCCTTGGCGCTGCCGAACCACGCCTCGCGCAGTTGCGGGTAAGTGCCTTGCAGCGTATCGGCCGCGGCGAATACCACATCATGAACTTCGATCCTGGCGCGAGGGTGTTTGCCCCCGAGCATCACGACAAACAGCATTGCAGATCCTTCCTGGCGATTGGGCAGGGCCCAACCATACTTCGATTGAACCCTTTTGTCCGGTCAATGCCACACGGTTAACCCAAGAACTCATCAGGAGGTTGTCATGCGCAGTATCGATCTGGCGGGCGTTCCCGTTCCCGTCATCGGCCAGGGCACCTGGCGCATGGGCGAAGACCCGAACCATCGCCGCGCTGAAATCGCGGCATTGCAGTTGGGGATCGACGAGGGCATGACCTTGATCGATACCGCCGAAATGTATGGTGAGGGCGGCGCCGAAACGGTGGTCGGCGAGGCCATTCGCGGCCGGCGCGATCAAGTGTTTCTGGTGAGCAAGGTCTATCCGCATAATGCCAGCCAAAAGGGCATGCCCCGTGCCTGTGAAGCCAGTCTCCAACGGTTGGGCACTGACTACATCGATCTGTATCTGTTGCACTGGCGCGGCCAGTACCCCCTTGAAGAAACCGTAGAAGCGTTCGAACGCCTGCGCGAAGCCGGCAAGATTGGCCGTTGGGGCGTGTCCAACTTCGATGTGGCGGACCTGCAGGAACTGGCAGCCCCGGCGTGTGCCACGAATCAGGTGCTCTATAACATCGAGGAACGGGGCATCGAATTCGATTTGCTGCCTTGGTGGCAGCAACATCATCTGCCGCTCATGGCCTACTGTCCCATCGCCCAGGGCGGAGCACTGCTGTCGAGTCCGACGCTCAAGCAGATCGCCCTGCGTCACGAGGTAGCTCCCGCCCAGGTTGCGTTGGCCTGGGTATTGCGCCAGGACGGCGTGATCGCCATTCCCAAGGCGGTGACGCCCGAGCATGTGCGGCTCAATGCCGCCGCTGCCGCGCTGGTGCTCGATGAGCACGACCTCGATGCCATCGACCGTGTGTTCGGCGCGCCCAAACGCAAGCATCCCTTGGCGATGGTCTAGCTGACGACAGAAACGGCGCCGTCCATGGCCGCCGTTTCTGCGGTTCGGTTTAACCCGCTACCGGGCTGCGCCAGTCATCGGACCCCGACGTACCGGACACCTCGTGGGTCCACACGATCTTGCGATAGGTGAAATACACGTCTTCCAGATGGGTGAAATGCGCATTGTCCGGGTCCTGGCAGTTGGGCATGCGTGATTGGATATCCACCAGGGTCGCGCCCTCCAGTTCAATGGTGAAGTAGTGCTCCTGGGTCCCGGCCGAAGAGGTACGGAACCATTCCAGTCGACACTTGACCTCTTCGCCGCTGGTCAACGCGCTGAACAGCAGCGGCGAAGATTTATCGAAGACCTTGCTGATCATCAGCGGCTTATGCACCCGCTGACCGGTCGGTTGGCCGGATTGCGGGTCCCTGGGAATGATGACCTGATGGGAGAAGGCTTGTACCAGGATCTGGTCTTCGTGGCCTTCCTGATAAATATTGCCTACCGAGTCCTGAGTGAACGTGCCTGCCGTAATCAAACCTTGTTTGACACCGGTGATAGAAAGATACGCGGGTGTTGGCATGACGGGTTTCCTTGCCTGGTTATAGAGGTAGTTCCAACCCGCAATGCTGCCGGTTGGTCAAATGCCTATAACAAAAAACGTGCCGGAAACTGTGATGGCCAATAGGGCCGCGCTCTGCGCCGAATCTTCGTCTGTGTTTATCTAAAAACCCGCCTTGAAATGCAGATAAGTTGGAGAATATGTGCGCATAAGTGTGCAATTAATTGCTCGCTATTATCTTCCTTTAATTATTTAGGTTTACACGGTCTGGCTATACAGGGTGTAAGTATTCAACTGCGCAAAAAACTGCGCAGGCCCCCTAATTTAGAGGTTTGTAGGAAATGACTTAAGTGTTGGGTGGATGCTTGCTCAATGGTCTTGGCATGACTAAGGTTTGCGAACTTCGTGGAAGTTAAGGCGAAGCCAGGATGGCAAGTTGATAGGTCGGTCTAGTTGTTATTGTCTTGTCTTGAATCTAATGCTTAGTTGCGTATGGTCCTAAATGGTCTATTCAGGAAAATTTTGTGCTTATTATTTGGAGCTTGCGCAAACTCCCTGCTCGCAGTCGAATTTTGCGGGCGGCGATGTGCGGTTTTCAACTGAGTATGAAACCCTCGAATTCGAACTGGCCAAGGCCCAATCCATACATGGTGCGTGCCAGCCGGACTGGCAGAAAGTCGTGGTAACCGCCGAGGTTCTGCTAAGGGAACAATCCAAGGATCTTCGCGTGGCTGTCTGGTTGACCTGGGCGCTGCATCAGCGTGAGTCCTTTCCTGGGCTGCTGGCCGGATTGAAATTATTGCGTCTTCTCTGTGAGGGCCATTGGTCGGAGGTGTATCCCCGAAAAACGCGCACCCGTGCCGCTGCGTTTCAGTGGTTGGTATCGCGCCTGGAGACATTGCTCGCGCGCCACTTGGCCCTCCAAGACCAACAGCCGCTTTTTCGTGCGGTCGTTGAGGAACTGGAGGGCCTGGATGAGCTGTTGAGCCGTCATCTGAAAGAGGACGCGCCTTTGCTATTGCCGATTTGCAGGCAATTGACCCAGCAGTTGGAGCGCGCCGCGCAGAGCCAAGCTCCGGCCACAGGATTGACCGGCGCGGTAGCCCAGGTGAAGCAGGCCACGACACAACTGATCAAACCCGAGCCGGTGCTGGAGAGTGAGAAGGATGCGCACAAGTGGCTGCGAGCATTGCAGGAGCAGGCCCGTCCGCTATGCGCCTGGTGGTTGCGCCAGAACGCTACCGACCTGCGTGCCTTGCGCCTTAATCGCACGCTGATGTGGCTCTCCCTGCTCAGCTATCCGGACGCGGACAGTGAGCGCATCACCGCGCTGCGCGGCCCAGCACCGGACAAGCTCAAACGCCATCACGAACGCTTTGCCCAAGGCCATTACGCCGATCTGCTGCTGGAACTTGAGGCCAGTCTGGCCGGCGCGATGTTCTGGTTCGACGGCTTACACATGGTCTGGCAATGCCTGGAAGCTCTGCAGGCCGAGCTGGCCATGACCGAACTGGAAGTGAATTTTGCCCTGCTGCTGCAGCGCCTGCCGAACCTGCCTGAGTTTCGCTTCCACGACGGTAGTCCATTTGCCGATGCGGGCACACGGGACTGGATCGCCACGCAGGTTGTACGTCACCTGCGGCCACCCGAGGCGCCGTGCGAGGCCGTCGAGGAGGCGCCTTGGGAAGTCGCCTTGCAGGCCCTGCAGCCCAGGCTGCGCAAAGACGGGCTCAAGGCCGTCGTGCATGAACTCAAGCGGGGGTTGCATGGGGCTCGTAGCGACCGCGAGCGTTTTCACTGGCGCCTGGCACAGGCCCGGCTGTGTGTGCAGGCGGGCAAACATGAGTTGGCGAAGATCCAGCTCGACCATCTGGACCTCGAGTTGCAACGCACGGGGCTGGAGCGCTGGGAGCCGGAGCTCGCTGTCCACGTCACGCAGCTGTTGCACCGCTGCTGTGACCTGTTGCCACAGAGCCATGCCGTACGCGAGCGCAAGGAAGACACCCACCGCAGGCTGTGCCTCTTCGATCTCGAAGCGGTACTTGAATAGGCTTTCGAGCCACTCGAAAAAAGGAGAAACACCATGGCCAAAGAAGGTTCGGTTGCACCCAAGGAACGCATCAACATCACCTTCAAACCTGCCATCGGCGCTGCCCAGGAAGAAGTCGAACTGCCGTTGAAACTGCTGGTGCTGGGAGATTTCACCCAGCGCGAAGACGCGCGCAAGCTCGAAGATCGCAAGCCTATCGCGATCGACAAAAACAGCCTTGACGAAGTCTTGGCCAACCAGGCGCTGAGCCTGGCGCTGAATGTCCCCAATCGTCTTCAGGACGACGCCGATGTCGAGGAGCTGGGGATTCAGGTGCGCATCCATTCGATGAAGGATTTCAACCCCGCCCATCTGGTGGAGCAGATTCCGGAGTTGCAGAAGCTCATGGCTCTACGTGAGGCATTGGTGGCGCTCAAGGGGCCTCTGGGCAACACGCCGAGCTTTCGTAAAGCCATTGAACAGGCGCTGGCCGATGACGAGTCCCGCGCACGGGTATTGGCGGAACTGGCCTTGAGCAGCCAACCCGCCTGACACTTTTCAGTAAAAGGACACTGACACCATGAACAGCCAACCGATACAGACCTCGGTCAACGCCACCGAAGAACACAGCATCCTCGACAACATCATTGCCCAAACATTACTCAGCGCCGACGACGAAGCCTACGCCATCGCCAAGCGCGGGGTATCGGCTTTTATCGAAGAGCTGATCAAACCCCAGAACAGTGGCGAACCGGTCAAGAAGCATTTGGTCGATCGAATGATTGCCGAGATCGACACAAAGCTCAGCTTGCAAATGGACGAGATTCTGCACCATCCGCAATTCCAGGCACTGGAATCCGCGTGGAGGGGCTTGCAACTGTTGGTCGACCGCACCAATTTCCGCGAAAACATCAAAATCGAACTGTTGAACGTTTCGCGCCAAGACCTGCTGGACGACTTCGAAGATTCGCCGGAGGTGACGCAATCCGGGCTCTACAAGCATATCTACAGCGCGGAATACGGTCAGTTTGGTGGCCAGCCGGTGGGCGCGATAATCGCCAATTACTTCCTGGCGCCCAGCGCTCCCGATGTGAAACTGATGCAATACGCGTCCAGTGTGGCCTGCATGGCCCATGCGCCTTTTATCGCCGCGGCCGGGCCGGGGTTCTTCGGCCTTGAGAGCTTCACCGGCCTGCCTGACCTGAAGGATCTCAAGGATCATTTCGAAGGCCCGCAGTTCGCCAAATGGCAGAGCTTTCGCGAGAGCGAGGATTCCCGTTATATCGGGCTCACCGTCCCGCGTTTCTTGCTTCGTACGCCTTACGATCCTCTCGAATGCCCGGTCAAGACCTTTGCTTATCGGGAAAACGTGGTGAACAGCCACGAGCACTACCTGTGGGGCAATACCTCCTATGCGTTTGCCACGCGCCTGACCGACAGCTTTGCACGGTTTCGCTGGTGCCCCAACATCATTGGCCCGCAAAGCGGCGGTGCGGTGGAAGATCTACCGTTGCATCACTTCCACAGCATGGGCGAAATCGAGACCAAGATCCCCACCGAAGTACTGGTGTCCGACCGTCGAGAATATGAGCTGGCGCAAGAGGGCTTTATTGCTCTGACGATGCGCAAGGGCAGCGACAACGCCGCGTTCTTTTCCGCCAGTTCCGTGCAGAAGCCCAAGCACTTCGGCATCAGTGCCGAGGGCAAGCAAGCCGAGCTGAATTACCGTCTCGGCACTCAGTTGCCCTACATGATGGTGGTCAACCGCCTGGCTCATTACTTAAAGGTCCTGCAACGCGAGCAGTTGGGCTCGTGGAAGGAGCGCACCGACCTGGAGCTGGAGCTCAACAAGTGGATTCGCCAGTACGTCGCAGACCAGGAAAACCCTAGTGCCGAAGTGCGTGGCCGGCGGCCGTTGCGCGCGGCCCGTATCGTTGTCAGTGACGTTGAAGGCGAGCCCGGCTGGTACCGGGTCAATCTGAGCGTGCGACCGCACTTCAAATACATGGGCGCGGACTTCACCTTATCCCTGGTCGGCAAGCTCGATAAAGAATGAATCGGGGGCCAGGAATGATGCGCAACCAACGCCTTTTCGAGCGTCTTGATCGCTCCGCACCTAACTCAAAATGCTGTGCGAGTTCTGTCGCGGCCCATCTGGGCAAGATGCTCAGCATCCGCGCCGGCAGTGTCCAAACGCTGCCGGATTACGGCTTGCCTGACCTCAACGATATGAACCAGAGCCTGCACGAAACCCTGAGCCGGTCGCGACTACTGATCGAGCGCTTTATCCGGGCCTACGAGCCGCGCTTGCAGAATGTCCTGGTGCGCGCCTTGCCCCGTGATCACGACCCATTGGCCCTGGCCTTTTCCATTGAAGCCACGCTGAGTGTTGACGGTGTCACGAGGCCCGTCACCTTCACTGCGCGGCTTGGCGACGCCGGTCGTAGTGAGGTCTATGCCGATGTCCGCTAACCGCTATTACCAGAGCGAACTCAGCGCGCTACGTCAGTTAGGCCGGCGTTTTTCCGAGCGCAACCCGGCGCTTGCGCCATTTCTGGGAGAGACCGGCAAGGACCCGGACGTGGAGCGTTTGCTGGAGGGTTTTGCTTTCCTCACCGGTCGCCTGCGCCAGAAGTTGGATGACGAGTTACCCGAGCTGACGCATTCGCTGATGCACTTGCTGTGGCCCAACTATATGCGACCGCTGCCTGCGTTCAGCATCCTCCAATTCGACCCGCTGCGACATGCCGGCCCCAGCGTGACCGTTGCACGGGATACACCTGTGGAGAGCGAACCGGTCGACGGTGAGCGCTGCCGCTTCCGAACTTGTTACGCCACTCAGGTTCTGCCGTTTCAACTGAGCGCCCTGGAGTACAGCGTTAACGGCGAGCGGGCAGTGTTGAACTTGCGCTTGGACATGAGCGCCGAGGGGAATTTCAGCGCGTGCGTATTTGACCGACTGCGCCTGCATCTGGCCGGGGACCGGTATGTCAGTCAAGGCCTGTATTTGGGGTTGCTGCGTCATTTGGACGGCATCGAGTTACGGCCGTTCGGTCGCGACGGCGTTGGAATCGATGTCGGCAATGGCCAGGATCTGTCGCTGCGAATTAGCGCGCAAAGCGTACAACCCGTAGGGTTCGCTGAAGAGCATGCGCTGATCCCTTATCCGCCCAATACCTTTCGCGGATACCGTCACCTGCAGGAGTATTTCGCCTTTCCTGAAAAGTATCTGTTTGTCGATTTGGTTGGGCTGGATGTACTGCAGACGTTGCCGACCGCAGCCCTCCAGCAAACGTGCGGTGTGACGCTGCGTTTTGAGCTGAGCGGTCGTTGCCCGCAACTCCAGCAGCCTACGCTGGATAACGTGAAGCTGTACTGCACGCCCATCGTCAACCTGTTTGAACATGACGCGGTTCCGATCCGCCTGGATGGCAAACAGGATGAATACTTGCTGATCCCTGGAGAATACAAGCGGGGCAATGCCGACGTGTTTTCCGTTGATCGGGTGACCGGGTGGCGCCCCGGAGGGTTGGGGTATCAGGCATACGTGCCGTTTGAATCCTTCGAGCACGACGCCAACGAGGGCTCACCCTGCTACAGCATTCGCCAACGCGCCTCCGCACATCACGGCGGTCTCGATACCTGGCTGGGGTTTGGCAATGGCGTGGGGCAAAGCCAGGAAACCCTCTCGGTCGAGCTAACGTGCACCAATCACAACGTACCTCGGTCACTCAAGGCGGGGGCAATCAACCAGCCCTGCGAACAAACTCCCGAAGGCCTGTCGTTTCGCAATATCTGCGCGCCGACCGAGAGTTTTGCGCCGCCGCTGGATCAGGACTTTCTTTGGCGGTTGATCAGCAACATGTCGCTCAACTACCTGTCGTTGAGCGACATCAGTGCGCTGAAGGTCGTCCTGCAAACCTACGACCTGCCGCGTTACCACGATCGGCAGGCGCAAAAAATCAGTCAGAGAAAGCTGGACGCATTGCGCTCCATCCAGCACACGGGGGTCGACCGATTGCATCGCGGCATGCCGTTTCGCGGCGTGCGAATCGACTTGACCGTCGACGCCCAGGGCTTTTTGGGGCCAGGCGAGATTTTTATGTTCGCGTCGGTACTCAATGAGTTCTTCACGCTGTACGCCAGCCTCAATGCTTACCACGAACTACGAGTCATCAGCACACAAGGAGACGTGTACCAATGGCCAATCCGGATGGGCCAACAGCCCCTGCTTTAAAGCAACTGAGCCGAGTCATCCGTGAGTACTCGCTGTTCCAGGCGATCGCTCGGGTGATCGAGCAGTTGCGCGATGTGCACCCGCTGCTGGATGACGACGCGTTGTATGAGCGCTTGGAGTTTCAGGCCAATCCAGGGTTGGGGTTTCCCGCTCACGATATTGATCGCTTGGAGTTTTTTGTTGAGCAGGGTCAATTGCGCGCCCGTCTTCGCCTCAACGTGTTGGGCCTATGTGGCGCGGGATCGCCGTTGCCTGCGTTTTACGCGGAACAGGCATGCGCCGAAGGGGCTGATGCAACCCGCGATTTTCTGGACCTGTTTCACCATCGATTGCAGCGTCTGATGTTGGGAATCTGGCGTAAATATCGTTACCGCACCTGTTTCGAGACAGGGGCACGGGACGCCTTTTCCGAGCAGATGTTTGCGTTGATCGGTTTGAGGGGCCAGCCGATTCGCGCTGCCGCCCAACTGGACTGCAAGCGGCTGTTGCCTTACCTGGGGCTGCTTGGCTTGCGAGCCCATTCGGCGGCCTTGATCGAAACGGTGCTGCGTTACTACTTCAAGCACAGCCGCTTGTGGATCGAGCAATGGGTTGAGCGCTCGGTGGCGATCGCTCAGTGCCAGACAAACCAGCTAGGCGTCGCCAACAGTGTGCTGGGCCAGGACAACGTGCTGGGCAGTCGTGTCGCCGACCGTGGCGGCAAATTCAGGGTGCATGTGCACGACCTGGGCTGGCAGCGCTTTCACGGGTTTTTACCCACTGGCGCGGATTACCCGCAGCTGTGCTCGTTGATACGGCTGACTGCGCGCGATCCGCTGGAATACGACTTGCGCCTGGTGCTTGCGAAAGAAGAGATCAGGCCGCTGCACATCGGCGAACACAACGTCTGCCGGCTGGGATGGACCAGCTGGCTCGCGCACGACTGTGCTGACGGTGTGCTTATCGTGGCAAGCGACGCACATTAGGGGATCAGCAAAGATGATGAATGTAGACCTGCAACAACTTATCCGCACATTGACCCCACAGGCACGGCGAGATCTGGAGCGGTCCGCCGAGCGATGCGTCACACGGGGTGGCCATGAGGTCTTGGTAGAAGACTACCTATTGGCCTGGTTGGAGCACAGCGATTGCCTTCTGGCACGGGCATTGGCCGACGCGGGTGTCGAGGTGGGCGAGCTGCAAGCTATCTTGCAACCAAAAGCGCAGGCAAACGCGTCACGTAATCCGGTATTCGCCCAGGCGCTGGTGCAATGGTTGCAGCAGGCATCGCTCGTTGCCCACTTGCAATTGCGTCAAACCGAGGTGGACCACGCCGCGCTGCTATTGGCGCTGCTGCAGCATCCGCAGCAGCATGCCGGCTGTGCTTACCAAGAACTGTTGAGCCGTGTGGATACGCAGCGCGTGCTTGAGTTTGTGTCGAGTCGCGCCGTTGAAACCCCGCCTGCATTGGCTGACGAGTCCTGCCTGGCACGGTTTACCCACGATCTGACACGCCAGGCGCAATCCGGGCGCATCGACCCGGTGCTGTGTCGGGATGATGAGCTTCGCCGGTTGATCGACATCCTTGTGCGCCGACGTAAGAACAATCCGCTACTGGTCGGCGAAGCCGGAGTGGGCAAGACCGCAATTGTCGAAGGACTAGCCCTGCGCGTTGTCGGCGGCCAAGTGCCGGAACTGTTGAAGGATGTGCGCGTGCTGACGCTGGACATGGGCATGCTGCAAGCCGGGGCCAGCATCAAAGGTGAATTCGAGCGGCGTCTCAAGGGGGTGATCGACGAGGTCAACGCATCCCCACGCCCGATTATTCTGTTTATCGATGAAGCCCATACCCTGGTGGGAGCGGGAGGCCCGGCAGGTGGCGCCGATGCCGCCAACCTGCTCAAGCCGGCGTTGGCGCGCGGTGAGCTACGCACCATTGCCGCGACCACCTGGTCCGAATACAAGCGTCACTTCGAGAAAGACCCGGCCCTGGCGCGGCGATTCCAGCCCATCCATGTCGGTGAGCCCAGCGTCGAACAGGCGGTTTCGATCCTGCGTGGGCTAGTGCCGGTGCACGAGACCAGTCATGGGGTCTACGTGCGTGACGACGCCGTCGTGGCGGCGGCACACTTGAGTGCCCGTTATCTGGCGGGTCGACAGCTACCCGATAAAGCGGTGGATGTACTGGATACCGCTTGCGCGCGTGCGCGGATCAGCCGGGTTTGCGCGCCTGAGGCGTTGCAGCGTCTGGAGGCGGATCTGGCCGAAGGCGCCCGACAACGCCTGGCATGGATTCGCGACAGGGATGCCGGGGTGCCGGTGGATACGCAGGCTTTGCACGCGCTGGATCTTCGCTTGGCGGCAGTAGAGAGCGAGCGGCACTCATTGGAGCAGCGTTGGCTCGAACAGCGCGCGTGCGCGGAACAGGCACTGACTCTGCGCCGACAACTGGAGGACGCTCGCCGTGGAGGGCAGGGCGTCGATGCCCTGGAGCAGGCACTTGGCGAACAGAGACGGGCATTGTCTGCACTGCAAGGCCCGCAGCCATTGGTTCATCTTGAGGTTTGCCCACGCCTGGTGGCCGAGGTGATCAGCGCGTGGACGGGGATTCCGGTCGAACGCCTGGCGTTTGAGCACAGTGATGCGGTCACTGGGTTTGCCCAGGCACTGCGTGCACGCATCCTCGGTCAGGAGCCTGCCGTGCAGGCACTGGATCGTAATCTAAGAGCGGTCGCCGCTGGCCTCAATAAGCCCGACGCGCCGGTCGGTGTGTTTCTGCTGGTGGGACCCAGCGGCGTAGGTAAGACCGAAACGGCACTGGCCCTGGGCGACTTGCTCTACGGCGGTGAGCGCTTTGTCACGACCTTGAACATGTCCGAGTACCAGGAGAAACATGCGCTATCTCGGCTGATTGGGGCGCCGCCCGGTTATGTCGGTTACGGCGAGGGCGGCGTGTTGACGGAGGCGGTGCGTCAACGACCGTATTCGGTCGTACTGCTGGATGAAGTGGAAAAGGCCGACCCGGAGGTGCTGAACCTGTTTTATCAGATCTTCGACAAGGGCCTGGCCAACGATGGCGAAGGTCGGGAAATCGACTTTCGCAATACGCTGATCCTGATGACGTCCAACCTGGGCAGCGATTGCATTACTGATCTGTGTTCCGGCGCCCAGCGGCCGGATGCGCAGGCGCTGCACGCAGCGATCTATCCGCTGTTGCGCGATTATTTCAAACCGGCGCTGTTGGCGCGCATGCGCGTATTGCCCTATTACCCGATCGCGGGCGATGTGTTGCAGCAGTTGGCCAGGGCCAAGCTGGAGTGCCTCGGGCGGCGGTTGGAAGCACGCCGGCTGGCGTTCAGCTATACAGCGGAACTGGTCGCGCATATGGCTGACCGTTGCAGCCATAGCGACAGTGGCGCGCGCTATATCGACCAATGGATCGAGACCCATTTGATGCCACAAATGGTCAACCGTCTGCTGGAGGCGATGGCCGTCGGTGAATCGCTGTCGCGCGCCCATGCCGATCTTGACCACCGTGGACAACCGATCTGCGAGTTCAGCCAATGACGGACAATCTCTTTAGCCAACTGCCCCATCCCCTGGCTTATGCCGAAGCATTGTTGGGCTGGTTCACGCGCCTGGGCACCGACAGTGACGAGGCGAGCTTGCCCGAGCTGTGTGCCGCGGCGACGGCGCAGCTTAGCCAGTGCGAACTGAGCCAGTTGTATAAGTACGACGAGACGACGGGTCGGCTTGAGCTGATTGCCCAGCACTTAGCGAGTACCTTGCCGCCAGGCGGGCGGCTATGCGGCGACGACGTTCAGCATCAGCCGCTGTTGCAGTATGTCCTCAAGCAAGCCAGCCCTCTGAACCTGGATGACCTGAGTGGTAGCGTTTACGAGAGCGGCTTCTTACCGGCGATGGCGACGTCGTGGCAGTCGTTGTCATGTATACCGCTGTTCGGTCGGCGTGAAAGCCTCGCAGGCTTGCTGTTGTGCGCCAGCCTGCGCCCCAGACCCTTGCAGGACTATGCCCGGTCATTGGGGCAATTGGGCAGCTTTGCGTTGACGCAATTGGGTTTACTGCGCCGCGTGCGTCCTGCCCACAGCCGCGCGGCGAACCAGGTCAGCGCGCGAGCCCCCCAAAGCACTCACGGCCTGATCGGCACCAGCAAAGCGATGGCCGATACCTGTCGTTTGATCGACAAGGTTTTGCAGGCTCCCTACACCGTGCTGCTAAGCGGCGAGACCGGCACCGGCAAAGAAGTGGTGGCGCGCGCCATCCATAGCGCCGGCCCACGCAACGGTAAGGCGTTCGTGGTGCAGAACTGTGCCGCCTTCCCTGAAGGCTTGCTGGAAAGTGAGCTGTTCGGTTACCGCAAAGGCGCCTTCACCGGCGCCGAGCGCAACCACATCGGTTTGTTCGATACCGCCGATGGCGGCACCTTGCTTTTGGATGAAATAGGCGACATGCCGTTGTCGCTGCAGGCCAAGCTATTACGGGTTTTGCAAGAAGGTGAAATCCGTCCGCTTGGCGCCAGCGCGGCTCATCGGGTGGATGTGCGCATCATTGCCGCGACCCACCGCGACCTGACGGCCATGGTGGCCGAGGGGGCATTTCGCGAGGATCTTTATTACCGGTTGGCGCAATTCCCCATCGAGCTGCCGCCCTTGCGCGAGCGAGATGGCGATGTATTGCTGTTGGCGCGGCATTTCGCCGAAAAGGCCTGTGTCGCATTGGGTCGGTCAACGGTGCAATGGTCGAGTGCGGCGCTCGATCAACTGTCCGGTCATCCGTTCCCCGGCAATGTTCGCGAACTCAAATGCCGAGTCGAACGCGCGGTATTGCTGTGTGACGAGAACCTGATCCTGCCGGCGCACTTGTGCCTGGAGCCGACGCCGGTAGTGCCCTGTGTCGATGCGACGTTACGCCAGCGCCTGGAGCGGGTTGAGCGGGTATTTCTGCTCGATTGCCTGCACAAGAACCGTGGTAACCGGACCCGTACCGCCCGTGAGCTGGGCGTGGCACGTCGCACGCTGCTGTATCGACTTGCGCGTCTGAACATTCCCTGTGGCGATGTGGCCGGGAGTGCTGAATGAGCCGATCAAGGATGTGTTGTCCGACCGCGTACCTGAATTTTCCGGGAGAAACCTGATGCTTCTACGTCCGTGGCAAGCCTGGGGGCTTGTGCTGTGTCTACTGAGCGGCTGTAACGCCAACTACGTTTTTGATGATGCCGATTACCGTCCGCTGGGCGACCCCCAAACGACGCGTCGTGGTCAGTGAGCAAGGAGTGCCGAGCGATGCAATTAGTATTCGAGGTATGTGACACCGCCAGCGGTGAGGCGCCGCTGCGCAAGGTGTTTGACCGCGTCGGGGGTTTTATCGGCCGTGGCGCAGGATGCGACTGGGTAATTCCGGATGCGACGCGGCTGCTCTCCAGCCACCATGCGTTGATCAGCTATCGAGATGGGCAGTACTTTCTGACGGATGTCAGCAGTAATGGCATTGGCGTGGCAGGCGGCATGGAGCGTTTGAGGAAGGGGCAGGCGCGGCTGATCGCCGACGGCGAGGTCTATCAGCTGGGCGCCTTGGACATTCGCGCGCACTTGCGACCGCGCTGGACGACGCAGGACGACCGGCAGGCGCTGGCCTGCGCCGACACCATTCCAGATGACGCATTTTTTGGACTGGACCCGATGCACGCCTTGGCGCATGAGCAACGGTGCGATGAGTCTTGCGAGGAGCTGGATGCACTGGCGCACAGTATAGAAACGCCCACCTGTTCGTTTGCCCATAGCGCCGTGGAGCGCGATCACCTGACGGTGCCGAGATGGGCGCAACCTCCCAAGCGCATGCCACCCCCTCCACCTGACCCAAGCGTGCCCGAGCTGCCGGCAGCCTTCTGGGCGCAGTTTGGCGACGCCCTGGGCCTGCGGATGGATGGGCTCGATAGCGTGGCCTGCGAAGCGCTGGCGATCAAAGTGGCGGGCCTGTTCAGACAAACCGTCGAGGGAATGCAGCAATGCCTGCGCACTCGAGATGAGCTGAACAATGAATTGAACCTGGGCGCAGCCATGCCTGGCTTTAAAAGCCATAACCCGCTGAAAGACTGCCTCGATACCCAGGCGACCATAACGGCATTGCTGGGCGCGGGCGAGCTGGGTCAATTGTCCGCCGAGTTGGCGCTGGCTCAAGCCTGTCGGGAGATGCAAGTCCATCAGTTGGCGTTGGTGGTGGCTTGTCGAGCGGCGGTGCGCGGCGCGCTCGCGGCGTTTGCGCCGAGCCATTTGATGCTGTGCTTCGAGCGAGAAGGTAAACCGGCCAGGTTCACCACCGACGGCGCGTGCTGGCGCGCCTATCAGCGTCACTACCGACATCTGGTCGATGAGCTCCCCCTGGATGAACAGCTGTTGAATAGCGATTTTTCCAAGGCCTACGAGGAACAGGTGCGCTTGGTTTCCACGTTGCATGCGGCGTACCCAGGATGAGATTTATGTATCGAACCTTTATTGCATTGATGCTGTTGGCGCTGAGCCTGTCGAGCGGTTGCAGTCATGTCGGACCGTTTTCAACCCTGACCAAACTGGACCTGACGTTGACGACCGGCGAAGCGCTGAACCCGGACTTGCACGGTCGGCCTTCCCCCGTGGTGGTGCATCTGCTGGAGCTGCGCCATCCGGTCGCGTTCGAAAATGCCGATTTCTTCAGCCTGTATGCCCGAGCTGAACAAGCATTGCCTAAGGACTGGGTGAACTCCGAGGAGCTGGAACTACGCCCCGGTGAACAGGTGGCGCTCAGACTCAGCATCGAGCCACAGAGCCGTTATGTCGGTGTGCTGGCCGCTTATCGGGATTTGCCCCATGTGCAATGGCGGCTGGCGTTGCCCGTGGCCCCGCAACAGCGCACGCGTGTCGAAGTGATGTTGGACGAATCGGGTATTCGTCTTGTCGATCCGTTCGCCAGCCGGTCGGGGAACTCAAATGCAGGCCTATAAAGTCATCTGGCAGGAAGGCATGCTGCTGCGTCCTCAGCACTTGCAGCACAACGACCGCTATTACCAGCAGCAACTCAATCAGACACGCCTGATGGGCAGTAACGGTTGGGGATTCCTGACGCTGCACGTCGATACCCAGCACCTCAACCTGGGCAAGGTGGTGCTTACCCAGGCCAGCGGGATGTTTCCCGACGGCAGCCTGTTTGCATTGGGCAGTGCCGACGAACCGCTGGTATTGCAGGTTCCCGTCGGTGCCGGCGGACAGGCCGTGTACCTGGCGTTACCGCTGGCGATCGGCAATCAGGTCGAAGCGCGGCTCCCGGAGCAGGGCGACGTGCTGGCGCGTTATGTCAGCTGTGAACTTCAAGTCGGCGACTCCAACGCGGGCGCCGATTCACGCTGCCAGATCCATTGCGCGCGCCCGGACCTGCGATTGGTGTTGGGGGAGCAACGCGATGATCCGCTGCTGGTGAAACTCCAGGTGGCCCAGGTTGTGGAATCGACGCGGGAAGGGGGCGTGACGCTGGATGCGGATTTCGTACCGACCTTCCTCTATCTACAGCGTTCTGGCTACGTAGCGTCGTGCATCAAGGAGGTGATCAGCCTACTCGCTACCCGGGGCGATGCGATTGCCGCGCGCGTCCAGGGCAATGGCGGATCGGCGGGCGCTCAGTTGGGTGACTTCCTCATGCTGCAATTGATCAACCGTACGGAACTGGTCTTGCATCACTACTTGAGCTAGCCCCAGGTCCGTCCAGAAGCGGTGTATCGCCAGTTGCTGTCGTTGCTCGGCGAGCTATCGACATACGGCACCGATAACAAGCGCGCGCAGTCGCAGGGGCGGTACCGACATGACGACCAGGGTGAGAGCTTCCGAAGCTTGATGGACGGCATTCGAACGGCGCTGTCGCGGGTGTTGGAGCAGCATGCGACGCAGCTCGCGTTGCAACCGCGCCAATACGGCGTGCTGGTTTGCCCGGTCAGCGATCTCAAACTGCTGGGTTGCGCCACCTTCATTCTGGCGGCCGAGGCCCAGTGCGATTCGGAAGAACTGCGCCACCGTCTGCCGGCGCACCTCAAGATCGGCCCTGTGGAGCGCATTCGTGAGTTGGTCAACCTGCACCTGGCGGGTATCAAGCTCAAGCCGCTGCCGGTGGCACCGCGGCAGATCCCGTTCCATGCCGGCAAAACCTATTTCATGCTCGATCTCAGTGTCCGCGACATCACACAGCTGGAGCAGTCGGGTGGCTTCGCCTTCCACGCCAGCGGCGAGTTCGCAGGACTGGAACTCAACTTTTGGGCCATCAGGAACTGAACATCATGACTATGGACAGTGAATACCCGCAGGACGAAAAAACCGTCCTGCTAGACCGCGAGGGCAACCAACCGGCACAGGGGGCGCTGAAGGACTTCCCAACGCCTCCGCGCTTCGAACAGCTGGAAGACCGCATGATTTACTCGGCCGCCCTGCAGGGCGTGCAGAGCTTCGATATAGGGCCCAACACCTTGGTAACGGCGGCCTGGGAACTGCTGTCCCAGGTGGTACAGCTCAAGGCCAGTTCGGGCCGGGAGAGCTTGCAGAGCCTCAACGATCGATTATCGGCGGGGGTTTCGGCATTTGAAATGCGGGCCTCCCATCAGGGGGCGGAAAAGAGTCAGGTCATGTCTGCCCGCTATGTGCTGTGCAGTGTGATTGACGAGGCGGTGGTGACCACGGCGTGGGGTGCCCGCAGTGACTGGTCGACCATGAGCCTGCTGAGCCGTTTTCATCAGGAAACCTTCGGCGGCGAGAAATTTTTCCAGTTGCTGGAGCGCTTGTCCCGCGATCCGATCAAGCACCTGGCCATGCTTGAACTGATGTACCTGTGCTTATCGATAGGGTTCGAAGGCCAGTATCGCGTCATGGAGCGTGGAGCGGCGCAACTGGAAGCGGTACGCGATGGTTTATATCGACAGATCCGGCACGTGCGCGGTGAACGCCTGCCGTCGGCGGCGTCGGTTGAGCCTGGGCGAGCAGGCGACACACCGTTGCGGATGATCTCGGCGACCTGGGTTGTTGTCCTGACCGTCGCCTGCTTGCTGGTGGTGTACTCCGGGTTTGCCTGGGTCTTGCGCAACGAGCGCATGACCGTCCTGCAACCCTTTCAATCCGTGGCGCCGGAACAGACGCGGACGCCGATGTAACGCTGGGAGCAATCAATGAACGCATTCTTCACGGGCGTGGGCAGAGTGCTGCGCAAGAGTTGGGTCTGGAGCCTGCTGCTGGTGTTATGCCTGGCGGCGCTGGTGTGGTGTTTAGGGCCGTTGTTGGCGGTGGACGATTATCGGTTCTGGCACGGGCCACGGCACGTCTGCTGAGCATCAGCGTGCTGTTTCTGCTATGGGGCCTGGTGATGGTGGTCGTGGGAGGGCGGCGCGCGGCATGGCTCGACAGGCCGGACCACCAGGCGCGACATCAACGTCAGGTGTTGATCGACCAAGAGCGGCGGCAGGTGCGCGGGCGTTTCAAGGAGGCGTTGCAGACCCTGAAAACCTCACGCTGTTACGGGGAGCGTGGCGAGCGTTGGCGCAATGACTTGCCCTGGTACCTTCTGATCGGCGAACAGGGCAGTGGCAAAAGCCAGTTGTTGGCCGCCGGCGGCGTGCGGTTTCCGCTCGACCGCAGCGACACACCCTCAGGCACGACCGCCTACTTTGATTGGTTCCTGGCTGATGAGGCCGTGATCGTCGAAAGCGCCGGGCGCTATCTGACGCAGCCCGATGGTGAAGTGGACGAAGCAGGCTGGGCGACGTTGCTGGGCTTGCTCAAATCGCGGCGCCGGGCACGTCCTCTCAATGGCGTGGTGGTGACGCTGGCGGTGGACACCTTGCTCGGCGGCAACGAACACGACTTGGATCTGCATGCCCGCCATGTGCATGCGCGCTTGCAGGACATCCACCAGACGCTGCATATGGATGTGCCGATTTATCTGGTGCTGACCCAGGCTGACCGCTTGCCGGGGTTTGCCGAATTCTTCGATACGCCTCAGGGGGGCAGCGCCCAAGCGGTATTGGGAGAGCGTTTGCCCGCCAGTAAAACCGGTACCGAGATGGCCCAGGTACGCGATGCCTTTGAAGCCTTGCTCAAGCGTCTGGGCACGGAGCTGATCCCGCGATTGCACCAGGAGCGCAGTGCCGAGCGGCGCGGCGTCATGCTTGATTTTCCTCGGCAGGCCGCGCGAATCGCCGAGCGGTTGTGCCTGTTTGTGGAGTCCGGGTTCTCGGCTCATCGCTTCCAACGTATCTATGGACTGCGTGGGTTCTATCTGACGAGTGCGGAAACCGCTGGCAGGCGCGGCCATTTTGTTCAAGGTTTGTTCAAACAGGTGATTTTTGCCGAGGCCGGCCTTGCGGGGTTGCAGACCCCGGAGCGACGTCGCCTCCATCTTCGTCAGGGCTTGCTGATATTGGCGGCATCAGGGGTTGTGGTCGGCAGCGGGGCATTGTGGGCGCACAGTTATTCGGCCAATCATCAGCGCCTGATGCAACTGGCGCAGCTGATCGCGCCTCACCCCCCGGCGACACCAGGTTCGGACGCCACTCTGGCGTTGCTACCACTGCTGGACAGCCGGCTGGCTGCCACCCAGGTGTTTCCCGCGGTGACGGATGCGCGCCGGAACGAACGGGCCGGGCTGTATCAGGGCGAGATCAGTCGCCCGGTGTTGGTGACGGCTTATGAGGACGCGCTGCGCCAACAATTATTGCCCGAGGTCGCGGCGTTGCTCGAAGCGCAGGTGCAGGCCACGCTGAACGACCGCGAAAAGTTGATGGACAGCCTGCGGGCCTACCTGATGCTCAGTTTGCCCGAGCGTCGGGACGCGACCTGGCTGGCCGAGCGCGTGGCGGCTCAGTGGGCTGCGCTATATGGCGGGGATAGCTCGGCGCAGAACAGGCTGAACGCGCATTTCTCATATTTGCTTAGGCTATCTTTTGAATCGCCGTTGAATGCCGAACGGGTGGCAGCGGCTCGCCAGGCCCTGCGCGGAGAGTCGCTGGCGGGTGTGATCTATCGCGTATTGCGTGATCAGGCCCGCAATCTGGAACCCTATCGCTTGGCGGAGGGGGCAGGGGTGACGGCGGGCGAACCCCTCATTCCGGGGTTCTTTACCCACCAGTACGTGCAGCACTTTGAAAAGCAGGGCTCGCGTCTGGTCAATGGGATTGTCCAGGACAACTGGGTTCTCGGGGAGGGTGGCGATCTTAGTCCGATGGATATGCGGCAGTTGATGCAGGAGCTGGAACAACGCTATTTCAGCGAGTACGCCGATACTTGGAGCCGCGCCCTGAGCCGCGTCCGTCTGGAACCGAGCGAAACCCTCCGAGAGCATGTCGATACACTCGCGGGCCTCTCCTCAATGCAATCACCGCTAGTGCGTTTGTTGCAGCAGGTGCATGAGCACACGCGTTTTCCGACGGCTCATGAGCGCCTTGGTGGCGTACAGCAGGCCATCGAGCGCGGTACCTCGACTCAGAGCGAGGCTGCCGCAGGGCTGCTTAGCGGCCTCCAGGCGCAGGCCGTGCCGGACTCCGCTCGCCGTGCGTTGCTGCGTCGCTTCGAGCCCTTGCACCAGTTGCTGGATGCCGAGCGCAACCCCGACGGCGAATGGTTGCAGGCCTTGCGGCTGCTCCACGAGTGGCACTTGCAATTGGTCGCCCTGAACCGCGAAGGGGCGACGGAACAGGCGGCGTTCAAGTTGGTCAAGCAGCGCATGGAGGGGCAGCAGCCGCTGTTAGGCCAACTGCGCGACAGAGCGGCGCGCCTGCCGCTGCCCCTCAAAGGCTGGCTCGAAGCTATCGCTGACGACAGTTGGCGATTGCTGCTCGATGATGCGTATGTGCACGTCAATCAGCGTTATCAGAGTGAGGTCTATGGCTTCTACGCCAAGGCCATCCAGCGTCGATACCCCTTCAATGCGCAAGCCGCGGGCGAGGTCGCGCTGGGGGATTTTCAGGAGTTTTTCAAGCCAAGGGGCGCCATGGCGCGTTTTTACGAGACCTACGTGAAGCCTTTTGTAAGCACCGAAGGCAGCCGCTTCCGGCTGCGCGGCTTGGATGGCCGCAGCCTGCCGATGTCACGCTCGTCCCTGGAGCAACTGGCCAAAGCTCAACTGATTCGCCTGGGTTTTTTCAGTGAGGAGCAGGGCGAATGGGCCGTTCGTTTCACACTGGCACCCTACAGCCTGGACCCGACGGTTAGCCGCGCGGTGTTGCGCATCGGCGATAAACAACTGGAGTACCGCCACGGTCCGATCGTGCCGACGACGTTCCATTGGCCTGAAGAGGCAGACAACGGCCGCAGCAGTCTGGTGCTGGAGCGTGGCGCCCAGCGGCCGTTCGGTATCGAGAAAAACAGCGGGCCCTGGTCGTTCTTCCGGTTCTTGGATCTGATGCAAAGCGAGCCCGCCAATGGCCGCAATGCCCAGGTACTCAAGGCCGATCTTGCGGGGCTGCGCGCCAACTTCCTGCTCAGCAGCGCACGCCACCCGGGCCCGTTCCAGATGGCGGCATGGCGCACTTTCCGTCTGCCGGAGCAGTTGTGAGCCAACTGCGCGACCCGTGCCGCAGCGCCGGGCGCACCGAGCGAGGCAGGACGCGTGCGCGCAATGAGGATGCATTTCTCGATTGCCCGCAACACGGTTGCTGGGCCGTGGCCGATGGGATGGGCGGGCATCGCGCCGGTGATGTGGCCAGCCAGTGGGTGATCAGCAGCCTTGCCGCGCTGCCGCGCCAGAGCAATTTCGACCAGCGGCTCAAGGCCGTGCGGCATTGTCTGCGGGCACTGGACAGTCGACTGGGCCGAGGGTTGCCCCCCAATGCAAGCGCGCCGTACGCAATCATGGGCAGCACGGTTGTGGCGTTGTTGCTGGAGGGCAATCGGGCAGCCTGCGTCTGGGCTGGGGACAGCCGTTGCTATCTGTGGCGCGGGCAGCGCTTGTATCAGCTATCGCGAGACCATTCCTTGCAGCAGCAACTGATGGACACGCAACGCTTGACCCTGCAACAGGCGCAGTCCCACCCGGCAGCGAGGTCTCTGACCCGTGCGCTGGGCGGGCGGCAACCGCTGATTCTGGAAGTGTTGGAGCTGTGTACTCGTCCTGGCGATGTGTTTTTGCTTTGCAGCGATGGTTTGTATCAGGGCCTCGGCCATGACGCCTTGGGACGTGCGCTGAGTAGGGGCGCACCCGGTCAGGTGGTGGATCGGCTGTTCACCGAGGTGCTGCGCGGGCCGGCAGCGGACGACTTGACGGCCGTGGTGGTTCAGCCATGACCGCCGGGGTGGGGCCGACTGATGTGCTGGCAGGGCGTTATCAGCTTGAGCGCGTACTGGGTTCCGGCGGCATGGGCGTGGTCTATCGGGCTCGCGACCTGCTGCATGAGGCGTTCGGCGACGCCAACGCCTGGGTCGCCCTGAAACTGCTGGGCGAGCCATTGGCCCAGTCCCCGGATGGTCATGTGTTGCTGTACAGCGAATTCGCCCTGACCCGCAGCCTGCGCCATGAGCATGTCGTGCGGATGTTCGCCTTCGACGTCGACACCGTCCGTGAAGTGGCGTTCTTCACCATGGAGCTGTTGCAGGGAGTGACCCTCGATCGCCTGCTGTTGGAGTGTCCGGAGGGTTTGCCGTGGAGCGAACTGCAGCCTCTGGCGCTGCAGTTGTTAGATGCCTTGAGCTACGCCCACCGGCAGGGCGTTCTGCATGGCGATGTAAAACCGGCGAATATCCTGTTGGGCGACGAGGGGGTGCGTCTGTTCGATTTCGGCCTGGGCCACGGCAAGGCGCAGGAAGCGGCGAGGTTGCCTGGTTTGAGCCGTAGCCGTCTGAATGCCTGGACGCCTGCGTACGCGGCACCGGAGCTGATGGCGGGTGGGGAGCTGTCGGCCTTGGCTGACCTGTACGGCGCGGCTTGTGTCGTCTATGAACTCGCCCAGGGCCGCCGTTCGGCGCCACGTCAGCCCGACCAGCCGCTGCCGAGACCGCGCGGCTTACCCAGGCGGTGTTGGCCGGCGTTGCGCTCGGCCTTGCATTGGACGCCGGAGCAGCGAAAGGTCACGGTGGCACAGCTGCGCGAGGCCATGGCCGGCGTCAGACGGTGCTGGTTCGTGTAGTGACGGCTTTAACCGGGCAGGTCGTGCAACTGGCAGTAATCGGCCCAACTCATGCCCGCCATCTGCGCCACTTCCTTGTGCACTTCCAGGCGCTGGGCTTCGAACGCTTCAGGAGAGTCACTGGTGAGCTTGAGCGTCAGCTCCCAAGCAAACAGGCCCAGGCGCTCGGCTTCGGCTTCGAAGGCCTCGTGCAAACGTTCGGCGCGGTATTCGGCCAGGGTTTCACCCCTGGCCCGGGCGGCCAGAGGGTTCAAAGCATCCAGTTCAGCGACCAACGTCGGGTGCGCTGCCTGAAAGCGTTCGAGGGCTAGTCGGTGACTATCGCCGGGGCCGGATTCAAGCACGGGAGCCTGCCTCCAGATGCGTCTTTCTGCGTCGGGCGCGTTTGCGCAAGTGGCGGTTCACCCGAGATTGCAGTGGATCGAGGATAAAGAACAGCAAGTAAGCTGTCAGTACCAGCGTCAGGTCAATCCAGGTTCCGCCAATGGGGCCCGAAACCTCTTCGATCACATCTTTGATCAAAAACAGCAGAGCTACACCGCTTAACCACAGCGCTGCGTTAAGCAGCAGTGGGCGCATCGCATTCGACAACTTATGTTGCATTTCGAGCTTACCTCCTTGGTACCTGATACCACTCAGGCGCTGTTTCCCTGAATGGGCACCTCAGCCTGAGACTTCACCGGGCTGCCCATAACGCTTCAAAAGCCGGCAATAGTACCCGTTCAAGAGAGATTAGGAATTTTAGCTGTTCCGAAAGTTCAATAAATCGTCAGCGAAAACTTACCGATGCTGCGACAGCCAGCCAATAAAATTGCATGCCCATCCTTCAAATCTCTTTCGCTCCCGATGCCAGGACGTGTAGCGTTAGCCCGTGTTTACGGGGCCCTGCCTTAAAGGGCGTATGCGATGGGCAGAGGGATGGGTCATGGTGCAAACGCTCTCCAAACTTTTCTTCACCCAGCGCCTGGCCGCATTGGCCAGCACTGAGTCATTGCGGGCGATCCGCGAAGGGTTGTTGTGGATTCTGCCCTGCCTGCTGGTGTCGGCCGGTTTCCTGATTCTGTCCGAATTCGCGCGGGTGCTGGGGTTCGAGCCTTCGGTGGTGGCGTTCCTCGCTGGGCTGCATAACCAGATCAGCTCGGTCATCCCGCTGCTTGTGGCAGCGTCCATTGGTTACATGTTGGCAATTCAGCATCGCCTACCGCAGTTGCCGGTTGCCTTTCTGTGCCTGGCTCATGTGGTGGTGGCGACGTTCATTCTGCGTGACTACCCGCGAGCCTCGGCGACCTTTGTGTTGTTTATCGCCATCGCCTCGCCGCTGCTAAACGTGCCGGCGATGGCATGGCTGCACCGTTATCGTTGGACTCGGCTGGTCAATGAGGACCTGGTAGGGCACAACCTGCGCGGCACCATCAATATGGTGGTGCCCGGCGCCATCACCGCTCTGGTACTGGTGATAGTGCTGTCTCTGCTGCTACAGGTGCCTTATGTGGCGCAGTTGCAGGGGCCGCAGGTGCTGGGTGCGCTGCAGTCGCCTTACGGCAGCGGCTTGTTTGTGACGTTGATGAACTCGCTGCTGTGGTTCTTCGGGATTCACGGCGTGTACGCCATGCAGCCGCTGTTCGATGTGCTGGATCAGGCCGTGGTGCTTAATGGCACGGCACTGGCGGCCGGCGAGCCGATCAAGTACCTGTTGAACAGCGGTCTGCTCGGCAGTTTTGCGTTTATCGGTGGGTCTGGCAGTGCGTTGTGCCTATTGCTGGCGATTCTGCTGTTTTCCAAGAGTCAGTCCATGCGCCTGGTGGCGGTGGCGAGTTTGCCGTTGTCGCTGTTCAACGTCAGCGAGGTACTGTTGTTCGGCTTGCCGATCATCCTCAATCCGCGGCTGTTCATGCCCTTTCTGTTAGTACCTGCCTTGAACGCGATGCTGGCTCTGGGGGTGGTGCATATGGGCTGGGTGTCGCCGGCGGTAGCCAGCGTGCCGTTCACCTCGCCGGTGCTGCTCAATGCTTATCTGAGCACCCATGGCGACCTGGCGGCGGTCGGGTTGCAGGTGGCGTTGCTGGGGCTGGGCACGCTGGTTTATGCGCCGTATGTACGGGCCATGTATCGCCAGGCCAGTGAAGGCGGCACGGTATACCTCAAGTCCCTGGACATGACCTTCCGTGGCCTGGAGGAAAAAGGCCGGCTGCGCGAGCTCGACCCGGTGTTGACCTCCCACAAAACCCTGGCGCGCCAAGCCAATGAGCTGAGCCGCATCCAGCAGATCAGCGACTATGATTTTTATCTGGAATTCCAACCCCAAGTCTCGACCCTCACCGGCCTGTGCACCGGTTGCGAAGCCTTGATGCGTGCCCGCGATGGCCAGGGCACGGTGCATTCGCCCTGGGAATTTCTGCAGTGGCTGGCTCAGGCGCAGTTGATGCCGGACGTGGATATGTGGGTAGCGTCCCAAGCCGTGCGCCAATACCAGCAGTGGCAAAAGCTCGGATTCACGCTGCCCATGACTATCAATATCTCCAGTGCGACCTTGACCGATGCCGCCTACGGCGAACGCCTGGTCGGCATTCTGGCCCAGGCTCACGGGTTGGTTTCCGTGGAAATCACCGAAGACGCCCTGGTCAGCGATATCCAGGCCACCCGCCAGACCATTCAGAAACTCCAGGCGATTGGCGCCAAGGTGTACATCGATGATTTTGGCACCGGGTTTTCGGCCCTTAGTTATCTGCACCAGTTTCCAGTGGACTTCATCAAGATCGACCGCAGTTTCGTAGTTGCCCAGCACGACCCCAAGGGCGCCCAGGTCCTGACGGGCATGCTGCGGTTCTGTGAAGCGCTGAACCTGGGCGTGGTGGTCGAAGGCGTCGAGACCGCCGAGCAACTGGCCTTCCTGAACACCGGCAGCGAGCTGTTTATCCAGGGCTGGTATTTCAGCAAGGCGCTGCCGGGCGATCAATTGCAGGGCTTTGTGCGCGAGCGTGCGGCGCTGGCGCAGACCTAGGCGGATTCGTAGCGGCGGCGGGTCTGTTCGATATCCTCGACTAACGCGTCGATACCGGCCAGATGCGCGCGGTTGTCGTGATCCCATGGGTGAAAGCCCGGTTTGAAGTAATGCAGCCACGGCACCAGCATGCGCGGGAATACACCTTTGGGACCGTACAGAAACTTGAGCATGCGCCAGAACCCTTTGAGAAAGCCTCCCGCCTTGCGGTCGGCCACCAGCAAGCGCACATGAAAATCCAGCACCACCAGCCAGAACAACAGCGTGGTGGTCAACATGGTCCCGGTGCGCAGCAGGTAGCGCGCGGGCCCAGGCTTGATCACCGTATTCCATACGTCAAACGCCACCGCTTTGTGCTCGGTTTCTTCCAGGGCGTGCCAGTACCACATTTGTTGGTAGCCCTTAAGTGAGTGGCCGAAGCGCGACGGGTCGCTGAGCAGGATCTCGGCCAGCATGGCGGTGTAGTGCTCCAGAGCGATGGTCACGGCCAGGTTGAAAGCCGGCGGCAGGTGTTTTTTCTGCCAGTCGAGGATGAATTTCAAGCGCCGGTCGAGGGTATGCGCCGGCAGGCCCGCCGCTTGCAGCAGATCGTTATAGGCCACATGTTCGCGGCTGTGCATGGCTTCCTGGCCGATAAAGCCCTGGATTTCCTTTTTCAACAGCGGGTCGTCGATGCGCTGACGGTAGTGGCGCACGCTGTCCATAAAAAACAGCTCACCCTGGGGAAACAGCAGCGACAGGGCGTTGAAGAAGTGCGTAACGAACGGACCTTGCGCGTGCCAGTCCTTGATGCGCTCGGCGGGTAGGGCAAAACGGACATCGCGACGGATGGGTAGCATGGGCTGTGCTCCTGTTCAGAGACGGGACTCGTCATTGGTTTCGAACACCGGCGTGCGCGGCTTGGGGGCCATGCGCTTGCTGGCGAACACCACCAGCGCCTGATAGGCCGCCGGCAGGCAGCGGGCGAGCAGGTCGAGGGCGTAGGCGTCGCGGCCGATCAACACGCGACGCTTGTTTTTGCGCACGCCGTGCAGGATCACTTTGGCGGCCTGGTCGGCATCAGTGATAAACAGTTTTTCGAAGTCGGCGCGGGCTTGTTGCTCGCTGTGGATCAGAAAGCCGGTCATGTTCGCGTCGATGCGGCTGCTGCGACAGATGTCGGTGCGGATGCCGCCGGGGTGGACACAGGTGGCCGACACGCCGCAGCGTTGCAGATCGAGTTCCTGGCGCAGTGCCTCGGTAAAACCGCGCACGGCGAACTTGGTGGCGTTGTAGCCACTCATGCCGGGTTGGGCAAACAGCCCGAATACGCTGGAGGTGTTGATCACATGCCCCTCGCCACTGGCCTTGAGATGCGGCAGGAACGCCTTGGTGCCGTGGACGACGCCCCAGAAATTGATGCCAACGATCCACTCCAGGTCCGCGTAGTCCACGCCTTCCACGGTGCTCGACAGCGCCACGCCGGCATTGTTGAACACCAGGTTGACCTGGCCATGTTCGTCCACGCAGCGCGCGGCCCAGTCCTCCACGGCCTGGCGGTCGGCCACATCAAGCACCTGGGTGGTAACCCGCACCGGCGACAGGGTGGAGGTCTTGATCAATTCCTGGGTGTGCTCCAAGCCTTGAGCGTTTTTATCCGCCAGCGCCAGGTGGCAACCTTCGCGAGCCAAGGCCAGGGCCAAGGCGCGCCCCATGCCGGACGCGGCGCCGGTAATGGCCGCCACGCGACCGTTGAATGACTTCATGACAGGCTCCCTTCGATATTGGCGTGGGCCACCGCGACTGTGCGCGGCGTGGCGTTGGCCGTCGTCACGCCCGCTACATAGTCCTTGAGCGCGAACTGGCGGGTGACCTGCTTGAAGCGCCAGGTCGAGCCAGGCCAGAGCGTGGTGTTTTTGCCGGTGCGCGGGTCCAGGTACCAGCTCTGGCAACCGCCGGTGTTCCAGATGGTGCGCTTGAGTTTGTCCTGCAGATGGGTGTTATAGGCCTGTTCCACCGACGGTTTGACCTCCACTGTGGCAATGCGCTGGCGTTGCATCTGCTTGAGCGCGTCGAGGATGTAGGCCACTTGGGCCTCGATCATCAGGATCATCGAGTTGTGCCCCAACCCGGTGTTGGGCCCGATGATCAGGAACAGATTTGGGTAGCCCGGCACCGTGGTGCCTTTATAGGCATGGGCGCCGTCGCGCCAGGTGTCCATCAGGTCCACGCCGTCGCGGCCAATGATGCAGCCACGGGGCAGGGGGTCGCTGGCTTGGAAACCGGTGCCGAAGATCAAGCAATCGGCCGGGTGCTTGATGCCGTCGGCGGTGATCACCCCGTCCGGCTCGATGCGCTGCACGGCCTCGGTTACCACCTCCACATTGCTGCGCGACAAGGCCGGGTAATAGTCGTTGGAGATCAGCACGCGCTTGCAGCCGATGGTGTAGTTCGGGGTGAGGGTTTTGCGCAGGGAAGGGCGCGCCACTTGTTTATGCAGATGGCGCAGGGCGATGCGTTGCACCGTCTTCATCAGCCGCGGGTGCAGCGCAAAGCCCACCACGCGGCCTTCCAACGCCCAGTAAAACGCGCCGCGCACCAGGCGCTGGGTGAAGGGCAGGTGCTTGAACAGCCAGCGTTCGAACGGCGAGATCGCCCGGTCGGGCTTGGGCATGATCCACGGCGGCGTGCGTTGGAACAGGTCGAGGTGGGCCACCTGCGCAGCGATCTGCGGTACGAATTGAATCGCACTGGCGCCGGTGCCGATCACGGCCACGCGCTTGCCTTTCAACGCGTATTCATGGTCCCACTGCTGGGAGTGGAAGCGCTTGCCCTTGAAGCTGTCCAGGCCCGGAATATCCGGCAGCGCCGGACGCGACAGGCCGCCCATCCCGGATACCAACACCCGTGCGCTCACCTGGCGGCCATTGCTGAAACTCAAATGCCAGCGTTGCTGTGCTTCGTCGAATACCGCACGGGTCAGCCCCATGCCGAAGCGCAGGTAAGGCGCCAGCTCGAAGCGCGCGGCGCATTGCTCCAAATAAGCGCGGATTTCCGCCTGCGGCGCGAACTGCCGCGTCCAGTTCGGGTTGGGCGCAAACGAAAACGAATAAACATGGGACTGCACATCGCAGGCACAACCGGGGTAGTGGTTGTCGCGCCAGGTGCCGCCGAGGCTGTCGGCCTGTTCGGCGACGAAGAAGTCGCGAACCCCGGCTTCCTTGAGTTTGATGGCCATGCACAGGCCGGCAAAGCCTGAACCGATGATGGCGATGTCGATCGAGTCACTGTGGGCATTCATAGGCTGTCCTTGGTGGGCATCGCAGGTGCTCCTGTTTTTGTTTTGTCGTGTGGAGAGAACGCCATTGCAAAGGAAAATTTAATTAATTATTTTAAAAAAGATTTTAAATAATCTACCTGAAAATATCGCCTACGCTAGGTCCTTGTCTCAAATGTGCGATTTGTCCGACGGACGCGCACGCTGTGCATGAGGTTCGGGTCCAGGGTGTGGACGGTGGCCGAAGCCCGACCAATTCCGGTGGGGTGCGCGGCGGCAGGGAATGCAGAGGACCGAGCGCATGACGATGGAATGGGTGGTGGCTGCGGGTGTGGGAGCGTGTGTGCTGGCCTGGGGCTTTAGCGCCTGGATGACGCGGCGCATTGAAGCGGCGGTGCCGCGCGACGGGCATGTTGTCGAGGTCGACGGCGAACGCTTCCACTATAGGGACGAGGGCAAAGGCCCGCCGCTGGTAATGATTCACGGGCTGATGGGCAGCAGTCGCAACCTCACCTACGCCTTGTCCGCGCAGTTGCGCGAGCACTTTCGGGTGATCACCCTTGATCGTCCGGGCTCGGGTTATTCCACGCGCCACGCAGGCACCGCAGCCGACTTGCCGGGGCAGGCGCGGCAGATTGCCAGGTTTATGCAGACCCTGGGCTTGGACAAACCTCTGGTGCTGGGGCACTCACTGGGCGGTGCGATTTCGCTGGCGCTGGCCCTGGATCATCCTGAGACGGTAGCGGGCCTTGTGCTGGTGGCGCCGCTGACTCATCCCCAACCGACTTTGCCGCTGGTGTTCTGGTCACTGGCGGTACGTCCCGGTTGGCTGCGCCGCTGGGTCGCCCACACGCTGACAGTGCCCATTGGCCTGTTGACCCGCCGCACGGTGGTCAAGGGCGTCTTCGCGCCGGACCCCGCCCCAGACGATTTCGCCACCCGCGGCGGGGGGTTGCTGGGCATGCGCCCGAACAACTTCTATGCCGCCTCCAGTGAAATTGCCCTGGTCAACGATGACCTGCCGCAGATGGTCAAGCGCTACACGAGCCTGACCTTGCCCATTGGCCTGATCTACGGTGCCCAGGACCGCGTGCTGGACTTTCGCAAGCACGGTCAGGCCCTCGCCGACGCGGTGCCGGGCCTGAAACTGCAACTGGTGGAGGGGCGCGGCCATATGCTGCCGATTACCGCCACGGCGCGGGTGGTGGAGCTGGTGCAGCAGGTGGCCAAGCGTGCGCGGCCGCTGCAAAACGTCGCGCCTCTACCCCCGCCCGTTGCGCTGGCGAATAAATAATCGTGAGGTGGGTCGTGGCCGAGGGCGAGGCAAAAGGTTGTTTTAGAGACCTGACTGCAGAGCAGAAAAACAGACTGCGCAGTCACGTCAAAAAGCCCTCGACAAAGTAGTTGACGACCTAACGATTCCGCGCTATCTATTTAAAAAAATATTTCAATATTTATTTTGAAATGAATTTTTTGAAGTGCCTAAGAGCGAATAACAATGAAAAAAACGCCTTTTGTCGCCCGTTTATGTTCCCGCAGCCTTCTGCGCTCCCTGCACCTGCTGTGTGCCCCTCTGTCGGCGCGTGTCGCCCGGAGGCTGCCATGAACCAGACCCTTACAGCACCGACCGTATGGGCCGACGGTAAACGCCACCTGTGGTGGCTGGGCATCATGCCCCTGGCCACACCGCTGTTGTCCGGGGCATTGGCGATCAGCACCGGTATCCAGCAACTGTGGTGGGTCGGGGTGTTGGTGATCTTCGGCCTGATCCCGCTGATCGACGGCCTGCTCGGCGAAGACGTCAGCAACCCGCCGGAATCCGCCGTCGGCCACCTCGAATCCCAACGCTATTACCGCTGGATCGTCTACACCGGCGTGCTGTTCGTCATCGCCTCGGTGGTGATCACCGGCTGGCTCGCTGCGGGCGGTATCGCCTGGATCATCGACGGCGGGCTGATTCGGGCCACCGCCCATCTCGACCCGGCTAACTGGATGTCCCAGCTGGCCACTTACGTCACCGCCCGCACGCAATTGCATGGCGAACCGAGCTGGTTCACTTACCTGGGCATGGCCATGTCGACCGGCGCCGCCACCGGCATTGCGATCAACACCGCCCATGAGCTGGGGCACAAACCCAAACCCCTGGAAGTGTTCCTGGCCAAGGTCACCCTGGCGCCGACCTTTTACGGGCACTTTTACACCGAACACAACCGTGGCCATCACGTCCGCGTGGCCACCCCGGAAGACCCGGCCAGCTCGCGTCTGGGCGAGAGTTTCTGGGCCTTCCTGCCGCGCTCGGTGTGGTTCAGCGCACGTTCGGCCTGGAACCTGGAGCGTGAACGCCTGCGCAAACTGGGCCTGCCGGCCTGGCACTGGAAAAACGGCGTGCTCAGTGCCTGGATGTACAGCGTGGTGCTGTGGGGCGCGATGATCGCCTGGCTGGGTGCCGCGGTGATTCCATTTCTGATTATTCAGGGCATCTACGGATTTTCGCTGCTGGAAGTGGTGAACTATGTCGAACACTACGGCCTTAAACGTCAGAAGTTGCCCAACGGTCGTTATGAGCGCTGCTCGCCACGGCACTCCTGGAACAGCAATCGGATTGTCACCAATATCTTTCTGTTCCAGTTGCAGCGCCATTCCGACCACCATGCCAACCCCACGCGCAGTTATCAGTCGCTGCGTCATTTCGATGAGTCGCCGCAACTTCCCTACGGTTATGCGAGCATGATTGTCTGGGCTTATGTGCCGTACTTGTGGCGCCGACGCATGGACCATCGGGTACTTAAGCATTATGCCGGGGATATCACCCTGACCAATCTGCAGCCGTCACAGCGTTTGAAATACCTGGAAAAGTACGGGAATAACGCGACCCCGTTCTAATGTAATTAAAGCGAGCGTTAACGGCGCCAGATATATCCAGCGTGGGGGTTTTGTCGCCCTCGATTTATCGCTCAAGTTTTCAGCAAGTTGTGTTTGACCCGAACAAAAACAATTAAAGGGAAGGACGTCCACCATGCAAGCACCTGCCAAATTCACTGCCCATGTTGTACTGGCTGCGTTGGGCCTGATCGCCTATCACCAGGCCCAGGCTGCCCGTATCGAACCGGCCGGCAGCGCCTTTACGGCCCAGGGGCCGATCAGTTTTTCCAAGGGCGCGCTGATCAGCGCCGATTGCACCATTAAAGTGGCGGGGAAAGTGGCGGCCGATGGTTCATCGGTCAATGTCGATAAAGTTGAATTCGACGGCGGCCTCAAGTGCAGCCGGGTCGAAGCGATTAACTTGCCGTGGGTATTGGTGGCTAAAGACAGTCGTAGTGGGTCCATGTCGAAAATCAGTGTCGACGTACATGCTTTCGGCCTGGGCGGTAAGTGCGGTCCTTCCACCGCCGACGGCACCTGGGATAACGCCACCGGCAAGTTGGAAGCGGCCAATGTGCCGATTGGCGAAGACTGCAAGATTAAAACGGTGTCGATCAAGATGCCGCCTAACTTCAAGGTCGTTGAATAGCAACACACGTTAATAGCGGTAATTACATTGAGATTTGGCTGGAAAGGGAAGTTCTGCAGTTTCACCGTGACCTCTCGTTCATGGCCATTACCCCCTGGCGAAATGAATTCGCCATAACATGTGAGGAAAAACAATGAAAAGCTTGAAAACCCTCGTATCGTTGTCTGCTTTGGCTGTCTGCATGGGTGCTGCGTCGATGGCGAACGCCTATAGCATCGCTCCGGTAAATACCAGCTTCACCGCGCCAGGGACGATTTCGGTGAAATCACCTTCTTCGTTCCAGGGCACCGTTAACTGCGGTGCTACCTTCACCGGGAATGTTGACGCCACTGGCGTTGCCAAAATCACCGGTGTAGCGGTAACCGGTGGCGGGCTCTGCGCCTTGCCGAAAATCACCGGGCTGCCTTGGACCCTGTCCGCCACCGGCCCGTCGGCGGGTTCCGTGACCAACGTCGGCTACACCATCGCTGCCTCGATTCTGTACCCGGCTTCCAATTGCGGCCCGTCCACCATCGCCGTGGGTTACAGCGGCGGGGTGCTGACGGCGGCTAACCAGACCCTGAGCGGCAGCTGCACCGTCGTCAGTCTGAGCGTCACCCCAAGCCCAGCGCTGACCATCGTGCCTTGATGGTCGGCTGAGAACGAAGGGCTGATCACCCGTAAAAAAGCCGGCGCCCTTACCGGGCGCCGGTTCAAGCAGGGCCAGGCAGCAAGACGAACCGGCAGGGCCGGCTCAGAGCGATAATAATAAGGAGTGCCGCATGAATAATAAGAAACAACAGATGCAGGTTTTGCTGGGGCTGGCATTGATAGGCGGCGTGGTGATGACCGCACCTGTTCAGGCCGGCGGTTTTTCAACACCCACCTATGGCGCACCAGGCTGGGGCCGGGCCTTTGCCGGCGGTTCGCTGTTTAAAAACGATCCCAGCTCGGCGTACAACAACCCGGCGGCCATGGCCTTCGTCGACCATAATGTGGCGCAACTCACCGTCGATTACGCGCGCATCAAGATCAAGTACAAGGGCGATGCCTTCGACTACACCGGCAACCCGACTTCCAGCACACCGTTGGACGCCAACGGTTTCCCTGACCTGGCTGCGACCACCCAGAATAACAACGACGGCGGCGAGGGCGGTTTTACCGCCTGGTTACCCACCGGCTTTATGGTCATGCCCCTTGGGGACCGGTTCGCGTTTGGCTTGAGCCAGGTCGTCCCACAAGGCATGCGTTCCACCTGGGATGAAAATTCCAAACTGCGCGACTTTGCCGTGGACACCAAAATCGAAACAGTGGGGCTCACAGGCTCCTTGTCCTTCAAGGTCAACGATCAGTTCTCCCTTGGCGGCGGGTTGATCGTGCAGCACAGCAAGGGCTTCGTCAGTCAGAACGTCGACCTGCTGTCCGCCGCCGCCGTGTCCGATTCGGTCCTGGGCGGCATCAACTTCCCATCGGATGTGGGCACCGCACTGATGCGGGTGAAGGTCGACAATATTTCGACCGGCTGGTTTACCGGTATCGTGTGGAAACCCACCGACCGCGACACGCTGGGCCTGAACTACCACGCCAAGATCAAGAACAAGATGACCGGCAAGTACACTGTCCGTGCCGATCAGTTCTCCAATAACCTGATGACCCAGCCGAGCCCGTTTGGCGGCACCGGTACGTTGGTCAATACCGCCTATCCAGGGCTTGAGTTGTACCCGAACGGTGCCCATGCCAGCGTGCAACTGGACATTCCCGCCACAGCGGGCCTGGACTGGGTGCATCAGTTCAATGACCGTTTCACTATGGGCGCAAGCGTCACCTGGACCGAATGGTCATCGTTCAAGGACCTGACCCTCGAATCCGCAGGCACCACGGTTGTCTCCATTCCCTACAACTACAAGAACACCTGGATGTATTCCTTGGGCGGCGACTATCGCTTGACCGATGAACTAACCCTGCGCGCCGGTGTGGCCCTTGACCAGACACCCACCCGCAACTCGACACGCGACCCGCGGATTCCCGACGGCGACCGTACGTTCCTGTCCTTGGGCGCCGGTTACGACGTTAAAGCCGTCAAGGGCTTGAGCCTGGACTTGGCGTATTCCCACCAGTTCGTTCAGGAGGTCAAGCTCAAGACTCAAAACGTCGATCGCCTGGGCGGCGCGCGTCTGGACGGTAAAGCCGAGTCGTCGGGTGATGTGGTGAGTGTGTCGGCCACTTACGCGTTCTGATCCTGGGCTGATCAGCGAGGGCAGTCAGCGCATCTGGCTGCCTCGTTCGACCATTTTTCAACACTTCGGCTGAGCCCGCTCAGCCGCTATTTTTTGGCCCAAGCATTAAATAAAAATTTCAAAACAAAATTTGAATTTGTGTTTCCCAGTTTGTAGTGTGGCGTTACGCCGCTGTCGCGTTTTAGCGAGCTGCGTAGCTGTCGTGCCCTGAATCGAGTAGAGGTATCCCATGGTTATCTGGTTATTGGCGGGTTTCGTAGCGGCGCTTGCCCTGGCGTATCGACAAGCGGCGGCGGCCCAGTGGTTGGGGGGCAGCCTGGTGTGGCTGGCATTTGGTTACCTGTTCTCCGTGGTCGCCGGTGTTGGCGTCACGGTCGCGGCGCTGCTGGTGGTGGCGCCCGCGCTGCTGATGACGATCAAGCCCTTGCGCCGCGCGCTGTTGACCAGCAAAGCCCTCGGCCTGTTTCGTACGATCATGCCGGCCATGTCTGATACCGAGCGCGCAGCCATCGAGTCCGGCACGGTGTGGTGGGACGCCGAACTATTCAGCGGCAAGCCCAACTGGCAGCGGCTGTTACAGGCCGCTCCGGCCAGCCTGAGTGCCGAGGAACAGGCGTTTCTCGATAACGAAGTGGAAACCCTGTGCGACATCGCCAACGATTGGGAAACCACCCAGGTCTGGCAAGACATGTCGCCCGAAGGCTGGCAGTACACAAAGAGCGCCGGGTTTCTCGGCATGATCATTCCCAAGCAATACGGCGGCAAAGGCTTCTCCCATTACGCCCAATCCCAAGTGGTGATGAAGTTGTCCACCCGTTGCTCGGCGGCGGCGATTTCGGTGATGGTGCCCAACTCCCTGGGCCCGGCCGAACTGCTGCTGCATTACGGCACCGAGGCGCAGCGCAATTATTACCTGCCGCGCCTGGCCCGTGGCGAAGACATCCCGTGCTTCGCCCTGACCAGCCCCTATGCCGGCTCCGATGCCGGGGCGATTCCCGATGTGGGCATCGTCTGCAAAGGCGTGCATGAAGGGCAGGAGGTGTTGGGCTTTCGCGTAACCTGGGACAAGCGCTACATCACCCTCGGCCCGATCGCCACGGTGCTGGGCCTGGCATTCCGCGCCGAAGACCCGGACGGCCTGCTCGGCGCGGCCGGCTCCCTGGGCATCACCTGTGCGTTGATTCCCACCGCCCACCCCGGCGTCAACAGCGGCCGGCGGCACTGGCCGCTTAACGCGGTGTTCCAGAACGGCCCGACCACCGGCAAAGACGTATTTATCCCACTGGATTGGGTGATCGGCGGCCGCGAGCAGGTTGGCAATGGCTGGCGCATGTTAATGGAATGCCTGGCCGCCGGCCGCGCGATTTCCCTGCCGTCGGCCAACGTCGGCCTGGGCAAGGTGGCGGTACGGGGAACGACGGCCTACGCCGCCATGCGTAAACAGTTCGGCCTGCCCATCGGCAAGTTCGAAGGGGTGCAGGCGCCGCTGGCGCGCATGGCCGGGCATTTGTATGCCTGCGACGCGGTGCGCAAAGTCTCGGTGGCGTCCCTGGATGCTGGTGAGAAACCCTCGGTGATCTCGGCCATCGCCAAGTACCACGTTACCGAGCGGGCGCGGATGATCGTCAACGACGGCATGGACATCGTCGCCGGCAAGGGCATCTGCATGGGCCCCAATAACTTCCTGGCCCGCGCCTATCAGCAAAGCCCCATCGCCATCACCGTGGAAGGCGCGAACATCATGACGCGCTGCCTGATTATCTTTGGCCAGGGCCTGATCCGTTGCCACCCCTATGTGTTCCGCGAGATGGAAGCGGCGCGCAACCCGGACCGGCGCCAGGCCCTGGAAGCCTTCGACAGCGCCATGTTCGGCCACGTGAGTTTTGTGCTGGCCAATACCGTACGCGCGGCGGTGCATGCACTGACCGGTGGCAAGCTGATTGCCGCACCGGCCAAGACCGAACCGGCGCTGGCGTCCTACTACCGCCAGGCCAATCGGCTGTCGGTGGTGTTGGCGTTGATCTCGGATATCTCCATGGGCGTGCTGGGCGGTGCGCTCAAACGCAAGGAAAGCCTGACCGGGCGCCTGGGGGATGTGCTGTCGCAGCTGTACATCTTGTCCTGCGTGCTTAAACGCTTTGAGGACGATGGCCGGCCCCAGGCGGACCTGCCGCTGGTGCATTGGTCGGCCCAGGACGCGTTGCTGCGTGCCCATGAAGCCCTGGCCGAAGTGCTCGACAATTACCCCTCCAAAACCGCCGCGCGTGTGCTGCGGGCCTTGAGTTTTCCCTTCGGTCTGCCCTTGCGCAAACCGTCGGACCGCTTGTTGGCCGACGTCGCCGATGCGGTGCAGACCCCCGGTGCCACCCGCGACCGCTTGCTGGCCGATTCCTACATCCCGCGCCCGGAAATCGACAAGCTGGCCTACGGCGAACTGGGTTTCCGTTTGCTGCCCCAGGTCGAGCTGATCGAAGCGCGCCTCAAGCCGGCGATCAAGCAGGGCCTGCTCGAACCGCTGCCGGTATCGACCACTGCGTTTACCGCCTGGCGCATCAAGGCCCGGGCCCTGGACTTGATCAGCGACGACGAAGACACCTTGCTCGCCCGCTACGTGGAATACGCCGATCACGGCATCCAGGTGGATGACTTCCCTCAGGACTTCGGATTGTTGGAGGCGTTGCAGCAACGCAAGCAGGCGCTGGAACCGGTCGCCAAGCGTCGTACGGCCCAGGGCGAAAACGCCTCGGTCAACTAAGAAAACCCCGGTCAATGTAGGAGGGGGCTCGCCCCCGATAGCGGTGGTTCAGCCAATGAGCCGGTGTCGGATAGATCGCTATCGGGGGCAAGCCCCTCCCACATTGGATCGGGTTTACACGGTCAGAATGTGTTGAGAGTGATTGCTGATATGAGTGACAGCTACCTAACCTTCGTCAATTCCCCCTGGGGCCGTCGCCTGGCCCAGGCGGTGGGCTTGCCCCAGCCCTTGCCGCTGCAGCGCCATCGCAGTGGCCAGCAGGGCCTGGTCAATCCGGTGATCGTCGCCGGGGCAGGGCGCCTGACGGCCCAGGTGCAACGGATCTTTAGCGCCACCGACACGGTGGCCGCCACTGCGGCGACGCTCAAGGCGCCCTCCACGGTCAAGGTGCAGGGCGCGGTGTTCGATGCCAGCGGCGTGGCTAACCTGGAACAACTCGACGAGCTGTACGCGTTCTTCCACTGCAACGCCAGACGCCTCGGCCAGCACGCGCGGGTGGTGGTGCTCGGCACGGCGCCGGAGCACTGCGCGGACTTGCCCCAAGCCATCGCCCAGCGCGCCCTCGAAGGTCTGGTGCGGTCCCTGGCCAAGGAACTGCGCCGGGCCATCACCGTGCAGTTGCTGTACGTAGCGCCGGGGGCTGAAGACGCGCTAGACAGCAGCCTACGGTTTTTCCTGTCACGCCGTTCGGCCTATGTGTCGGGGCAGGTGGTGCGCGTGGAAGCCCCGGTGGATGGTCACGTCACGGTCAATTGGGATAAGCCGTTCGCCGGCCGCCGTGCGTTGGTTACCGGTGCGTCCCGCGGCATCGGCCTGGCGATCGCTCAAGTACTGGCTCGCGACGGCGCGCACGTGGTGTGCGTGGACGTGCCCCAGGCCCAGGCTGCGTTGCAAAAGGCCGCCGACTCTGTGAACGGTTCGGCATTACCGCTGGATATCACCGCGCCCGACGCCGCCTCATCGTTGCAGGCCCATGTCAGCCAGTACGGCGCCTTCGATGTGGTGGTGCATAACGCCGGGATCACCCGCGATAAAACCATCGCCAAGATGAGCGAAGCGGCGTGGCAGAGTGTGCTGGCGGTCAACCTGCAAGCGCCGCTGTGCCTGAGCAATGCGTTGCTGGACGGCCAGGGCCTGAATGCGGGCGGGCGCATTGTGTGCGTGTCGTCGATTTCCGGCATCGCCGGCAACCTCGGGCAAAGTAACTACGCCACTTCCAAGGCCGGGGTGATCGGCCTGGTGCAAGGGCTGGCGCCACGGGCGGCGACCCAGCAGGTTACGGTCAATGCCGTGGCGCCGGGCTTTATCGAGACGCAGATGACTGCCCGCATCCCGTTGATGATCCGCGAGGCGGGGCGGCGCATGAATTCGCTGTCCCAGGGCGGGCAGCCGATCGACGTGGCCGAAACCATTGCCTGGCTGGCCCATCCAGCGTCGGGTGGGGTTAACGGCCAAGTGGTGCGCGTCTGCGGCCAAAGCCTGTTGGGAGCCTGATGCCATGGACGACCTGACGCAGATCATCGACCCCCCGCCGTCACGCACGCGACTGCTGCTGGATGGTGTGCGCGCACTGCGCAAACCCAAGCTCGACGGCGCGCCGCTGCTGCCCAAGGCGCGCCTGGTGCGCCCGGCGGTGGAGCTGTCGGCTGAGGGTATCGCCGCGTATGGCCGCGCCTGCGGTTTTCGCCGTGAGCAGGGCGTGCCATTGACCTATCCCCATGTGCTGGCCTTTCCTTTGCACTTGATGCTGTTGACCCGCCCCAGTTTTCCGTACCCGGCCAGTGGCATGGTGCACTTGGCCAACCGTATCCGGCAGCATCAGCGCTTGCAGGAAGGCCAGGCGTTGCGGCTGGAAGTGTATGCCGAACGCTGGGTCGCGCACCCCAAGGGCCAGGCGCTGAGCATCGCCACCCGTGCCTATAGCGCTGGCGCACTGGTGTGGGAGGGCGACAGTCTGTATCTGCGCCGAGGCGTGGCCGATCCGGTCGGCGCGCCTTGGGACGAAGCGCTGGCGCTGCCTTCAGACAGTTTGGTACGCACTCAGAAGTGGCTGTTGCCGGCCGACCTGGGGCGACGGTTTGCCAAAGTCTCCGGGGACTTCAACCCGATCCACACCTCGGTGATCGGCGCCAGACTGTTCGGTTTTCGCCGCGCCATCGCCCACGGCATGTGGACCTTGGGCCGCGCGCTCGCCGCCCAGCAACCGCCGGGTGGCCTGGAGCACGCCGAGGTGCAGTGCGAATTCAAGTTGCCGATCCTGTTGCCCGGCCAGGTTGCGCTGTGGAACTTACCCGCCAGCGGCCCGCGTCGCGCCTTCGAAGTGCGCAACGGTGCGGGCGACAAGCCCCATCTGCGCGGTCTGCTGTCCCTCAATGAGAACCTTCAATGAGTCACTACAGTTTTAACCCGGCGCCGACCCGTCGCGTGGCGATCATCGGCGGCAATCGTATTCCGTTCGCCCGTTCCAACACCGTGTACGCCCACGACAGCAACCAGGATTTGCTGGTGGCGGCGCTGCAGGGCTTGGTAGACCGCTACAACCTGCACGGCCAGCGCTTGGGCGAGTTCGCCGCCGGTGCGGTGATCAAGCATTCGCGGGATTTCAACCTGGCGCGCGAGTCGTTGCTGTCTACCACGTTGTCGCCCGAAACCCCGGCCTACGACGTGCAGCAAGCCTGCGGCACGGGGCTGGAAGCGGCGTTGCTGGTGGCCAATAAAATCGCCCTTGGCCAGATCGAAGTGGGTGTCGCCGGGGGCGCCGACACCACCTCCGACGCACCCATCGGCATCAACGAGTCCCTGCGTCACACCTTGCTGGCGGCCAACCGCGCCAAGGGCTTGGGCGACAAGCTCAAGACGCTGCTCAAGGTGCGCCCATCGATGTTTTTCAAGCCGCTGCTGCCGCGCAACGGTGAGCCGCGCACCGGCCTGTCTATGGGCGAGCACTGCGAAGAAATGGCCAAGCGCTGGCAGATCAAACGCCTGGCCCAGGACGAACTGACCCTTACCAGTCACCAGCGCCTGGCAGCGGCGTACCAGCGCGGTTTCTTCGACGACCTGATCAGCCCCCATCGTGGCCTGGCCCGGGATAACAACCTGCGTGCCGACGCCAGCCTGGAAAAACTCGCCGGCTTGTCCCCCGCCTATGACCGCCAGAACGGCACGCTTACCGCCGGCAATTCCACGCCGCTCACCGATGGCGCCTCGGTGGTGCTGCTGGCCAGCGAAGCCTGGGCGGCCGAGCACGGTTGGCCGGTGCTGGCCTACCTGCGCACCGGCGAGACGGCGGCGGTGAATTTTGTCGACGGCAGTGAAGGCTTGCTGATGGCGCCGGCCTACGCGGTGCCGCGCATGTTGCAACGTGAAGGCTTGAGCTTTGCCGACTTCGATTTCTTCGAGATCCACGAAGCGTTCGCCGCCCAGGTGCTGTGTACGCTCAAAGCCTGGGAAGACCCCGACTACTGCCGCGAGCGGCTAGGCTTGGCGGCACCGCTGGGAGCAATCGAGCGGGCCAAGATGAATGTCAACGGCGGCTCCCTCGGCTGCGGTCACCCGTTCGCTGCTACCGGCGGCCGGCAGTTGGCGGCGCTGGCCAAGGCGATCCATGAACGCGGTGGCGGTCGTGGCCTGATTTCAATCTGCGCCGCCGGCGGGCTGGGCATTACCGCCATCGTCGAAAAATAGCGCTGTCAAAAACAACAACAAGGAGACTGCCATGAACGCTATCAGCCTGGAGCAACGCGAACGCATCTGGTTGGACGCTTATCTGCCCGGCGTTCCGGCGGATATCGACGCCGGCATCGAAGACTACCCGTCGCTGCGTGAGGTGTTCCTGGAACACCTGGAAAAATTCCGTGAGCGTATCGCCTACGTCAGCATCGGCACCGAAATGACCTACGCCGACTGGCAGGTACAAGGCTTTGCGTTCGCTGCCTGGCTGCAGGAACAGGGCGTGCAGCGCGGCGACCGCGTGGCGCTGATGATGCCCAATTGCTTGCAGTACCCGATCTGTTTGCTCGGCACGATCCTGGCGGGGGCGGTGGTGGTCAACGTCAACCCGTTGTACACCGCCCATGAGCTCAAACATTTGCTCAAGGACAGCGGCGCCGAAACCGTGGTGATCTTCGAAAATTTCGCCCACACCCTGGAAAAAGTCATCGAAGGCAGCAGCGTCAAACGCGTGGTAATCGCCGCCATCGGCGACCTGCTCGGCACCTTTAAGGGGGCGGCGATGAACTTCATCCTGCGCTCCGTGCAAAAGCAGGTTCCGGCCTTCAACCTGCGCGGCTCGGTGCGCTTCAATCAAGCGTTGAAACAGGGCCGGGCGCTTTACCCGCAGCCGGTGGTCATGCAACTGGATGATCTGGCGTTTCTGCAATACACCGGCGGCACCACGGGGGATGCCAAGGGCGTGATGCTCAGCCATCGCAACATCATCGCCAACCTGTTGCAGGCCAAGGCGTGGGTCGGGGACCAGTTGGATCAGGACAAGCAGGAAACCAACGTGACCTTGCTGCCGCTGTACCACATCTTTTCCCTGACGGTGAACTGCCTGATGTTTATGTGCCTGGGCGGGCGCAATATCCTGATCGCCAACCCACGGGACGTGAAGCGAGTGCAGATGATCCTGCGCAAGGAGCGCTTCAACGGCATTGCCGGGGTCAACACGCTGTTCAACGGGTTGCTGGAGAACCCGGAATTCTGCGCGCGGGACTTCTCCGATCTGCGCATGGTCATCGCCGGCGGCATGGCCACGCACACCGCAGTCGCCAAGCGCTGGAAGGAAGTCACCGGGCTGCCGATCATCGAAGGCTACGGCCTGACCGAGTGTTCGCCGGTAGTGAGCATCAGCCCCATCGATATTTCGCGCATGCGCGAGATGGAATTCACCGGCAGCATCGGCGTGCCCTTGCCTTCCACCTGGGTGCGTTTTATGCGCGAGGACGGCGAAGTCGCCGATATCGGCGAACAGGGTGAGCTGCAAGTACGCGGCCCACAGGTGATGCAGGGCTACTGGAAGCGCCCCAAGGAAACCGCCGAAGTGCTGGATGCCGAGGGCTGGCTGGCCACCGGCGATATCGGCGTGATGGACGAGCGCGGCTATATCCGCCTGGTGGATCGTAAAAAAGACATGATCCTGGTCTCGGGCTTCAACGTGTACCCCAACGAAATCGAAGACGTGGTGGCCCTGCACCCCGGCGTGGCCGAAGTGGCGGCGATTGGCGTGGAAGACGGCGTGACCGGAGAGAAGGTCAAGATTGTCGTGGTGCGCAAAGATCCGAGCCTGACCCAGGAGCAAATCCTTGCCCACTGCCGGGAATACCTGACCGGCTACAAAGTGCCGCGTTACGTGGAATTCCGCACCACCGAACTGCCCAAGACCACCGTGGGCAAGGTCCTGCGCCGCGCCTTGCGCTGATGTCAATGTATGCAGCTGATCTAAAGGTGTGAGGGGGCTTGCCCCCGATGGCGGAGTGTCAGCTTGTGTCTTTTTTAGCTGATGCACCGCTATCGGGGGGCAAGCCCCCTCCCACCTTTGATAGCCATTCCGGGCGATGTGGTATCAGCTGACACTCCGAGGTGCCTGGATGTGGGGCCGCTTCGCAGCCCAGCGCAGGGCAAGCCTGCTCGCCAATGTAAATGTATGCAGCTGATCTAAAGGTGGGAGGGGGCTTGCCCCCGATGGCGGAGTGTCAGCCTGTGGTTTTTTAGCTGATGCACCGCTATCGGGGGCAAGCCCCCTCGCACCTTTGATAGCCATTCCAGGCGATGTGGTTTCAGCTGACTCTCCGAGGTGCCTGGGTGTGGGGCCGCTTCGCGGCCCAGCGCAGGGCAAGCCTGCTCGCTGATGTCAATGTATGCAGTTGATCTAAAGGTGGGAGGGGGCTTGCCCCCGATGGCGGAGTTTCAGCCGGTGTGTTTTTTTACTGATGCACCGCTATCGGGGGCAAACCCCCTCGCACCTTTGATAGCCATTCCAGGCGATGTGGTTTCAGCTGACACGCCGAGGTGCCTGGGTGTGGGGCCGGTTCGCGGCCCAGCGCAGGGCAAGCCGGCTCACCACAGAATTATTTGTCAGCTTTTAGGATTTGCGTTGTGTGTCAGACCGCGCTCACGTTGACCCAGCGTTCCTCGCGGGCCGCCAGGCGAATCGCGGTCGCCAGCCGCTCCACGGCCCACGCCGCTTCAAAGTCAGTGCCGTCCGCGCCCTGGCCGGCCACCGCCATGATCAGTTCCTGCACTTCCAGGGTTTTCAATTCGTTGTAGCCCAGTTGATGCCCCGCCGCCGGGCTGAAGGCCGCGTAACCGGGCAGGGCGGGGCCGGCCAGCAGGCGCTGGAAACCGTCCTGGCCGACGCGGTACAGGCGCAGTTCATTCAAACGTTCCTGATCGAACGCCAATGTGCCCTGTGTGCCGCTGATCTCAAAACTCAGATGGTTCTTATAACCGTGTTTGAGCCAACTGCTGCTCACTGTGCCGCGCGCGCCATTGGCGAAGCGCAGCAGGGCATGCACCTGATCGTCCACCGCGATGGCCTTGCGTTCGGCGCTGCCGCTGACCGCAGGGCGTTGGCTGTGGACGGTCTGGGTGTCGGCGCACACGCTGACGACATCGCCCACCAGATAACGCGCCATCGACAACAAGTGGCTGCCCAGGTCCGCCAGGGCGCCGCCGGCATGTTCGACTTCGCAGCGCCATGACCACGGCGACTGCGGGTCGGCCATAAAGTCTTCGCTGAATTCACCCTGGAAACTGATGATCTCGCCCAGCTCGCCGTTGGCAATCATCTGCCGCGCCAGGCCGATCATGGGGTTGTGCTGATAGTTGTAACCGACCCGCGTCACCACCCCGGCAGTGCTCGCCGCCCGGCGCATGGCGTCGGCCTGTTCAAGGCTGACGGCCAGAGGTTTTTCGCAGTACACCGCCTTACCGGCGGCAATCGCCGCCATGGCCATGGGGTAATGCAGGTGGTTGGGGGTGGTGATGGCCACCACGTCGACGGCGGGGTCGTCGATCAGCGCCTGCCAATCGCCGTGGGCCTGGGCAAAACCCCAGGCGCGCGCGCAGCGCTGGGCGCGTTCGGTGTCGGCATCGGCCAGGGCGGCTAGCTTGAGGTGCACCGGCAATTCGAATACCGCCCGGGCGTTATTGAACGCCAGGGCGTGGGCACGGCCCATAAAGCCTGTGCCGATCAAGCCGATTCCGAGTTCGCGCATAGCCTTTGTTCCTTTGGATTATTGTTGTGAGGAAGGCTATTAATGGAATAAAAATTCCCAAAATTCAATAGATGGAATAAAAATTCAGCATGCCCGCCACAATCAGCCTGACGAATGCGGCTATATTCACCGCATGGCCAAACGCCGCCAGTTAACAAAACATAACGTAGCACCGATTGTCAGACGATTCGAAAGCCCGATAGGATGGCGCCAGCTTCCACCAGGCGCTCTAGATTGCAGGTTTCAGAGCCCGGGATGGCAAGACCTAACAATAATAAATGGGAGAAAGGTCTATGAGTGAGCCTGTCATGGGTTGGGTTGTCTGCCGCCCACGCGCCGCACGCAGAGTTGCGTTGCTGGCCACAGCGCTCTCGCTGTTTGGCGCCGTTGCATGGCCGACTGCGGTCCAGGCCGCCAGCGATACCCCCGCCGCAGTGGTGTTTGCGATTGAATCCCCCAAGGCCGCCAAAGGCCTGATGATCGACGTGGTCCACGCCGGCAAACGCCTGGTGGCGGTCGGTGATCGCGGGCATATCCTCTATTCCGATGACCAGGGCGCCACCTGGGCCCAGGCCAAAGTCCCCACCCGGCAATTGCTCACCGCCGTGTTTTTCGTCGATGACAAACACGGCTGGGCCGTGGGCCACGATGCGCAGATCCTCGCCAGCACTGACGGCGGCGCCACTTGGACCCAGCAGTATCAAGACCTCAAGCGCGAAGCGCCGTTGCTCGACGTGTGGTTCAAGGACGCTAGCCACGGCTTGGCCGTCGGCGCCTACGGTGCGTTGCTGGAAACCAACGACGGCGGCAACACCTGGGAAGATGTCAGCGACCGCCTCGACAACGAAGACCAGTTTCACCTCAACGCCATCGCCGCCATCAAGGACGCCGGGCTGTTTATCGTCGGCGAGCAGGGCAGCATGTTCCGTTCCAGCGACGACGGCCAGACCTGGGAAAAACTCGAAGGCCCCTACGAGGGTTCGCTATTTGGTGTGATCGGCACCGTCCAGCCGCAAACGCTGCTGGCCTATGGCTTGCGCGGCAATCTTTACCGCTCCACGGATTTCGGCAGCACCTGGGAACAGGTCGAACTCAAGGCCGCGCGCGGAGCCCTGGAGTTCGGTTTATCGGGCGCCACATTGCTCGAAGATGGCTCGTTGGTGGTGGTGGGCAACGGTGGCAGCGTGGTGGTCAGCCACGACGACGGTCAGACCTTCAGCGTTTTCAACCGCCCGGACCGCATTTCCCTCTCGGCGGTGACCGCGGCCGGCAATGGCAACCTGATTCTGGCCGGGCAGGGCGGTGTGCGCGTCGCCCAGCCAACCGGCGCTGAACTCGAAAAACAATAAGAAGGCAGAGAAAGCATGAGCAGTCATCACAACGATAAAGCGACCTTTCTTGAGCGCCTGATTTTTAACAATCGCCCGGCGGTGATCGTGATCTGCCTATTGGTGAGTGCGTTCCTGTTCTGGCAAGCGACGTTGATTCGCCCGTCCACCAGCTTCGAAAAAATGATCCCCCTCAAGCACCCCTTCATCGAAAAGATGATGGAGCACCGCAACGACCTGGCCAACCTGGGCAACACGGTGCGTATCTCGGTGGAAGCCAAGGACGGTGACATTTTCACTAAGGAGTACATGGAGACTCTGCGGCAGATCAACGACGAGGTGTTCTATATCTCTGGCGTCGACCGCTCGGGTCTCAAGTCGCTGTGGAGCCCCAGCGTACGCTGGACCGAAGTGACCGAAGAAGGCTTCGCCGGTGGTGAGGTGATCCCGCAGAGCTACAACGGCTCGCCGCAAAGCCTCGACCAACTGCGCAACAACGTGCTCAAGTCCGGACAAGTCGGGCGTCTGGTGTCCAACGATTTCAAATCGAGCATCGTCGATATCCCGTTGTTGGAGTCGTACCCGGACCCGCAGGACCAGGGCAAATTGCTCGCCCTGGACTACCGCAAGTTCTCCCACGAACTCGAAGACAAGATCCGCGACAAGTTCGAAGCGCAGAACCCTAACGTCAAGATCCATATCGTCGGCTTTGCCAAGAAGGTCGGCGACCTGATCGACGGCCTGGTGATGGTGGTGATGTTCTTCGGCGTCGCGTTCGTCATCACCCTGGTGCTGTTGCTGTGGTTCACCAATTGCCTGCGCAGCACCATCGCGGTGTTGAGCACGACCCTGGTGGCGGTGATCTGGCAACTGGGGCTGATGCACTTTTTCGGCTTCGGGTTGGACCCGTATTCGATGCTGGTGCCGTTCCTGATCTTCGCTATCGGTATTTCCCACGGCGTGCAGAAGATCAACGGTATCGCCCTGCAATCCAGCGAGGCCGATAACGCGCTGACCGCGGCGCGCCGCACGTTCCGGCAGTTGTTCCTGCCGGGCATGATCGCGATCCTCGCCGACGCAGTGGGCTTCATCACCCTGCTGATCATCGACATCGGTGTGATCCGCGAACTGGCCATCGGCGCGTCCATCGGCGTGGCGGTGATCGTGTTCACCAACCTGATCCTGCTGCCGGTGGCGATCTCCTATGTCGGCATCAGCCGGCGCGCCATTGCCAAGAGCAAGAAAGACGCAAACCGCGAACATCCGTTCTGGCGCCTGCTGTCGAACTTTGCCAGCCCGAAAGTTGCACCGATCTCCATCGCCCTGGCGTTGGTCGCCTTTGGTGGCGGCCTCTGGTACAGCCAGAACCTCAAGATCGGCGACCTTGATCAAGGCGCGCCGGAGCTGCGCCCGGATTCGCGCTACAACAAAGACAACAACTTCATCATCAGCAACTACTCCACCAGCTCCGACGTGCTGGTGGTGATGGTCAAGACCAAGGCCGAAGGCTGTTCGCGTTATGAAGCCATGGCGCCTATCGACCAGTTGATGTGGAAGATGCAGAACACCGAGGGCGTGCAGTCGGCGATCTCGCTGGTGACCGTGTCCAAGCAGATGATCAAGGGCATGAACGAGGGCAACCTGAAATGGGAAACCCTGTCGCGCAACCCCGATGTACTGAACAACTCCATCGCCCGCGCCGACGGCCTGTACAACAACAATTGCTCCCTGGCGCCGGTGCTGGTGTTCCTCAACGACCACAAGGCCGAGACCCTCGACCGCGCAGTGCATGCGGTGCAGGAATTCGCCAAGGAAAACAACAAGGACGGCCTGGAATTTATCCTGGCCGCCGGTAACGCGGGGATCGAGGCGGCGACCAACGAGGTGATCAAGGAGTCGGAGCTGACCATCCTGATCCTGGTGTACCTGTGCGTGGCCACCATGTGCATGATCACCTTCCGTTCCTGGGCCGCGACTCTGTGCATCGTGCTGCCGCTGGTGCTGACGTCGGTGTTGGGCAACGCGCTGATGGCGTTTATGGGCATCGGCGTCAAAGTGGCGACCTTGCCGGTGGTCGCCCTGGGCGTGGGGATCGGCGTGGACTACGGCATCTACATCTACAGCCGCCTGGAAAGCTTCCTGCGTGCGGGGTTGCCGTTGCAGGAAGCTTATTACCAGACCCTCAAATCAACCGGTAAAGCCGTGCTGTTCACCGGCCTGTGCCTGGCGATCGGCGTGTGTACCTGGATCTTCTCGGCCATTAAGTTCCAGGCCGACATGGGCCTGATGCTCACCTTTATGCTGCTGTGGAACATGTTCGGTGCGCTGTGGCTGCTGCCGGCCCTGGCACGCTTCCTGATCAAGCCGGAGAAACTGGCCGGCCAGAAGGGCAACTCACTGTTCGCCCACTGACCGGTGCGCGGCCCGTGCTTCAGGCACGGGTCGCCGCAGGCGGTGCGATGGCCAGGAACAAGCGGTCGAGCGGCGGGGTGATGCGCACATACAAAATGCTGCGCAGCGGCACCGCCCCCGGCTCGCTATGTTCAAGCAAGCGCGCTTGTACTGGAGCCTTCAACAAGTCTTTTTGCGTGTACTTGCGCTGTTCGGGCAGTTTCAGGTGCGCACGGGTGTATTCGGCTGCCGGTGCGGTGGCGGTGGCGTAGTGAAAGTGCGCGTACCACAACACTTGCGGCGGTTTCTGGGCCTTGTCATACACCGCGTACTCCGTGAAAAAATCCCCGCTCAAGGTGGGCCGCTGCGGGTCGGCCAGGCTGGTCAAGTTGATATCGATCTGTTGGTGGCGCCATAGGTAATCGATGCCGTCCAGGCTCGGCCATTGTTTTTTATACGCCGCGCTGCAGCGTTGCTCCGCTGTACGGCGCATATCCCGTGCATGGTTGCGAAACTCCTCGGCCAGGTCCATGGCGCTGGTTTGGTTGGCATGCTCCCCAGCCAGCGCGTCGGCCACCCCATCGAGTTGGCGCGCCTGGGTGTCGAGCCAATGGTCCCAGTCCGCCGGGTCGATGGATTGTCGGGTGCGTGGGTCGTCGAGCTTGAGCTGCTGGGCGTCGATGGTGCGCTCAATCGCCGCGCGTTGACGGATCAGCCCACGGCCTTCTTCGCGCAGGGTGGCGAAGGACGGCTTGGGTGGGGTGATTACAGCCGGCGCCTCAGGGGTTTCAAGCACCTGGGCCCAGCCGTCGGACGTGGCTTCGAAGGTGCTGATGGGGCTGCCGGTAAAGCTGTCGGTGATGGTCAGCTGTTCCTGCTGTCGAGTGCCGCGCGTCACCTCGCCGACCCGGTAGTGACGCTTGCGGGTTTTGAACACACGGCTTGTGGCGGGCTTGCTGCGCAGGGTTTTCGCCAGCGACACGCTCACGGCCAGGGCTTCCTGGGCGCGAACGACGTTTTCCAGCTCGGTCTGGGCCAGGGTCTGTGCGTGATCCAGACGCTGGACAAACCGCTCGACGATGCTGGCGTTCAAGCGCGCGGGGTTGATGGCCTTCAGCGCCTGCACGCCGTTGGCGTAGCTGCGGTAGCTGTCCAGCAGGCTTTCATACAGGTTGCGTTGATCGTCCAGGGCGAAGCCTTCGCTGCTGCGCACGCTGATGTGCGACTGCACGGCCTGATGGATATCGAGGCGGTCCAGGCGCTCCACATACAGGGCCTCCTGGGGCGGCAAGTGTTCACCCGTATCGACGATGACCACGCTCGCCAGCGACGACAGCGCACGCAGGCGCATGTTCTCGCCGAAGAAATTCTGCGGCTCGACGATCAGTGCCAGCAACTTCTGACGGATTGCGCGCCCGGCGGCGGAGTCTTGCTCCAAACGTTCCAGGGTGTCCTCCAGCGCGGTGGCGGTGATAGCCAGCCGATCGAGCGCATCGGCCATGTCGATGCTGCGGGCGACGTGTTCGTTATAGGCGTTCAGGTTACCGAAGGCGCGCTCGACCACCATGCGCCGTTCGACCTGGGCCATGGGTTCACCGCGGTCGGAAAACAGCAAGGCATTGGCCCAGTTGCGCTGGTAGTGATGCAGGGAAAACTGCTGGTTCCACAGGGTTTCGAGCACTTTGGCGCGGTCTTGCACATGCACGCCGGCACCGCCCACCTGTTCCAACTGTTGCCCGACGCTCACCAGTTCTTGGCGCAGGCGGACGCTCTCGTCCAGTCGTTCGCTCAGGCGCTCCAGCAGAATCTCGAACTGCGCGCGCAGCGTGCTGTGGCGTTGCACCTCCAGCCCATGGCGTTGCCGCAGCGCGGGTTTTTGCTGCTCGCTGGCTTTGTTCAGCAGGTTCCAGGTCAGCTTCAGCACACGGCTCTGGTCGGCCAGGCGTTTGTCGGCGTCGGCCAGGCTGTCCAGCGCCTGCTCCAATGGGCGCATCAGCGGTGGGATATCGGCGCTTAAGGTTTGCAGGCGTTCCACCAGCGCCTCTTTGCGGCGTCGGCTTTCCTCGCGCAACGCCGCGATGCGCTTGGGCCCGCCCCCTTCGAGTTTGAGCCCGCGATCCAGGCGCCAGTGGCCCTGACCGTCGGTCTTGAGCTTGATGCCGGGGTGCTCGGGCTTCTCGGGATGGATGATGTACACCTCGCCAAAGCCCGGCACTATCGACACTTCAAACAACAGCCCGCCGACCGAGGCGTGCCAGCGTCCGTCGATGTTGAACAAGCCCTTAAGCGCGCCACTGTCCATGGCTTTCGGGGTGGGTTGCGGCCAGGGTTTGTGCACGCTCAGCAGCTTGTCCAACAGACGCCCGGCGGCGCTGTCGCTGGCCAGGGAGCGGTCGAAGTCCAGCAGGGTGCGCCCACCGCCGGGCGGCTCGGCAGGCAGGCCCACCGTGCCGCGGCGAATATCCGCCTGGCGGATGCGCAGCGGTTGGCTCAGGGGCCGACGCAGGGGCAGGCGGGCCTGTGTTTGTGCGTGCCGTGTCGCCTCAATCGGCGTATCACCCGCCTGGGCCTGGTGCATCAGCACCATGGCGATGTTGAGCAACAGATCGACCCAGGCCAATTCCCGCGCCACCGGATCGGCGCTTTGCAGGTTCGGCAGGTCTTGCCTGAGGCCCTGCATCATTTGCAGCATCCAGCCCACCACGGCCAGCGGTCCACGGGCTACCACCAGCAGGGTGTTGAAGCCCAGTTGCACGCCTTCGAGCAGCAGCGCCCAGCGGCTTTCGCTGTTGGAGGTGGACTCGCGCTCGGCCAGTTCCACCAATTGCCGGGCTTCGGCGCCGAACAGGTATTCCAGCAGCCGATTATTGTTGAGGAACAGGCGCATTTCATCCGCGCTCTCGTCGTCGGCCTCGGCGAGGGTCGCCGGGCTCGGACGACTGGGCAATACGTCGAACTCCGAGCCCTGGTAGAAACGGATGATATGGGGCTCCAGAAAGCCGCCATTGCTGTAGATCGCCCGCGCGCTGTCGGGCAGCCAGGTCAGCACACTGTCTTGCAGCGGGCCGGGACGCGTGATGGCGCTCAGTAACTGTGCGCGGCTAGGGAACTCCAACAGCGCCGGCTGATAGGCCGGACGGTAGAGCAGGTGCGGACCTTCCTGGCCGTTGCGCGCTTCGATGATGAACATGTTGGGGACCGTGTCGGCCTGGGCGTCGGCTTTTCGCTTGAAGGCCAGCGGGCGCATGATGATTTCAGTGCCTTGCATCCAACGCTGCGCACGGCTTGCGCCCAGCACCGCACACACATAGCGCACGCCGCGCCGGGTCAGCCCGGCCTCACCCTTGATCAAGGCTTCCAGGGCTTGCAGTTTGAGCCGCACCGGATGCTGCTGGATAAACAACTGCTGACGTCGCTGTGCCTGCGCATTGGGCGCCAGCAATTGTTCGCGCAGGTAAGCGGGGTAGGTACGGCCGATGTCCACCTGTTGCACTAGGCGCATCAGGTAGTCCGGCGTCAGCCAGGCTTCGATGGGCCGCCCGGAGCGGTGATGCAGGGTGACGCTGCCGCTGGGTTTGCCGCAGAGGTTTTTCAGCGCCAGGTCCACCTGGCTCAGGGTCACCGGTTGCACATAGCCGCTTTGCAGAGTGCCGACGGACACCGCAAAGGTCAGTTGCAGGTCTTCGGCGCGATAGGCCAGCGCGGACTCGTCGGTGCAGCGGTCCTGGCGCTCGAGCGCCGCATTGCGCGCCTGGCACAGTTGCGGGTTCAGGCGGCGGGCGGCAAAGCGGCGGATATCGTCGATGCCGTCCAGGTAGCCCGCACCGTCGTTGAGGCGACGCAGGCTGGCCTGCTCCAGCAGGCATTGGCGATAGCTGAAGCGCTCGGTGGCCGAGGCGTTTTTCAGCCAGGCGGGCAATGCGCTGTCAACGGCGTCGAGGGGCTGCGCCGGCGTGGTTGGCGCGCTGATAAAGCCAGGCGCCAGGTCGGTGAGGGCGGCCACTTGGCTTTCCAAATCGGCCAACGTGCTATGGGCGGGCAGGCGCAACGCCGCCAGATCGTCCAATTGCCGGTTGAGCAGCAGCGCGGCTTGTAGCTCGAAGATGTCGCCGTCGGGCTCGTACTGGCGCCAGGTGATCCGGTCGGCGAGGTAGCGCGCTTCCAGGCGCTCGCCCCACGCCTGCCCGAAGGCTTGCAAACTGGCGAAGGCTTCCACGGTGCCGGGCAGGCTATACAGCCAGACGCGTTCGCCGCTGACGATCAACAGCTCGCTGCATTGCAGGGTAAGCCGGGTCTGGCCGCGTACCAACAGGGCTTCCAGGGTATAGGCATACACCCTGTTGTCCGGGGCGGTTTGCTGGCGGCGCGCTTCGCGTGCCGGGTAGCGCGCCAGGGCGGTGAGGGCCTGGAGCTGCTCGTGGTCGCTGGTCGATTGGCTGATCGCACACTGGCGAAACAGGCTGTGCAGCACTTCGCTAAGACATTGCCAGTGGCTGATGCCGGCGCTGTCGACCTCATCCCAGAAGCTGCTTAGCGCGGTTTGCAATGTCGCCGGCAGCAGGGTTGGCAGCTCGCGGATGATGCGTTGCAGGTCGTTCAGGGGGACGGCGGGTTCGGTCAAGCGGTTGCCGCTGGCATCGCTCAGGTAGGCGTCGAGTCCGGCGCGGGTGGCGAGGTCGGGCAGGGTGCCGTTGGCCAGGTAGGTCAGGGCCATTTGCAGCACAGAGGGCAAGGCGCGGCCGCCACCGTCGCGTGGGTGGGCCAGGTATAGCTCGGACAGTGGCCGGGTCAGGGGCGGGCTGAGTTCTTTGAGGCTGTCGCTCAGTCGCTGCGCGGTGGCCGAGCGCAGGGTCGGCCGCGCCTGGAAGCGCGCCTGTACGGCGTGCGCGAGGATCAGGTGATCGGGGCTGGGCATGGGGGGAGTCCTTTCTTGATTCTTGATTCTTGATTCTTGATTCTTGATTCTTGATGGGAGGGCGATGCTTACGGCGCCAGCGGCAGAAACCAACGCTCGGCCAGGGCCTTGCCGATCAAGCCGCGGTGTACGTTCACCACCGCCTGAGGGCTTTGCGTTTTGGCCAGCAGCGAGTAGTAGCTTTGCTTCTGCTGGGCTTTGGTTTTCAGGTGCGCGACGCTGTAGTCGGCCTTGGGCGAGTCGTGTTTGGGGTAATGGAAGTGCGCGTACCACAGCGGTGCGCCATTGAGGTCGGTGACGGCGTATTCCTGGATAAAATCGCGCCGCTCGCCGCTCAGTGGCACACGCTCGCTGTAGCGCGCGATGGCCACTTGTTTCTGCGCGAGCAGGTATTCCAGGTTGCCGTGGGTGGGGGGCAATTCCAGGCTCAATTGCAGGCGCAGGGCATCGCCCTGGCGGGCAGGCGCATGCCGGCCTCGCGCAGCTGGGTGGCCAGCGCCAGGTCGGCGGCCAGGCGTTCGGCCAGCGGCAGGGCCTGGATCGTGCGGTCCAATTCGGTGGCCAACCTGTCGTAGCGCGTACCCTCGTAATGCAGAATTTCCTGCACTTCCTCAGGATGACGACAGACGCTGCGGTAGCGCTGCGCACGTTGCAGGTGGGCGTCGAGCATGGCCAGCAATTTGCGGGCTTCACCCTTGACCAGGCTCAAGCCACGGGAGGGGGCGGGCGGCGACGGTGCGAGGGGTTCTTTGAACTCGACCCATTCATCGCCGTCCTGGGAGTACAGGCTTAGCAATTGGTTGCTCTCTTCCGAACGCACCTCCACCACTTCGATCGGCAGGCTGCTGCCGGCTGGCTTCAAGTCGCCGATCAGGGTGCCTTTGCGCCGCGTGCGGATGACTTTTTTCTGCGGTTTGCCCGGCGCCGTCGGCTGGCGCTTTGGCGTACGCACGGGGCTGGGATCGCTTGGCTGAATGGCGTTGGCCAGTTGCAGGTTGACGTCCTGATACAGCTCCTCGATCAGCGTGAACAGGGGCGCCGAATAGCTTTGCTCCAGGCCTTCCACATCGACGATGTTCAGACCTTGCAGGGCGTCCAGGGCGCGTCCGTAGTGTTCCACCAGGCTCTCCAGCACGCTGATGCGCTCACTGGCGGGCAGCTCCAGGGCATTGAGTTCGCTGTGGGTTCGCACCTGCTCGACCAGCGGCGCTATGAGGGTGTCGAGCCTGTCGAGCCGCACCGAGTCGAACCCTCGCGTCGCCAGCCAGCGCAGGGTGCGAATCTGCAAGGCCTGGATCGCCAACACGCTGATTTCGTCGGGGCGGTCCTGGGTCAGGCGGGTAAAGGCGTCTAGGCCCAGGCCGCCCAATTCGTGCAGTTGGGCGAGGTAACGGTCCTTGACTTTCAGCCACTGGATCGAGCGCTCGTTGATCGCCAGCAGGTCCTTGATAAATTGCTCGTGGCCGGCGCGGTTGGCCAGCACCGCCTGTTTCAACGCCGTGCCCAGGCGCGTGAACGGTGCATTGGCCGTGTACAGCGCTTGGCGATCGGTTTCGGCGATGACCACCAGTTTGCGCCCGTTGTTGACCATGTTTTCCATCAGGGCTGCGACGGTTTGCGTCGACAGCGGGATACTCAGCTCCCGTCGTTCCTGCACGCTGTCGAGAATCTGTTGGTATGCCTGGGTCTGGGTCAGCAGCGCGTTTTCAAATTGCCGACGTTTTTCGGCGCGCTGTGCCGGTGTGAAGCGTGGGTCGTCCTGGGTCTTCTCCATGACGGCCTGGGCCACGTCCACGCGCTTTTGCTGCTGGGTTTGCTGGCCCAGAAAGTGGCGGTACTCGCTGCTCAAGGTCTCGACGCGCTTGGCATTGAGCTGACGCCGTGCGGCGATGCGGTTGGACGGCATACCGCCGCGCAGACGCAGGCGCGTATCCACGCTCCAGTTCCCCTGTCGATCATTGCGCAAGGGCGGGCCTCGGCGGTCGCTGTCGACGGGGTCGACGATCAGTACGTCGCCAGTATTCGCTTCCATCCACACCCGAAACCACTGGCCGTCCAATTGGGCGTACCACTGGTTGTCGATGCGGTACAAGCCTTTGTGCGGCCCGCTCGCCACCGGCTCGGGCACATCGGGCGGCGGCGTGGTGCTGTAACTGTTCAGGCGTGCGCGCTGACTGGCGGTCAGGCGCCAGTGGGATTGAGCGAAACGGAAGTCCAACAGCGCTTTGTCGGTGCCTGGCAATACACCGGGCAACCCGACGCTGCCTTGATGGATACGCGGCGCGGGCGGGGCCGGCCAACGCTCGGCGAGCTGGCGCGGCAATGCCAGGGGCGGGCGCCGGCTCCGTGCTGGGGCAGTGGCGCCAGCGGGCAACGGCGGGCCTTCGAACAACGACAGGCCCAGGTTCAGCAACAGGTCGACACTGGCCAATTCCCGCGTTTGCGCATCCATGGCGTTCAGGCCCTGAATGTCTTGTTTAAGGCTGTTGTAGAGATTGCCCAGCCAGGTGGTGAGCAACAGCGGGCCGCGTAACAACGGGTACAGCACCCCACCGAACAACAATCCGCCACCTTCGAGCAGCAGTTTCCAGCGGCTTTCGTGGTTGGACACCGATTCGCGGTCGGCCTGGGCGACCAACGCGCGGGCGTTGCTGCTGTACAGGTACTGCATCAGACGACCGGTGATCAGGCATTGATGCAGTTCATCGTTCAGCCCGTCCTCCGACAGGGTGGCCGGCCCAGGCGTGCGCAGGGGGCTGAATTCATCGCCCTGGCCAAAACGCAGGTAATGGGGCTGACGAAAACCGCCGTTGGCATACACCGGGCGCGCGCTATCGCTCATCCACAGCAATACGCTGTTCTGCACCTCACCCGGGCTGGCGATGGCCTCCAACAGCGCTGCGCGGCTGGGGAATTCCAGCAAGGCTTGGGCGTAAAGCGGGCGATAGAGGATATGGGGACCACTGGCAATGTCCTGGGCTTCGATCAGGTACATGTTGGTCACCACGTCGGGGCTGGCCGCCGGATGACGCAACAGCGCCAAGTGGCGAATGACCACGCCCTGCTGATCGGCCACCGTCAGGGCCATGAGCGCGGCCACACGCCGGGCGCCGTCGCGGGTCATGCCGTTGACGCCGCGCAGGCTCTGCTCCAGGGCCAGCAGCGGCAGTTGCGCGGTGAGCTGGTCGGCGAACAGTGTTTCGCGTCGACGGGTTTCTTCACTGGGGCCCAGCAATTGGTCCTCCAGCAATCGTGGGTAATGCAGGCCGATGTCGACGCGTTCGATCAGGCCGTTCGAGCCGGTGAGGTAGTCGGCGGTCAGCCAACCCGGGACCGTCAGGCCGGCGCGATGGGCGATGCGCATCTCGCCGCTGGGGCGTGCGCTCAGGTTATTGATCGCCAGGTCGGTGAGGCTCATGCGTTCGTGCTGGGTGATGCCGACGGTGCCGGGGAAACCGGCGGAAATGGCAAAGGTCAGTTCCAGTTGGTCGGGGTCCAGTGCCGCTACGTCGGCCTGTGCCACGCCTTCAAGGCGCACCGCGTCGGCTTGCAGCTCGCGCAGCAGGCTGGCGACGGTGAAGGCGTGAATATCCGGGATGCCGCTCAGAAAGGTGCGGCCGCCGCCACGCCGCTTGGCACTGGCCAGGGCCAGGCTGTAGCGGCGGTAGGCGGCCTGGGCGCTGCTGTCGGCGCCCTTGAGGCCGCTGGGCAAATGGGTGCGCAGCGTGGCCAATAGATCCGTGGGCACGCTGGGCGCGTCGAGAAAGTACGCCGTCGGGTCGACAAGCCCGCGACAGTGCACCTGTAGCGCGGCGAACCCGCCATTGCCCGGCAGTCGCAGTGCGCCCAGGTGTTCCAACTGTTGATTGAGGATGAGCGCGGCTTGATGGTCGAATATATCGCCGTCCGGTTCGTAGCGTTGGATCAGCACTTCGTCGAGCTGATAACCGGACGCCATGCGTTGCCCCCAGGCCTGGGTCAACGCATCCATGGACGGGAACGCTTCGATAGTGCCGCCGGGGCTGCACAGCAATACCGTCGCAGTGCCATTGGTGGGGCGGGTCAGCACCAGGTGTGGGTCGAGCACCGTGACACGGCGCTCGGCGCTGCGCAGGGTGGTTTCCAGGCAATAGACCAATACCGCCTGGGCGCCGTGGCGGCTCATGCGTTGCTCACGGTCCGGGGTGGCGGTCAGTTGGTCGAGGGTTTGTCGGGCCGGTTCCGCCAGGTCGGTCCGGCGCAGGGCGGCGATATGCAGCGTGTCCTGGAGCAGGCGGGCCATCCAGCGCCATTGGCCGTTGCCGGTGTGGTCGCGCCAGTAATCGTTCAGCGCGTTCTGCAAACCCACGGGAACCGTGTCCGCCAGTTCTTTGATCAGGCCCTCGATGACTTGCATGTCCAGCCGCGATTTGCCGTCTTGCGGCAGTGTCAGCCGACGCGGCGGGCTGGTGGTGAGGTAGAAACTCAGGTTGCCGATGTCGCTGAAATCCAGGTTGGCGGTGCCGCCCAGGTAGTCCTGCACCACAGAGAGCAGCGGGCGGAATACCCACTGCTTGCCGTTGGGCGTGGCCAGGCGCGTCGCTGAGAGGTCGAGGGCCAGGGCAGGGTAGCGCTGGGCAATGGCATCGCTGAGCAGTTGGCTGACCACGTGGGCCACGTCCGGCAGCCCGGCAAAGTGAGCGGCGACCGCCTGCGCCGCGGTGTTGGTCACCCCCGGCAGCAGGGGGGCGGGGTGGACGGGGGTTGAGTCGGGCATTGGCATTCCATCGCGTTATGAGAAGGTGCCGAGCATGACAAAGCCGTCGCGCAGACCAGGCATAACCGGTTACCGCAAGCGCACAAAGCGCGCCAGGCGAGGGTGGATTGGCCTATCATCAGCGCCTTTCTTCCTGATGACTGATCCCGATGACTGCTACCGGCCTGCCCGCTGAACTTAACAACGCTGACATGCTCGAAATCGATGGCTTGCATGCCTTTGATTTCACTTCCGACGACAAAGGCCTGCGCATTACCTGCATGGACGGCCGCGCCGAAAAGCGCTGGTCGTTCAGCCTGATGCAGGTGCAGGCGGCAACCTTTGACGACGCCTTGCAAAGCTGGACCCTCACCGGTGATTCGGGCGAACACCGCCTGGTGTGCATGAGCGCCTTCACCGGCAACAATAATGACGAGGAAGACGAGCATGATGATGCGTAAATTCTGGCCGCTGCTGATGGCCGGCAGTGTCGGTGCCATGTCGGCGCAGGCCGCGCCGACAGACACCTATGAACTGTTGGTGGGCAGCTACACCGCCGGCTCCAGCGAGGGCATTTACCGCCTGCAATTCGACAGCCGCACCGGGCAGTTCCAGGGCAAACCTGTGCTGGCGGCCAAGGCCGCTAACCCGTCGTGGCTGACGGTGTCCAAGGACCAGAAGCGGCTGTTTGTGGTCAATGAAAATGGCCCCGGCCAGAAGGACGCGGTGGGGCGCGTGAGCAGCTACGCCATCGACCCGAAAAATCACCAGCTCACACTGATCAACCAAGTGCAGAGCCTGGGCAACGAGCCGACCCACTCCAGCGTCGCCGCAGACGGTCGTCACCTGTTCGTCGCCAACTATTCCGTACTGGAAGACCCAGGCGGCAGCCTGGCGATCCTGCCGGTGGACGCCACTGGCAAGTTATCCGCACCGGTGCAGTTGAGCGGGCACCCGGCCAGTCGGGTCAACCCGCAGCGCCAGGCCTCCAACCATGTGCACGCGGTGGTGTCGTCGCCGGACGGGAAGTACGTGTTCGCCAATGACCTGGGGGCGGACAAGATTTTTGTCTACCGCTACGACCCCAAGGCCAACCACGAGCTGCCCCTGACCCCGGCCGACCCGGCCTCGGTGGCATTGCCGCCGGGCAGCGGTCCGCGCCATTTGCTGTTCAGCGCCGATGGCAAGCACGCCTGGCTGACCACCGAGATGAGCGCTCAGGTCGCGGTGTTCGATTACGCCGACGGCAAACTCACACAAACCCAACTGGTCGACTTCGCCGCCGGGCAACCGGTGTCCGACAAAGCCGGCGCGGCGCTGCATGCGTCCCGTGATGGCAAGTTTTTGTATGTGAGCAACCGCGGCACCGCCAACCAGATCATCGTGTTTGGCGTGGACCCTGTCACCGCGCACCTCACCGAGCTGCAACGCCGCAGCGTGGAAGGTGACCATCCGCGCGAATTCAGCCTGGACCCGAGCGGTAAGTTCCTGCTGATCGCCAACCAGAAAAGCAATGAAATCGTGGTGGTCGAGCGCGACCCCAAGACCGGCCTGCTGGGTAAAACCGTGCAGAAATTGCTGATCGATGCACCCAGCGACCTCAAATTCCTGGTGCGTCAATAAGCCACAGGCCCCGTACGCCGGGGCCTGAGCTTTTGTATTAATTGCATTAATAGCGGCTACTGTTTCAAAGCATTTCTAAGGTTTAACCCTCGGGCGTAAGTTTGGTTCCAAGGCCTTCACCGGCCACTCAACCAACCGTACACAAGGGTTACCGACATGAATTTGAACCTGTTCTCCATCATCGCCGCTTCCGCTGTTTCCGCCACCGTAGCCTTGCCGGCGGCCGCCAGCGTGGAAGTCGCCGGTCGCAAGTCCAGCACCAGTGCCTACACTCAGAAATACCTGCAACAAAGCGCCAACTTCTATGCCGCGCTGGATCACAAAACTCAACACTGAGCCCTGCACAGCAGCAGACGCCAAACCACTGGAACGTCGATCGGCGTTCGAGTGGTTTGGCGTTTTTGCCTGGGGTGAAAAAAGCCGCTGTAATATCACATTGCCATGTGTTTAAATTTGACGCTCAACTTTTGACGCGCCCATTCCTGGAAACGACAGCATGGCCCTTCGACTCGCTGCAGCAATCCTGTTTCTGTATTCCGCCCCGATCCTGTCCTCCGTGCAGCCCCTGGAAGGCGAGCCGGAAGTGGCTCATGAGCGATTGTTGAATTTGGCCCAGGGCTAACGCGCTGGCACACCTTACGCCTTGGCCATCACGCCAATAAACAAGGGCGATTGCAGGAACTCATCCAGCCATTGCTGCAAGCGCGGGTAGGGCGCACGGGCAAACCAATCGCGGTCTACGTGGGCGAACTGACGCACGAACGGCGCCAGCGCCATGTCCGCCAGGCTGAGGTGCTCGGCCAGTAAGTAGGCGCGCTCAGCCAGCAAACCTTCCAGAGTGTGCAAGAACACTGCGCCTTCGGCCCGATAGTGTTCCATCGGGTATTCCGGGTAGCGTTCGGCGTATTTGTAGCGATTCAAGCAATGCTTGAACCCGCCGTCATTCTCGGCAATCAGCGCCAGCACCGCCGGGTCGCCGCCCAGCAACCAATCGTCGGGATCGTGCTGGGCCAGGGCCCACTGCATGATCGCCAGGCTTTCGTCGATCACCTGGCCGTCCACACTCAACACCGGCACCGTGCCCTTGGGCGAGAGTGTCAGCATCTCTTGCGGCTTGGCCTTCAAGCTCACCTCGACAATGCGCACCGCTACGCCGCTGTAGCGCAACGCCAGCCGCGCGCGCATGGCGTAGGGGCAGCGGCGGAACGAGTACAGCAACGCTTCGCTCATTTGACCTCCAAGGTGCTCAGGCCATTGCCCTGACGCTTGACCTGGATCTGCACCGGGATGCGTTCATGCATTTCCTGGACGTGGGAAATCACGGCGACTTTGCGCCCCTGGGCCTGCAAACCGTCCAGCGCGTCCATGGCCAATTGCAGGGATTCGGGGTCGAGGCTGCCGAAGCCTTCGTCGATAAACAACGACTCAATCTTCAAGGTACTGGACGCCATCGACGCCAGCCCCAGGGCTAGGGCCAGCGACACCAGAAAGGTCTCGCCGCCGGACAGCGAATGCACCGAGCGCAGTTCATCGCCCATTTCGGTGTCGAGCACCAACAGACCGAGCATGCTGCCGCCGCGCTTGAGGCGGTAGCGCCGCACCAGCTGGCGCAGCTGCACGTTGGCGTGATGCACCAGCAGATCCAGGTTGTAGGCCTGGGCGATCTTGCGGAAGGTGTCGCCGGTGGCCGAACCGATCAGGGCATTCAGCCGGGCCCAGCGTTGCCATTCTTCATAGGCCTTGGCGATCTGCTCGGCCAGCACGTTGTTGGCCTGTTGGCGACGTTGGTCTTCGGCCTGGCGCGCGCGCAGTTCGGCGCACTGCTTCTCCGCATCGGCCAGTTGCTGGCTGAGCGCGGCGAGGTGGTTGTCCAACTGTTCGGCGTCGAGGTTGCCATTGTGCAGGGCCTGGTGTTCAGCCAAGCGTTGTTCGCGCTCTTGCAGCAAGACCTTGGCTTGCTCCACGGCTTTTTCGCTGGTTTGCAGGCGCTGACGCAGTGCGCTGACCTGCGTGTCATCCATGGCCAGCAAGCGAGTGAGACCGGCATCGTCCAGTTCCGGGTGCGATGCACGCCATTGGCTCAGGCGCGCATCGAGCGCCTGTTGTTCGGTGTGCAGCGCCTGTTGGCGTGCCTGCCAAGCCTTAAGGTCGGCGGCCAGTTGGATCAAGGTGGTGCGGGTGTCTTGGAGTTGCTGGTTGGCGTCGCTCTCGCTCTGACGCGCCTGCGCCACCGCTTGCTCCAGCTGCTGCTGCCAGTGTTCCGCGCTGGTGTGGGGGCCCAGCAGCTCGGCGAGGGCTTGCGCGGCGGCCTGTTGCTGGCGGGTCAGTTCGGCCACTTGCTGGCTCAGCGCCTCCAATTGCGCCTGACGATGCTGTTGATGGGTCTGTTCTTTTTCGATGACCTGCTGACGTTCCTGTTGTTCTTCGCGTTCATCCCGTTGATGGCCTAACTGTTCCAGGCGCTGGCTGACCTGTTGATCGAGCTGCATAAAGGTCGCGGCGGGATCGTTGCGCAGGCCGTCCAGGGTGTCGGCGGGCAACAGGCTGGCGAATGCGTTGAGTTCCTGTTCCAGGCGCTCGCGGTCATTGGCCAGTTCGCGCTGCTGGTCGAGCCATTGCTGACGGGCTTGTTGGCTCGCGTCCTGGGCCGCTTGCAGTTGCTGCTGCAGGCGCCCGGCGTTCTGTTGCAGGTTGAGCAGGGCGCTCTGGCGCTGCTCGTCCTGGCTGATGCTTTGGCCGAGCTGAGCCAGCTGGGTTGCCAGCCAGGGGCTGCGTTGGGGGGCGTCCTGATTGAACAGCGCGGCGCTCAGCGGGTGGGCGTCCAGGCTTGGCTTCAGCGCCAGTTGTTGCGCGGCTAACTGCTCCTGCTGGTGCAGAAACTCCTTTTGCTGGGCGATCAAACCGCCCACTTCGCCCCGCAGCTCGGTGAGTTGCTCCTTGAGTGCATCCACCGCCTGTTGCGCCGTGGCTTGCTCGTTCTCGTCATGCCGGCCAAGGCTGTGCAGCAACGCTTCGGGTTGGTGATAGGGGTGCTCATGACTGCCGCACACCGGACACGGCTGGCCGTCCTGCAATTGTGCGCGCAACTCTTCGACGCTGGCGCTGCGGGCCAGGCGCTGACGTTCCAGCAGCTGCTGGGTCACTGTCAGCGTCTGCTCGGCCACGCTCAGATCGGCCTTGGCTTGCAGGCCGGCCTGGTTCAGTAGTTCGCGTCGCTGTTGGGCGTCGGCGAGTTTCTGGGTGAGGGTGGCGGCCTGCTGATCCAGCTGCTGCTGACTGTCCCACAGCCGCGTCAGGTCTTCGACGGCGCGTTGCTGCTTGCGATTGTCCTGCAACAGGCTGGCGAGCAGTTGGATCTGCTCGGCCACCGCCTGGGGCTCGGCGCCGGCTTCCTGGTACAGCAGGGCCAAGGCGTCGCGCTGACCGGTAAAGGCTTCGGCGGCGGTGTTGGCGCGGTGTTCCAGTTGTGCCAGTTCGGCCTGGCCTTTGTTCAGGCGATTGCCGATCAGCATCAAGTGTTGCAGGCGGTCGCGGTAAGCGGTCCAGGCATCGGCCAGGGGCGCCAGCGCGGCGCTGCGCTCAAGGTCGTCGGCCAGGCGTTGCAGGCGCTCGGCAACTTCGGCCTGTTTGGCCTGCAACGCGCTGAGGCGCGCTTGGCCTTCGCTGCTGGCGGCGGCCTGTTGCTGCTGGTCGGCGCTGTGCTTGGCCAGGTCTTTAGTCAAATGGGCGAGGCTGTTTTGCCCGTCGAAGGCCTGGCGCAGCAAGGGTACGGCGTCGCTCTGGGCTTGCAGCGCGGCCTCCAATGCGGCGTGGGCACTGGCTTGCTGCTGTTGGGCCTGGTCCTGACGCGTCAGCAACTGGGCCTGCTGCGCGATGTGCTGCTGAATCTGCGCGGCCAGCGGGGTGAGTTCCGTGGCTAGCTCGGTCTGGCGGGCGAAGTGATGACGTTGGGGCGCCAGTTGCTCCAAGCGACTGAGGTCTTCGCGCTGCGCGCCCAGGCTGTCCCAGTCGGCCTGGGCCTGTTGCAGCTGTTGGGTGGCGTCGAGCTGGCGCTCCTGCCATTCGCGCAGTTCCTTGAGCCAGGTGTGCTGCGCTTCCAATTGCTTGAGCTGGGCTTGCTGCACCTTGAGCTGCTGCTGAGCCTCGGCCAGTTGCCGGTCCAGTTCGGCGCGGTCTTCGGCGCTCAGCGGCACCACGCCCACGGCCTGGTCTTGCAACTGTTTGTGCGCGTCCCTGGCCTCCTTGGCCTTGTCGAAGGCGCGGCGGCCGAGCTGGGTGTACAGCGCCGTGTCAGTGAGTTTTTCCAGCAGTTCGCTGCGCTCGTTGTCGTTGGCCTTGAGGAACGCGCTGAACTCGCTCTGCGCCAGCAACACGGCGCGGGTGAACTGTTCGAAATTCAAGCCCAGGGCCAGTTCCAACTGGGTTTTGTATTCGGTTTTCTGGCTGGCCAGCAGTTGCTCGCTGTCCAGATCGATCAGGCTTTGCCGGCTGTTCTGCAACTTGCCGCTGGCCTTGTCGCGGGCGCGATTGGCCTCCCAGCGCGCCCGATAGCGACGGCCGCTGACGCCGACAAAATCCACCTCGGCATAGCCGCCGCCGGTACCGCGCCGGAGCAGGGTGCGCGGGTCACCGATGGAAATATCGCTGTCGGCATCTGGCATCTTCGCCTGGCCAGTGTCGCCCAGGCGCGGCACTGCGCCAAACAGCGCCAGGCACAGCGCATCTAGCAAGGTGCTCTTGCCGGCGCCGGTCGGCCCGGTGATAGCAAACAACCCGGCGCTGGCCAGGGGCTCGGCGGTGAAGTCGATCTCGAACGGGCCGGCCAGGGACGCGAGGTTTTTCAGGCGAATGGCGAGGATTTTCATGGCTGCTCCTCCTGCTGTTGCACTTCCTGGAGCAACATGGCGAAGTCCTTCAAGGTCTGTTCATCCACTTCACTGCCATAGCTGTCCTGCCAGGCGCGGCTGAACAACTCCTGGGGCGTCAGTTGGTCGAGTTCGATCAGGCGCTCGTCGTCACTTTCATTGCCACTGCGGATACCGGCGTATTCGGCGGCGATGCGCACCAGCCGCACGGCCTTGCCTTGCAGGGCGCTTTCGATCTGTTGGCGCAGGTCCGGCTGCGGCTCGTCGAGGCGCACGCGCACTTCGAGCCAGGGGTGGCGCTGGGTTTCGGCCAGCAGATCGATGTCGGGCAGATCGGCGAGTTGCTTGAGGATATCCGCCAGCGGTGCTGCGTCCAGGCGTTGCAGCTCCACAGAGCGAGGGATCAGGATCGGTTCTACGCCCACCAGGCATTGGCCCTGGAAGGTCACATCGAGAATCTGGTGTTTGTAGCCGATCTCGGAAAACGACAACGGAATCGGCGAGCCGCTGTAGCGAATGCGCTCTTCGCCATTGACCTTTTGCGGCTTGTGCAAATGGCCCAGGGCAACATAGCCGACACTGTTGTCGAACAGGCTGGCGGGCAGCGCCTCGGCATTGCCGATGATCAGGCTGCGCTCGGAGTCCTCCGACACCGAACCGCCGGCCATATGCGCATGGCTGATAGCGATCAGCGCCTGGCCTTTTTTGCGTTTGGCATTGGCGGCGGCGATCAGCTTCTCATGCACCTGGCCGATGCCGCGCAGGTAGTCGTCGCCCAACTGCGCGCCGGTCACCTCCGCCGGGCGCAGAAACGGCAACGCCAGGCACCACGCGGCAATCTTGCCTTTGGCGTTCGGCAGCGGAATCAGCAGGCGTTCGGCATCCAGTTGCCCGTCATCGAGCCACAACACGCGGCCGAGGGCATGGGTGCGCAAGCGCCGCATCAACGGCGCCGGCAGCTCGATGCGCGAGCCGGAATCGTGGTTGCCGGCGATCATCACAATGGTCAGGTCGGGGTTTTGTTCATGGGCGCTGATGATGAAGTCATACAGCCGCTCCTGGGCCTTGAGGGGCGGGTTGACCGTATCGAAGATATCGCCAGCGATCAGCAGCGCATCGGGATGCTGAGTGCCGATCTGGCGCAGCAGCCACTCAAGGAAACAGGCATGTTCGAAGTCGCGTTCCTGGCCATGGAGGTTTTGGCCCAGGTGCCAGTCGGAGGTGTGGAACAGACGCAAGGCGAACTCCGTGGGGTGGAGAGAAAGGAGGGGAGTTTACCTGTATTGCCACCCCGTTGCTCCAAACCAGGCAGATCCACTGCGGGAGGGCTATTTGGGATACAACGGCGGCAAACTGGTGGTGTCCGTCGCCGGGTCCGCTTCACGTTCAGCCATGGGGATGGCCTTGATCGCGCGCCACAAGTCTTCGCCCAGCCAGTACTGGCCGCTTTCGCTGTAGAGCGCGCCGTTCAAGCCATCCAACGCATCCGACAGCGGTACGAAGCGCGCGGCCATGTCGGCCAGGGTTTCCGGTTGTTGCCGCGCCCAGGCATCCAGCGCCTGGCGGGTCGCCTGCGGGTCGTTGGCCTGGGTGGCGCGTTTGAGGTCGTCGAGCAACGTGCGCGGGCTGGGACCGGTTTGCGCCGCGCGTTGCACCGCTGGTTGTCGGCGGGCGCGCCACCACAGGCCGAAGCCCAGCAAGGTGGTGCAGGCCAGCAGCAAAGTGCTCAGTTGCCACAGCCACAGGCGGCTATCGTCCGGAGCAGTGATGATGGTGGGGGTGGCGGGGGTGTCCACCATCAGGCTCGGGTTATTGGCCACCTGCAGGGTGCGCGCCGGCAGGCTGGTGCGCTCCAGGTGGTCCTCATGGGTGTTCCACCAAACCACATCGACGGCGGGCAGCTCCAGTGCGCCGGCGCGGCTGGGCACCAGGGCTTCGCGGTCTTCGCGGCTGCCGATCAGGCCGCGGTCGCTGGTCTGGTTGCCGAGCACCGGTTGATCCGGGTAGCGACGCAGGCCGCTGATTTCTGTGCTGGGCAGGGCCGGCAGTTGTGCGCTGGAGAGGCCCTCGGCCTTGACCGTGAGGCTGCGGGTCAGGGAGTCGCCGACCTGCACCTGTTGCGGCTCGGGGTTCCAGCTTTCGCTCAGGGTCAGGCTACGGGCCGGCAGCCACGGGGCATTGGCCGGGTAGAGCGCCGGTTTGGGCTTGACGGTCAATTGCAGAGGCGCGGAGCTGACGTGGATCAGCTTGCCCGGCTTGGTGCCTTGCAGCGTATTTTCCTGAGGCGGGCGTGATTCAACCAGGGTGGCGCTGAAGGTCTGCGCACCGACCTCCAGGCTGCCGCTGTGCTGCGGGTAGATCGCATAGCGGGTTTCGATCACGCCATGACGGATGCTGTTGATGACTTTTTCATAGGTGCGCGATTCCCCCAGTTGCTCGACGCGGGCATCGGCGATCTGTAACGGTGTAAGGCTGCTGTCGTCATACAGCGACACCGAGTGGTACACGCGCACGGTCAACAGCGCCTGGGCCTGAACGTACACACTGGACTGGTCGAGGTTGGCTTCGACGAATACCGGCGCCAGTTCCGCGCTGGTGTTCTGGCTGGCGGTTTCGATCACTTGCAGGGTAATCGGCTGGGTCTGAAGCTCGCCCACTTGAAGCGGTGGGATCACCACGGTGCCGTTTTCCTTGGGCAGCAAGGTGATGATCCAGCGCGTGGTGGCGTGGTTGTCGCCGCCCAGGGTGGTGAGCTGGTTGATCTGCCGCGTGCCGCTGACTTCAAACTGCGCATCCAGGGGCGACAGGTCGGGCTTGCCGAACTGTGTGACATCGCTGGATTCCACCGTCAGTTCCACCGTTTCCCCGGAATTGAGGCGGCTGCGGTCAACGCTGGCGACCAGGTTCGCCGCCTGGGCGGTGCTGGCCGACAACGCGAGCAGAAGCAGAAGGGTGGGGCGGCTCATCGAGTCTTGTCCTGATGTTGTTGCTGTTCGTACCAGAATTTACGCCGCAGCAGTTCGCCGGGGTTATCCGGGATCTGCCGCAGCCATTGTTCCAGGGCCTGGCGCTGTTCATCCAAACTGGCATCGGTGCGGCGCGGCGGTGGGGTCGTGGTTTGTTCGTCGCCCAACTCGCTGCCCGGGACTTCATTGCCGCCGCTAGGCGGTTTGGCGCTGGCCTGGGGATCGCCGCTGCCGGCTTCGCCCTGGCCCTGAGGGGATGCTTCGCCGCCGGTGCCGGTTTGCCCGTCGGCGCCCGGTTGCGCAGTCTGGCCCGGTTGATGGGGTTCGTCATCTGGATTTTCCGCTGGTGACTCGGGCTTTTGCTCGGCCTGCGCCTGGGCCTGTTCCTGTATCAAGGCCTCCACCAGGGCTTTGTTTTTCAACGCTGGATGCAGATCGGGTTGGGCTTCCAGCGCCTGGTCGTAGGCGTCCAGCGCCGCCTCCAGCTCGCCGGCCTTGGCCAGGGCATTACCACGATTGTAGTGAGCATAGGCGTCATTGCTCTGGGCAAAGCGCTTGGCCGCCTCGGCGTAGTTGCCGGCTTGGTAAAGCGCCACGCCCTGCCACTGCGGGTCTTCGAAGCGCTCGGCGGCCTGGGCCGGGCGTTGTTTCTTGAGCAGGTATTGGCCTTGCTGGTCGGGGCGCAGCCACAGATCCGTCAACTCAAACGCGTAACTGGGTTGCGGTGCGCTCAGCAGTAATAAAGGCAGGCAGAACAGCCAGCCGCGGCGACCGGCGCAGGCCGCCAGTAGCAGCAATGGCAGCAGCAGCCAGTAACCCTGGTCGGCCCAGGTATCCAGGCGCAGGCGTTGCCCGTCGTCGCGCAAGGTCTGCGGCGCATCCAGCATGCCGAGTTGGCGCAGGTCTTTATCATCCAGCCGCGCGGCGCGGTAACGGCCGCCCATTTCACTGGCGAACGCCTTGAGGGTCGGGCTGTCCAGGCGCGGCACCAGGATCGCGCCTTGTTCATCCTTGAGGAACTCGCCGTTCTCTTGGGTCACCGGGGTGCCCTCGCGGCTGCCGATGCCAAGGATCGACAGGCTCGGCGCCTGGGCACTTTGCAGCAGCAGACGGATGCCTTGGCGTTCCTGCTTGGACAGCGACGAGCCGATCAGCAACAGCCGTCCTTGGCCCAGGCCGGCCTGGTTCAGCAAGCCCAGGGCTTTTTCCACGGCCAGGTCGGCACGATGGCCGGGCTCGGGCATGATCGAGGGGCGCAAGGCTTCCAGCAGGTTGCCGCTGGTGGCCAGGTCGTCCGACAGCGGCACCAGGGTGTGGGCACTGCCGGCGTACACCACGATGGCGGTCTGCGCGTCGCTGCGGGCCTGCAACAAGTCATACAGCTTGCGGCGCGCCTGCTCCAGGCGGTTCGGCGGGCTGTCGGTGGCAAGCATTTCCGGGGTCAATTCCAGCAGCACCACCAAGGGGTCGGATGGTTTCTGGCTGGACTGCTCCACCCGTTGCCAACTGGGGCCGAGCAAAGCCAATAGCGCCAGCAGCCAGGCGATACCGAGCACCACCCACGGCGATTTGCTTTCGCGCCCGTTGCCGCCGCTGAGCAGCACCCCATGGAAGGCCGGCGGCAGGATCATCTGCCAGCGCCCGGCGCGTTTTTGCCGATGCCACAGTTGCCACAGCAACCAGCCGAGCAGCGGCAGCAGCAATAGCCACCAGGGGCGGAACCAGTGCGGCCATAGGTCGATCATCGACGCCTCCGCAAACGCAGGCGTTTAAGGCGTTGGCGCCATTGCGGCTTGGGTTGCAGGAACATGCCCTTGCTCGCCAACTTGTCGAACCCGCGTTGCAACGCGTTATCCGGCCAGCGCTCCTGGATCACCAGCAACAGGCTCAAAATCAGCGCCAGTGCCAACGGCGCGCTGTACAGCGCCAGTGCCGGGCGGGCCTGGGTCGGTTGCTGCTCGACCGGTTCGAGGGTGTCCAGGGTCTCTTTGATGGCTAGCAGCTCTGCGCCATCGCGGGCCCGGAAGTACTGACCGCCAGTGGCCTCGGCAATCGCTTTGAGCGCCGGTTCGTCGAGGTCCAGGCTCGGGTTGACCCCAAGGATGCCCAGCGACCCGGTTTGTTCGGGGTCGGCGCCGATGCCGATAGGGTAGATCTTCACGCCTTCTTCGGCGGCCAGGCGCGCCGCGGTCAGCGGGTCGATCTGCCCGGCGTTGTTGGCGCCGTCGGTGACCAGGATCAACACGCGACTCTGGGCCGGGCGCTGGCGCAGACGTTTCAAGGCCAGGCCGATGGCATCGCCGATGGCGGTGTTCTTGCCGGCAATGCCGATGCGCGCTTCATCCAGCCAGGCGCGCACGGTGCGGCGGTCGAAGGTCAGTGGCGCCTGTAAATATGCCTGGCTGCCGAACAGGATCAGGCCCACGCGGTCGCCTTCGCGGCTCTCCAGAAAGTCGCCGAGCAGGTGCTGGACGAGGTTCAGGCGGCTGATGTCTTCGTCCTGCCAGTGCATATCGGGGAAATCCATGGAGCCCGACACATCCACTGCCACCAACAGGTCGCGCCCACTGGCGGCGATCGGCAGCGGTTCGCCGAGCCATTCGGGGCGCGCGGCGGCGGTCAACAGTAACAGCCACAACACTACGAACGGTGCCTGTTGGCGCCAGCCCGGCAGGTTGGAGCGCGCGCGCCGGCGGGCCAGGCTTTCGAGGTCGCTGAGGTAGCTGACTTTCAGCGCCGGTTCGCCGCTGTCGGCGGCGGGCAAGACTTGGCGCATCAGCCAGGGCAGCGGCAGCAGGAGGAAGATCCACGGCCAGGCGAACTCAAACATGTTTGCGAATCCAGGTGTCGACGGCTTGGGTCAGACCGGCGATGGCCTTGTCGTCGAGTTTGCATTCGGGTTTGTAGGCGCCTTCCACCAATACCATCCAGCGCGTCAGGCCGGCGGCGGGGCAGCGGTTGTCGAGGAACGCCAGCCATTTGCGGCCGTTGAGGGTGTGGCTCTGGCTGTAGGGGTAGTCGTTGCGGCACAGGCGCTTGAGCAGGCCATTAAGTTGTTGCAGCCAAGCCCCGGCGGGCGCGCCGTCGTAGGGTTTGGGCATCAGCGCTAATTCGGCGAGGGCGGCGATGCGTAAAGGGTCCAGCGGTTGTTCGGCACGCACCACCGGGCGGCGCGTTGGCAGAAAGCGGCGCAGCGACCACGCGCCCCAGCCAAGCAGCGGAATCAGCAACAACAGCAGCCACCAACCCGGTGCGGGCGGCCAAAAACCTATGGCCGGCGGGGCGATCAGCGGTTGCAGTTGCTCAAGGCTGCTCATTGCTTTTTAACCGGGCGTTGTGGGTTGAGGTATTCGCGCAACTGCTCGACCATTTCGCTCTGGGTGCTCAACGGCATCAGCAGTACCCGCAGTTTCTGCGCGAGTAATTCCCAGCGCGCACTGCGGGCTTCGGCCTGGGCCTTGTAGGCTTGACGCAGGTCGTAATTGAGGGTGTCCAGTTCCAGTTGCGCGCCCCGCTCGGCGAAGCGCAGCAGCCCGGCGGCAGGCAGCGCATGGTCAAGGGGATCGGAGATCGGCAACAGCAGCAGGTCGCAATGGCGCGACAGCAGGCTCAATTGCTGCTCGGCGCCTTCGCTCAGCGCGCGTTCGTCACAGATCAGGATCACCAGGCTGCCCGGGCGCAGGACTTCACGGCCACGGCGCAGGGCCATGCCCAGGGCGTCGGCCTCGGGGCGGGTGTCGGTGTTTAAGCTCTGGTTGACCCGCACCAGGCGGTTGAGCAATTGCAGCAGGCTTTGCTTGCTGCGGCGCGGCTTGATTTCGTAGTGCTCGTTGTCGCCGAACACCAGCCCGCCGACCCGGTCGTTATGCCCCAGCGCCGCCCAACCGATCAGGCTGGCGGCCTGGGCGGCGAGGACCGATTTGAACATCTGGCCGGAGCCGAAAAACAGCCGGCAGCTTTGCTCCACCATGATGAAAATCGGGCGTTCGCGCTCTTCGTGGAACAGCTTGGTGTGCGGTTCCTGCGTGCGCGCCGTGACGCGCCAGTCGATGGTACGCACGTCGTCGCCGGCCTGGTACACGCGCACTTGGTCGAAGTCCACGCCGCGTCCGCGCAGCTTGGAATGGTGCAGGCCGATCAACGGGCTGCGTTGGCTGGGCGTGGAAAACAGCTGCACCTCGCGCACGCGGTGGCGCATCTCAATCAGCTCGCTGAGCGTGACGCGGATTCCATCGCTGGCATTCATCGATTTCAAGCGACGGCAACGACGTCGAGAATGCGTTGCACCACGCGGTCCTGATCGATCCCGGCGGCTTCGGCCTCGAACGACAGGATGATGCGGTGGCGCAGCACGTCGAACAGCACCGCCTGGATGTCTTCGGGGCTGACAAAGTCGCGCCCGGCCAGCCAGGCATGGGCGCGTGCGCAGCGATCCAGGGCGATAGAACCGCGCGGGCTGGCGCCATAGGCGATCCACTCGGCCATTTCCGGGTCGAACTTGGCCGGGGTACGCGTGGCCATGACCAACTGCACCAGGTATTCCTCCACCGCGTCGGCCATGTACAGGCCGAGGATTTCCTTGCGCGCGGCAAAGATCGCCTGCTGGCTGACGCGCCGCTCGGGCTTGGTTTCGCCGTTGAGCGCTTCGCCACGGGCCTGCTGCAAGATGCGCCGTTCCACGGTGGCGTCGGGAAAGCCGATTTTGACGTGCATCAGGAAGCGGTCGAGCTGGGCTTCGGGCAGTGGATAGGTACCTTCCTGCTCGATGGGGTTCTGCGTGGCCATCACCAGGAACAACGGCGACAGGTCGTAGGTGCTCCGGCCTACGCTGACCTGGCGCTCGGCCATGGCTTCAAGCAGCGCCGATTGCACCTTGGCCGGCGCGCGGTTGATCTCGTCCGCCAGCACCAGGTTGTGGAAGATCGGCCCTTGCTGGAACACAAAACTGCCGGTTTCCGGGCGATAGATTTCGGTGCCGGTGATGTCGGCGGGCAACAGGTCGGGGGTGAACTGAATACGATGGAACTGCGCTTCGATGCCTTCGGCCAACTCTTTGATGGCCTTGGTCTTGGCCAGGCCCGGCGCGCCTTCAACCAGCATATGACCGTCGGCGAGCAGGGCGATGAGCAGGCGCTCGATGAGCTTTTCCTGGCCGAGAATCTGCGTAGAAAGAAAGGTTCGCAGCGCGAGCAGCGCTTCACGATGTTCCATCGATGACGGTTCCTGGAAAGATGAGCCCGCGTGCTAAGAAACAAACACCGGGCTGGGGGGCACTACTTTAATGCATCGAGGGGCGTGGCGACTAACGGCGTAACGGGTATTTTTGGCAAAACTTGTAGGAATTTTGTGCGAAGGTGCACTTCCTGTTGTGAACACTCCCACCATTAAGTCCGGGTGTAGGTGCCGGTGCCTTTGAGGATGTTCTGCAAGGTTTGCTCCACCTCGGCCAGGTCGGAGGCGGCGGTGGCGTGGGTGATCTCCAAGTGATCCTTGCCCCCCAGTGCGTCGGCATCGCCGGCAGCCAGCTCGATGCGCAACGTCGTATCACTCAGGGTGACCTTCAGTCCATCCAGCGTCGACGGCTCGTAATCCCAGGTGAGCTCCACCTCGTCTTCGTCCGGATAACGGCTAAGCATGAACATTTCGCCGTTATTGCCGTGGCAGCACAGCATGGCCATGTTGTCTTCTTCGTCATCGCACGGGGTGGCGAGTAGGTGGGTGGTGGTCAGTTGCATGTAGAAGTCCTGTTTGAAAGGCGGCTTCGAGGCCGCCAGGCTTTAATTCTGCCATTACCTCAGGCTTTGTGCCGGCATTTGTATCAAACCCTCATCCGGGTTTCATAGCCAAGAGCTTGAGCGCGCTGCTTATGGGTTTGAACGCATTCCCCATACCGCTGCTGGCGATAGGGGAGATGGTGTTCAAGGCACCCTTTATGATGCGCTTGTCCGCATTCGGGCGTTTATTGACATGGCTGTCTATGCCGAAGCCGAGTTCTGCGCCACCCAACCCGACGCTTGCCGCTGTCAGTGCTATCCCCAGTGGCGGATAAGCGAGTCCAAGCGGAGCCAGAAGGAGCAGTCCATATTTCGCCCAACTCAGGTATTTGATCGCCGTGTTGGCCTTGTAGTCGCGATTGAGTACAAATTGAAAATCAGTAGCGCTTTTCAGATCTTGCTCGGTGCGCTGCTGGAGTTCCTCGAACGGGTTGCCTTGGACTGTTTCGCCATCGAACAGGCCACCCTCGTTAAAGTAACCTAACTCTTCCTGTTTGGAGACTGGCAGGCCATCTTGTTTAAGCCACTCGCGAGTTTGTTCTATATGAGCATCGACACCTTTGGATATGAACTCGTTGGGGAGATCCTGCGGGCGGAAATAAAGTTTGAAGTTCTCGAATTTCTCCGGGTCTTTCAATTGCTCGGCCAGCCACTTATTCATTTCTGTCTTCGAGTCAAAACCCTTCAACATGGACGCTTGATCGGGAAGGTACAACAGGACCCTGCCTGTGGACTTATCCTGAGTGTAAAAGGCGCGCATTTTATAACCTTTGAAGGTGAGGAACTTCGTTTCCAGGTTTGGGTCGGCCTTATAGGGTTGTTCCAGGTCATTGGACGTCAGGGATGAGTAACTTTTGTCGGCGGGTAGGCCGGCGACACCCATGGCAATTTTTCGATCGTTTTCAGTAAGGGACTGATCATGGTGTTGTGTGTGCGACGCCTTCAAAAAGGCGCCTCGCGATGCCTGGCTGTAGGTATGGCGGGTGTTGTTGTTCCAGTAATTTTCCAAGTATTGGTCATAGGGGGTTTTATAGCTGTTGTCCCAGACCATCTGTTTGAAGTCGGCTGCTGAGATATCGACTCTGTTACTGGCGTCATAGATATTTTCCGAGCCTGGCTGAGGCTCTGTGTAAATACCTTGGAAATGGCTGGTGAACCCGCTTTCGTTGGGGCGCGGGAACATGCCAAGGGCATCCGGTTCTTCTGTATGCCTTGAACTTTCTCTTATTTCAAAAGGGCCGTCTTCTTTTGAACGTATTGCGCCGTTATAACTCGGTTCGTCCTGCTGGTTGAGCCTCGCCGCCTGGGTCAGTGAAATTTTTTGCACAATGACCCCGCTATAAGGTGGCGTGTTGGTGCGATGGTCATAGTGAATACTCACCAAGTAGGTTTTATCGGGGTCAATATCTTTTCCGAACCTTTCCTTTAATTGGCGCCTGACCTCAAGTGAGGTGACTTGATCAGGTGTTTTTGGGGGCGTGTAGTCGGTGCGAAGTTGTTCCACGGCCTTATTGACCGACACTGGCGCTTTGAAGTAGGCCGCCGGGAACTCCTGCCGCACTGCAGGGGCTGCATCGTTCGTACTTGAGCGTGTAGAAGGCATTGCGGAAGGGGCAGCGGCTGCGGCGCCAAGAGTGGGGTTAGAGAGTGGATGCACGTTCATTTGAGCCTCATGGAGTAGTCATAGAATGAAATTGGGCTCGAACTAAGTGACAGAACTTTGCAATACGGTTCCTATAGGGAACTAAGATTTAGATTGTGTGAGCGTATGAAATTTTACCTTCCGGCCTTTGGACCCTTTTATGCACAGCAGCCCCGCGTTCAGCCGCAGCCAGCACCTGTGCGGCTATCAGGGTTGCTCTTGGTGCAACCGGGCATTGCCGGGAGATGTCCGAATATGTCGCAGTGCAGCAAGCAGTCTGCTGACTGCACTCGTTAAGCTGCGCGTTGGATGGACTTTCTGCGCGACTCTGACCTGCCCGTCGTACCGTTATCGGCAGGCGGTGCATCCAGTGGACGTCGAATGTGACCTTATTGACTTGTCCAGCTTCACCCACCTGTCACTCGGATTCGTTTATGGTTACTGACAAACCGAGATGACGGTCTCCCCACCAGGGGATAACACGCGACGCTTCCATCAATAACAAGCCCAAGCGGAGTACCACAGATGGCGTTCTTCACCGCAGCCAGCAAGGCCGACTTCCAGCACCAACTGCAAGCGGCACTGGCGCAGCACATCAGTGAACAGGCACTGCCACAAGTGGCGCTGTTCGCTGAACAATTCTTCGGCATCATTTCCCTGGACGAACTGACCCAGCGTCGCCTTTCCGACCTGGCCGGTTGCACCCTGTCTGCCTGGCGCCTGCTTGAGCGCTTTGACCACACCCAACCGCAAGTGCGGGTCTACAACCCCGATTACGAACGTCACGGCTGGCAGTCGACCCACACTGCGGTCGAAGTGCTGCACCACGATCTGCCGTTCCTGGTGGACTCGGTGCGCACCGAGCTTAACCGTCGTGGCTACAGCATCCACACCCTGCAAACCACCGTGCTCAGCGTGCGTCGCGGCAGCAAGGGCGAGCTGCAGGAAATCCTGGCCAAAGGCACTCAGGGCGAAGGTATCCAGCAAGAATCGCTGATGTACCTGGAGATCGACCGCTGCGCCAACGCCGCCGAACTGAGCGTGCTGAGCAAAGAGCTGGAGCAGGTGCTGGGCGAAGTGCGCGTGGCCGTGGCCGATTTCGAGCCGATGAAAGCCAAGGTCCAGGACCTGTTGGCCGGTATCGACGCCAGTCAGTTCAGCATCGATGGCGAAGAAAAAGCCGAGATCAAGAACTTCCTGGAATGGCTGGTAGGTAACCACTTCACCTTCCTGGGCTACGAAGAATTTGTGGTACGTGACGAGGCGGACGGCGGTCATATCGAATATGACGCCAGCTCGTTCCTCGGTCTGACCAAGTTGCTGCGCGCCGGCCTTACCGCCGAAGACTTGCGCATCGAAGACTACGCCGTGTCGTACTTGCGCGAGCCGACCGTATTGTCGTTCGCCAAGGCCGCACACCCAAGCCGCGTGCATCGCCCAGCCTACCCGGACTACGTGTCGATCCGTGAGATCGACGCCGACGGCAAGGTCATCAAGGAATGCCGCTTCATGGGCCTGTACACCTCGTCGGTGTATGGCGAAAGCGTACGTGTGATTCCTTATATCCGCCGCAAGGTCGCGGAGATCGAGCGTCGCTCGGGCTTCCAGGCCAAGGCGCACCTGGGCAAGGAGCTGGCGCAAGTCGTTGAAGTGCTGCCCCGCGACGATCTGTTCCAGACCCCGGTGGACGAGCTGTACAGCACCGTGATGTCCATCGTGCAGATTCAGGAACGCAACAAGATCCGCGTGTTCCTGCGCAAAGACCCATACGGTCGTTTCTGCTACTGCCTGGCCTACGTGCCGCGCGACATCTATTCCACTGAAGTGCGCCAGAAGATCCAGCAAGTGCTGATGGATCGCCTCAAGGCCAGCGACTGCGAATTCTGGACATTCTTCTCCGAATCCGTACTGGCGCGCGTGCAGCTGATTCTGCGGGTCGACCCGAAGAACCGACTGGACATCGACCCGCTGCAATTGGAAAAAGAAGTGATCCAGGCCTGCCGCAGCTGGCAGGACGACTATGCCAGCCTCGTCGTGGAAAGCTTCGGCGAAGCCCACGGCACCAACGTGTTGGCGGACTTCCCGAAAGGCTTCCCGGCCGGCTACCGTGAGCGCTTCGCCGCGCATTCGGCGGTGGTCGACATGCAGCACCTGCTCAGCCTCACCGAAGCCAACCCGCTGGTGATGAGCTTCTACCAGCCGCTGGGCCAGGTTTCCGGCCAGCGTGAGCTGCATTGCAAGCTGTATCACGCCGATACGCCGCTGGCGCTGTCCGACGTGCTGCCGATCCTGGAAAACCTCGGTCTGCGCGTACTCGGTGAGTTCCCGTACCGCCTGCGCCACGCCAATGGCCGCGAGTTCTGGATCCATGACTTTGCGTTTATCGCCGCCGAAGGCGTGAACCTGGATATCCAGCAGCTCAACGACACCCTGCAGGACGCCTTCGTACACATCGTGCATGGCGATGCCGAGAACGATGCGTTCAACCGCCTGGTGCTCACCGCCGGCCTGCCATGGCGCGATGTGGCGCTGCTGCGTGCCTACGCCCGTTACCTCAAGCAGATCCGCCTGGGCTTCGATCTGGGTTACATTGCCAGCACTCTGAACAACCACACCGACATCGCCCGCGAGTTGACTCGGCTGTTCAAGACCCGCTTCTACCTGGCGCGCAAACTCACCGCCGACGACTTGGAAGACAAGCAGCAGCGTCTGGAACAGGCGATCCTCAGCGCCCTGGACGACGTTCAGGTGCTCAACGAAGACCGCATCCTGCGTCGCTACCTGGACCTGATCAAGGCCACCTTGCGCACCAACTTCTACCAGACCGATGCCAACGGCCAGAACAAGTCGTACTTCAGCTTCAAGTTCGACCCGCGCGCCATTCCCGAGCTGCCCAAGCCGGTGCCGAAGTTCGAGATCTTCGTGTACTCGCCACGGGTCGAAGGCGTGCATCTGCGCTTCGGCAACGTTGCGCGGGGCGGTCTGCGCTGGTCCGACCGTGAAGAAGACTTCCGTACCGAAGTGCTGGGCCTGGTAAAAGCCCAGCAGGTGAAGAACTCGGTGATCGTGCCGGTGGGTGCCAAGGGCGGCTTCCTGCCGCGTCGCTTGCCACTGGGCGGCAGCCGCGACGAAATCGCGGCCGAGGGTATCGCTTGCTACCGCATCTTCATCTCCGGCCTGTTGGACATCACCGACAACCTGAAAGACGGCGCCCTGGTGCCGCCGGCCAATGTCGTGCGTCATGACGACGATGACCCGTACCTCGTCGTAGCGGCGGACAAAGGCACCGCGACCTTCTCCGACATCGCCAACGGCATCGCCATCGACTACGGCTTCTGGCTGGGTGATGCGTTCGCCTCCGGTGGTTCGGCCGGTTATGACCACAAGAAAATGGGCATCACCGCCAAGGGCGCGTGGGTCGGCGTGCAGCGTCACTTCCGCGAACGCGGCATCAATGTGCAGGAAGACAGCATCACTGTCGTCGGCGTCGGCGATATGGCCGGCGACGTATTCGGTAACGGCCTGTTGATGTCCGACAAGCTGCAACTGGTCGCAGCTTTCAACCACCTGCACATCTTTATCGATCCGAACCCGAACCCGGCCACCAGCTTCGTCGAGCGCAAGCGCATGTTCGAGCTGCCGCGTTCGGCCTGGACCGACTACGACACCAGCATCATGTCCGAAGGTGGCGGTATCTTCTCGCGCAGCGCGAAGAGCATCGCGATCTCGCCGCAGATGAAAGAACGCTTCGATATCCAGGCCGACAAGCTGACCCCGACCGAACTGCTGAACGCCTTGCTCAAGGCGCCAGTGGACCTGTTGTGGAACGGCGGTATCGGCACCTATGTCAAGGCCAGCACCGAAAGCCACGCCGACGTGGGCGACAAGGCCAACGACGCGCTGCGGGTCAACGGCAACGAACTGCGCTGCAAGGTAGTGGGCGAGGGCGGTAACCTCGGCATGACCCAGCTGGGTCGTGTGGAATTCGGCCTCAATGGCGGCGGTTCCAACACCGACTTTATCGACAACGCCGGTGGCGTGGACTGCTCCGACCACGAAGTGAACATCAAGATCCTGCTCAACGAAGTGGTGCAGGCCGGCGACATGACCGACAAGCAGCGCAACCAGTTGCTGGCGAGCATGACCGACGAAGTCGGCAGCCTGGTGTTGGGCAACAACTACAAGCAGACCCAGGCCCTGTCCCTGGCCGCGCGCAAAGCCTACGAGCGTGCCGCCGAGTACAAGCGCCTGATGAGCGACCTGGAAGGCCGTGGCAAACTGGACCGCGCCATTGAGTACCTGCCGACCGAGGAGCAGCTCACCGAGCGTGCCTCCACTGGCAAGGGCCTTACACGTCCGGAACTGTCAGTGCTGATCTCCTATAGCAAGATCGACCTCAAGGAAGCTTTGCTTAAGTCTCTGGTGCCGGACGACGACTACCTGACCCGTGACATGGAGACCGCGTTCCCACCGAGCCTGGTGGCCAAGTTCGGCGAGGCCATGCGTCGTCACCGTCTCAAGCGCGAGATCGTCAGCACCCAGATCGCCAACGATCTGGTCAACCACATGGGCATCACCTTTGTGCAGCGGCTCAAAGAGTCGACCGGCATGAGCCCGGCGAACGTAGCCGGTGCGTATGTGATCGTGCGTGACATCTTCCATCTCCCGCACTGGTTCCGTCAGATCGAAGCCCTGGATCACCAGGTCTCCGCTGACGTGCAGTTGGAACTGATGGACGAGCTGATGCGCCTGGGCCGCCGCGCCACGCGTTGGTTCCTGCGCAGCCGCCGTAATGAGCAGGATGCTGGTCGCGACACCGCACACTTCGGTCCGCACCTGGCTGCGTTGGGTCTTAAACTCGATGAACTGCTGGAAGGCCCGACCCGCGAAGGCTGGCAGAACCGCTACCAGGCGTACACCGAAGCCGGCGTGCCGGAGTTGTTGGCGCGTATGGTGGCAGGCACCACGCACCTGTACACCTTGTTGCCGATCATCGAAGCCGCCGACGTCACCGGGCACGATGCTGCCGAAGTGGCCAAGGCCTACTTCGCTGTAGGCAGCGCGTTGGACCTGCCGTGGTACCTGCAGCAAATCAGCGATCTGCCCGTGGCCAACAACTGGCAGGCTCAGGCCCGCGAAGCGTTCCGCGACGATGTGGACTGGCAGCAGCGCGCGATCACCATTTCGGTACTGCAAATGGCCGATGCGCCACAAGACATGGAAGCCCGCGTGGCCCTGTGGCTTGAGCAGCACCAGGACATGGCCGATCGCTGGCGCGCGATGATGGTGGAAATTCGTGCCGCGGTCGGCACGGACTACGCCATGTACGCCGTGGCCAACCGTGAACTGCTGGACCTGGCAATGAGCGGTCAGTCGGTGCTGCAATCGGCTTGATGCCCCGGTGAAACACCTGGGGGAGGGGGCTTGCTCCCGATAGTGGTGTATCAGTCATGTATAGGTTGACTGACACACTGCCATCGGGGGCAAGCCCCCTCCCACATTTGGGCCTCAGTTGGCTTCAGGTTTGTATGCGGGCTTGGCCAGCAAGAGGCATAGAAAGCACCTCGCAACCAAGCCTGGCGCGTACAAAATTGTGGGAGGGGGCTTGCCCCTGATAGTGGTGTATTAGTCATGTATAGGTTGGCTGACACACTGCCATCGGGGGCAAGCCCCCTCTCACATTTGGGTTTCAGATGGCTTCGGGTCTCTATGCTGTCTTGGCTAACAATAGGCATAGAAAACACGCCGGCACCCAGCCTGGTGCGTACAAAATTGTGGGAGGGGGCTTGCCCCCGATAGCGGTAGATCAGTTACATCCAGGTTGACTGACACACTGCCACCCGGGGGCAAGCCCTCTCCCACATTTGGGTCTTCATTTATCTGAAGGTCAGTGATGTTTCAGTAGTTTGCTTTCCAGGTGATCCAGGTGTTGGGTCATCAGGGTCACCGCAGTGTTTGAGTCGCGCTGCTCAATCGCATCCACAATGGCCACATGTTCCTGCCACGCGCAATACGTGCAGGCTTTTGCTTCAAATTGGGCGATGACCAACGATGTCAATGGCACCAGGCTGTTGAGGAACTGCGCCAACGGCGCATTACCGGCGATCGCGGCCAACTGCAAATGAAACTCCCCTGATAATCGAATCGCCGGCCCACGCTGGTCGCGCTCAATGCACTCGCGCTCGCGGGCGATCAGCTCGCGCAAGGGGCGAATCTGCGCGGGTGTGGCCTGGGCGCAGGCCAATTGCACTACGGTGACTTCGGTCATGCGCCGGGCTTCGAGGATTTGTCGGGCTTGCAGGCTGTCCGGCGCGGCGACCTGGGCGCGTTGATTGGGACGCAGGATGATCACCTGCTGATGGGAAAGTTTGGCCAGCACCCGGCGAATCACGCTGCGGCTCACGCCAAAGGTTTCGCCCAGGCCTTCTTCGGTAAAGCGGCTGGACGGGGCGATGCGTTGTTCGAGGATGGCGTCGAACAGGCGCGGGTAGATGTCGTCCACCGAGGGTTTTTTACCGGCCACCAGGCGCAGGGCAGGCAGGATCGGGTTGCGTTGCAAGGCGTGGGCGGTCATGGCCGGTCTCCAAAAAATCAGCTGCCGAGATGGTCGTCCGGGATGTTCAGGGCAATGCCCATGCGCAGACCCTCCTGGAGGATATGCCGACGCATTTCGGCGCTGGCCAGGGCGCTGTTCTTGTTACGTATGGCGCGCACCACGGCTTCGTTTTCCTGCAGGCGTTCGGCCAGGTGTTCAGGCGAGTTACGCAGTACCTGGGCGCTTTGCTTGAGGGCGTTGCGGGTCTGCTGCACCACGTTCTGAAAGATCGGGTTGGAAGTCAGCGCGAACAGCTCTTCATGAAAATCGACATAGGCGTTCAGGCCCGCTTCGGCATCGCCGGCGTCCAGGGCTTCGCGCATGTCCATCAGGGTCAGGCGTAACTGGCCGACTTCCTTGCTGCTGATGGACTGGGCCACCAGGCCGACGATAAAGGGTTCGAGGGTGTAGCGCAGTTGCAGAATGTCTTCGAGGCTGGCGTCGGCTACGGCGTCGCTGGACTGCGGATCGCTGACGCTGGTCTCCAACACGACCACGCCTTTGCCGGGCATGGAACGCACCAGGCCGAGGGTTTCCAGTACGATCACCGCTTCACGCAGACTGGGGCGGCTGATGCCCAGCTGTTCGGCCAGTTCGCGCTGGCCGGGGAGCATTTCGCCGCGGCGCCACTGACCCCGCGCCAGGGCGGCGCGTAGTTTTTCTACCACTGAATTGACGACGGTTGAGGTGCTGATCACGTCGATGGCTCCTTGATGATGCTGATACGGTGGGAGCAGTTTTGCCGCTCCCACCTGGGTAGTGTCGCCTTCAGAATTCCTGGTGCGCCGGCAATACCGGTTTCTTGGCCTGGAAGGCATAACCCTGCTGGCCGTCCAATACCTTGTTGGCGCGCTGGAGGTCGATGTCTTTTTCCCAGCGGGCAATGGCCACGGTGGCGACGCAGTTGCCGATCAGGTTAGTCAATGCGCGGCCGATGCCCATAAACCAGTCCACCGCTAGCACCAGCACCAGGCCCACCACCGGAATCGCTGGGATCGCGGTGAGGGTGGCCGCCAGAATCACCAGCGCCGAACCGGGGATGCCATGGGCGCCCTTGGAGGTGATCAACGACACCAGCAGGATGGTCAGCAGGTCGGTCATCGACAGCGGTGTGCCGGTGGCGTTGGCGATAAATACGATGGCCAGGGTCAGGTAGATCGAGAACCCGTCGAGGTTGAACGAGTAGCCGGTCGGAATCACCAGGCCCACGGTGGAACTGCCAATGCCCAGGTGCTCCAGTTTGCGCATGATCTGAGGCAGCACAGCGTCGGAAGAGGCAGTGCCCATTACGATCAGCAGCTCTTCGCGCAAGTACTTGAGCAGCGGCAGCATGCGCAGGCCCGACAGGCGCATTACCACGCCGAGGATCACGCCGACAAAGGCAAAGCAGGTCAGGTAGAAAAGGCCTACCAGGCTGCCCAGGTGTTGCAGGGAATCCAGGCCGTAGGTGCTGGTGGTGAAGGCGATGGCGCCGAACACGCCAATGGGCGCCAGGCGCACGATCATGCCCATGATGCGGAAAATCACATGGCTCAATTCGTTGATCAGTCGCGAAATGCCCGACGCCGCTTCGCCCACCAGGTTCAGCGCGCTGCCGAACAGCACCGAAAACAGTAGAACTTGCAGCACGTTGTTGTCGGCAAACGCACCGATCACTGAGTTGGGAATCAGGTCCATCAGGAATTGGCTGGTGCCGCGGATGTGCTGGCCCTTATCGGCCAGTTCGTTCAGGCCGGCGGAAGAGAGCTGTTCCAGATGAATATTGGCGCCGGTGCCGATGCCGGTGCTGAACGCCATAACCAGGCCGATCACCAACGCGATGGTGGTCAGCACTTCGAAATAGATCACCGACTTAAGGCCGATGCGCCCGACTTTTTTCAGGTCGCCGGCGCCGGAAATGCCGCTGACCACTACGCAGAACACGATCAGGCCGATCAGCATCTTGATCAGTTTGATAAAGCCGTCGCCGAGGGGTTTGAGTTGCGAAGAGAATTCGGGAAGGGCCAGGCCGCAAACAACGCCTAACATCAGGCCGATCACGACTTGCAGGAAAATCGAACGCGAGCACCATCTGAGCATGGGAGGGATCTCTATTCGGCGCCCTGGTGGTTCCAGGGCTTAATTGTTGTGGTCATACCGGTAAGTCCAGTGCAGGGCCAGTCTACGCCGGGTTTTTTTGAAATCACAAGTAATAATTCGGCGGTTGGCAGGTCCCGGTCTGACCAGTGGGTCGGTAAGGGCGATGCTTGAGCGGTTGGCGGCGTGCAAAATTTTTCGCTTATCATCCGGCGCTCGGCACAGAAGGGGGGCGAATGGACACACCAGGTTTGAGCATCGATAAGCACGGGCACCGACACTGCGCCTGGCGCGGCGCGGCGCCGGAATACCTGCATTACCACGACCATGAGTGGGGCGTGCCGGTGGCCGATGATATTCAGCTGTACGAGAAAATCTGCCTGGAAGGGTTTCAGGCGGGGATGGCGTGGATAACCATCCTGCGCAAGCGCGAGCAGTTTCGTGCAGCGTTCGACGGCTTTGATTTTCGCCGCGTGGCGCAGTACGGCGAGGCGGATATCCTGCGTCTAATGCAGAACCCGGGCATCGTGCGTAATCGGGCGAAGATCGTCTCCACCATCAACAATGCGCGGCGTGCCTGTGAGCTAGTGGACGAGACCGGCTCTCTGGCGCAGTGGTTATGGGCCTTCGAACCCGGCCCGCAAGAGCGCCCGGCCGTGGTGGACCTGGCTTACTGGACGGGTAACCCGACATCACCGGCCTCGGTGCGTCTGTCCAAGGCGCTGAAGAAGCGTGGTTGGACGTTTGTAGGGCCGACCACGATGTATGCGCTGATGCAGGCGATGGGGATGGTCAATGATCATCTTGAAGGATGCGCATGCCGCCCGCAGATTGAAGCGCTGCGGCGCCAGTTCAAGCGGCCCTGAATTGCCGACTCGGGCGGTTGAAACTGTGGGAGGGGGCTTGGCTCCGATGACGCTGGCTCAGTCGACCTCTCGTTAACTGCCCCAAAAATCCCGCCCGGCGGTCGGGTTATAGAGCGTCATGCAATCTTCAGCAGAATATCGCGCACCCTGTCCAGGGCCGGGTCGATATCCAGCAGTTCAATGGCGCCGAACCCGACAATCAAGCCTGCACGCACCGGAGTGTCATGGAAGAACACCTCCAGCGGGTATAGGCCGACGTCCACCTGGCGCGCCAGCTCCCGCAGCAGCGCAATATTGACCGGCACCTTGCACAGCGCCGCCAGGTGGAACCCCGCCACTGTGGGCACCGCTTCGAACCATGGCGACAGATCGCCCGCCAGGCGCTCCAGGATACGTTCGCGGCGCCCGGCGTATACCGTGTGGCAGCGTCGGATGTGCTTGAGCAGGTAGCCCTCGCTGATGAACTTGGCCAATGCCCATTGCGGCAGTGTGGAGCTGTGCTGGTCGGTCAGTTGCTTGGCCTTGAGTACCGCGCCGTGGATCGCCGGTGGCAGCACCACGTAGCCCAGGCGCAACTCGGGCAGCAGGGTCTTGGAAAAGGTGCCGACGTAAGCCACTACGCCGCGACTGTCCAGGCTTTGCAGGGAATCGGTAGGGCGGCCCTCGTAACGGAATTCGCTGTCGTAGTCGTCTTCGATGATGATCGCACCCAGGTCGAACGCACGCGCCAGCAAGGCTTCGCGGCGCGCCGGGCTCATGGGCATGCCCAGGGGGAATTGATGGGACGGTGTGACATAGATCAGGCGCGTGCCGTCGGGGATCTGGTCGACCTGGATACCCTGTGCGTCCACGGGCACGCTGGCGACATGGGCGCCCCGTGCCGTGAACAGTTGGCGCGCGGGGGTGTAGCCGGGGTCTTCCATGGCGACAATACTGCCCGGTTCCAACACCACGCGGGCGAGCAAGTCCAGTGCCTGTTGCGCGCCGTTGGTGACCACGATGTCGCTGTCGCGGCATTTGACCCCTCGGGAAAACGCGATATGCCCGGCGATGGCACTGCGCAACGCCGGCAGCCCTTCGGGTTGACTGTAGAAGCCGCTGTGCTCGGCGATACGCCGTAGGGCATGCTGGGTGCAGCGCCGCCATTCATCCTGGGGGAACTGCTGGCGGCTGGTGGCGCCGCCGATAAATTCGTAGCGCAGGCGCTTGTCGTTGGCGGGGTGATGCATGGGCGAGGGCAGCGCTTGCCATTTCGCCAGGTTGGCGGAGCAGGCCAGATCTGTAGCGGTTTGTACGCGATCAGGTTGTGGTGCCCAGGCGTTGACGAAGGTCCCGCGGCCAATCCTGCCCACCAGCAGGCCTTCATAGGTCAACGTGGCGTAGGTATCGGACACCGTCTTGCGCGATATGCCCAATTGCTCGGCCAGCAAGCGGCTTGGCGGCAGTTGCGCACCTGCCGTCAGGCGCCCGGCGGCGATGGCTTCGCGCAACTGCTGATAAAGCTGCGCCGCCAGGTCCTTACGCCCGTTGATGACGATGTGGAGTTCCATGTTTCATCCTGAGACAGATCGATCGGCGCCAAGATTACTCGTAAATCGATCTGTACCGCTGCGCCGGCACTCAGGACAGGAAGCCACCGTCCACATTCAGCGACACGCCGGTGGTGTAGCTGGAGGCGTCGCTGGCCAGGAACAGTACTGCACCCGCCATCTCGCTCGGGTCGGCCACGCGCTTGAGGGGGATCTGCGCCAGGGCCATTTTCAGGATCGAGTCGTTCTTGACCAGTGCGGAGGCGAATTTGGTGTCGGTCAGGCCCGGCAGCAGCGCGTTGCAGCGTATACCGAACTCGGCGCATTCCTTGGCGAACACCTTGGTCATGTTGATCACCGCGGCCTTGGTCACCGAGTAAATGCCCTGGAATATGCCGGGCGAGATGCCGTTGATCGAGGCCACGTTGATGATGCTGCCGCCGCCGTTTTCGCGCATCAGCTTGCCGGCTTCCACCGACATGAAGAAGTAGCCACGGATGTTCACGTCCACGGTTTTCTGGAACGCGCCGAGGTCGGTATCCAGCACATTGCAGAACTGCGGGTTGGTGGCGGCGTTGTTGACCAGGATATCCAGGCGCCCGAACTGCTCGCGAATACCGGCGAATACTTGGCTGATCTGCTCCATTTCACCGATGTGGCAGGCCACCGCTGTGGCCTTGCCGCCGTCGGCGATGATCGCATCGGCCACATGCTGGCAGCCTTCGAGCTTGCGGCTGGACACGATCACATGGGCGCCTTGCTGGGCCAGCAACTTGGCGATGGCCTCGCCGATGCCACGGCTGGCGCCGGAGACAAATGCGATCTTGCCGTCGAGGTCGAACAGGTGGGTCTTGGACATGGGGATTCCTTAAAGGGCTGATTTGCTGATGACATTCAGGCTCATTTGCTCAAGCAGTGCGTTCATCTGAATGAACTGCGCGAAGCGTTTGTCCTGGGTCTGGCCATGGAAGAAACGGTAGTAGATCTGCTGCACGATGCCGGCCAGGCGGAACAGGCCGTAGGTGTAATAGAAATCGAAGTTATCGATCCGGATGCCCGCGCGTTCGGCGTAGTAGTCAACGAATTCTCGGCGGGTGAGCATGCCCGGCGCGTTGCTCGGCTGGCGGCGCATCAATTGCACCGGCGCCGGGTCGGCGGCTTCGATCCAGTAGGCGAGGGTGTTGCCCAGGTCCATCAGCGGATCGCCCAAGGTGGTCAGTTCCCAATCCAGCACGCCAATGATCTGCATCGGGTTATGCGGGTCGAGGATCACGTTGTCGAAGCGGTAGTCGTTATGCACGATGCTGGAGGTGGGGTGATCGGCCGGCATCTTGTCGTTGAGCCAGGCGCGTACCGCCTCCCATTTTGGCGCATCGGGGGTCAGGGCTTTTTCGTAACGGTCGCTCCAGCCGCGAATCTGCCGCGCCACGTAGCCTTCGGGCTTGCCCAGGTCGGCCAGGCCGCAAGCGGTGTAGTCCACTTGGTGCAGTTCGACGAATTTGTCGATAAAGCTTTTGCACAGTGCTTGAGTCTTCGCTGCATCCAGGCCCAGCTCGGTGGGCAGGTCGGAGCGCAGGATGATGCCGTTGACGCGCTCCATCACATAAAACTCGGCGCCGATCACCGACTCATCGGTGCAATGCACGTAGGCCTTGGGGCAATAGGGGAAGCCATCCTTCAGTTGGTTGAGAATGCGGAACTCGCGGCCCATGTCGTGGGCGGACTTGGCTTTGTGCCCAAAAGGTGGGCGGCGCAGTACGAATTCCTGATCGGGGTATTCCAGCAGGTAAGTCAGGTTGGAGGCGCCACCGGGAAACTGGCTGATGGTGGGCGTGCCGCTCAACCCCGGGATGTGGGCCTTGAGGTAGGGATCGATCAGGCCGGCATCGAGTTCCTCGCCGGGGCGAATCTGGGTGGATTGGTCGTTCAGCGCCATGCTTATCCCTTCTGCTTATTCTAAAGGCCTCGGACTATTGGCTAATCTAATGCGCGCCACCGCCCAGCCACAAGGTCGAGGCGGTTTAATAGGTTAGCGTGTTGCAGGATGATCAACGTGCCTGATCGGTCATTTTACGGGCGGGGGCAGGGCGACCGGGGTGAGCACCGGGCGCCCGGCGAAATACTCCACCAGGTTGTCGGCCACGCGCTGCACGGTGTCATGGGCGGCCTCGGGCGACAGCCCGGCGACATGGGAGGTGAGTACGGTATTGCCCAGGCGCTTGAGGGCGTCGGGCACCTTGGGTTCGTCGTCGAACACATCCAGCGCCGCACCGCCGATGCGCCGCTGTTCGAGGGCGGCAATCAGGTCGGCGGTGACCACCACGCTGCCACGCCCGATGTTCACCAAGTAGCCATGGGGACCGAGGGCGTCCAGTACGCGTCGGTCAATCAGGTGCCGGGTGCCGTCGCCGCCGGGCGTGGCCAGAATCAAGAAGTCCGCGCTGCGCGCCAGATCCAGAGCCGTGGCGCAGTAGGTGTAGTCCACGTCATCCCGTGGTTGGCGATTGTGGTAACTGATCTCCATGCCAAAACCCAGGGCTGCGCGCTTGGCGATCTCCAGGCCGACGGCGCCAAGCCCGAGAATGCCCAGGTGCTTGCCGCCCAGGGACGGACGCATCACTTTGGGCCACTCGCCACGCCGCACTGCGGCGTCGTTCTGCGGGATGCCGCGTACCAGTGACAGCAACAGCGCCATGGCGTGGTCGGCCACCGACGGTGCATTCACGCCGGCGCCGTTTGTAACCACGATCCCGCGATTGCTGGCGGCTTGCAGGTCGACGTGTTCATAACCGGCGCCGATCACGCAGATGATCTCCAGCTGTGGCAAGGCGGCGATTTCTTCGGCGTACAGGCCCAATGGGCCACGGGTCAGCACGGCCTGGATCTGCCCGCCGTGGGCTTTGATGGCGTGGGCGCGTTCGGCGGGCGTCGGCGCCAGGATCACATGAAAGTCGTTGCTTTCGATGATGGGCAGGTAGTCGTTGATGGTTTCAACCAGGACCATAACAGTGGTGGTCATCGTAAGGCTCTTCCTTGGAGGGTAGACAGGACCAGTATGCTGGATTTGTAAGACAGAGCGTTTTATCGGGAAGGAAAATTTACTGCTCGTGGGTCGGGCAAGTTCGTGATTGTCTGCGGCTGCACCGGTCAACCATTCCTCAGCTAAGTCTTTGCTTCTTCACGAGAATCCCGGACAATCCGGCCCCTTCTATGGTCGAGACGCTGCCTGTCAGGTTTTTCTGACTCGTCCCGGCCGTGTAAATGCGGAGATCCGACCGGATGAATGATCAGGCCAATAGCGTCGACGAACGCTATGCAACGACACCTGCAACCCTCACGCGCTGGAGCCGCCAGGACACCACCTGGATGCTCGGCCTGTTCGGCACCGCCATTGGCGCCGGTACTTTGTTCTTGCCGATCAACGCGGGGCTGGGCGGCTTCTGGCCCCTGGTGATCCTGGCGCTGCTGGCATTCCCGATGACGTTCTTCGCCCACCGTGGCCTGACGCGGTTCGTGCTGTCCGGTCGTGAAGGCTCCGACATTACCGACGTGGTGGAAGAGCATTTCGGTATCAAGGCCGGGGCGTTGATCACGTTGCTGTACTTCTTCGCGATTTTCCCGATCCTGCTGATCTACAGCGTGGCGCTGACCAACACCGTCGGCAGCTTCATGGAACACCAGCTACATATCCTGCCGCCGCCACGGGCGATCCTGTCGTTCGTGCTGATCCTGGGCCTGCTGGCCGTGGTGCGCTGCGGCGAGCAGGTGATCGTCAAGGCCATGAGCCTGATGGTGTATCCGTTTATCGTCGCCTTGCTGTTCCTCGCGGTGTACCTGGTGCCGCACTGGACCGGCGGCATCCTCAGCACCGCCCGCGAGCTGCCGGCGCCGTCGGCGTTGCTCAATACGCTGTGGCTGGCGATTCCGGTGATGGTGTTCTCGTTCAACCACTCGCCGATCATTTCGGCGTTCGCGGTGGATCAGAAGCGCCAATACGGCGCCAATGCCGATGAGCGCAGCTCGCAGATCCTGTCCCGCGCGCACCTATTGATGGTGGCGATGGTGTTGTTCTTTGTGTTCAGTTGCGTGCTGACCCTGTCGCCGGCCCAGTTGGCCGAAGCCAAGGCGCAGAACCTGTCGATCCTGTCGTACCTGGCCAACCACTTCAACAACCCGACCATCGCGTTCGCCGCGCCGCTGATCGCGTTCGTGGCAATCGCCAAGTCGTTCCTGGGCCACTACATCGGTGCCAGTGAAGGCCTCAAGGGCTTGGTGCTTAAAACCGGTCGCCGCCCGGCCGCCAAGACCCTGGACCGCATGACTGCCGCCTTCATGCTGGTGGTGTGCTGGATCGTCGCCACGCTCAACCCCAGCATCCTCGGTATGATCGAGACCCTCGGCGGCCCAGTGATTGCGTCAATCCTGTTCCTGATGCCGATGTACGCCATCCGCAAAGTGCCGGCCATGGCCAAATACCGTGGGCAGGCGTCCAACGTGTTTGTCACGGCGGTTGGTCTGGTGGCGATTACGGCGTTGGTATATTCGCTGATGGCTTAAGTGGTGTGGGAGGGGGCTTGTCCTCTCCCGTCATTGTTTTGTCTTGCCACTAATGGCTTATTCCAGACACAAAAAAACGCCGCGTATCTTGCGATACGCGGCGTTTTTCACATCAACACACCGTTAAGCTTGCAGCACCGGGATGTTGGCGCTGGCCGCGATCTTGCGGAACTCGGCGATCTGGTCGAAGTTCAGGTAGCGGTAGACGTCGCTGGCCATGGTGTCCAGCTTGGCCGCGTAGCCCATGTACTCCTCGACGGTCGGCAGGCGACCCAGGGTCGAAGCGACAGCCGCCAGCTCAGCCGAAGCCAGGTAGACGTTCGCGCCGTCACCCAGACGGTTCGGGAAGTTACGGGTCGACGTCGACACCACGGTGGAGTTCGGTTCTACCCGTGCCTGGTTACCCATGCACAGCGAGCAGCCCGGCATTTCCATGCGTGCGCCAGCCTTGCCATAGATGCCGTAGTAGCCTTCTTCGGTCAGTTGGTGAGCGTCCATCTTGGTCGGCGGCGACAGCCACAGACGGGTTGGCAGCTGACCCTTGACCTGTTCCAGCAACTTACCGGCAGCGCGGAAGTGACCGATGTTGGTCATGCAAGAACCGATGAACACTTCGTCGATCTTCTCGCCGGCAACGCTGGACAGCAGACGGGCATCGTCCGGGTCGTTCGGTGCGCAGAGGATCGGCTCGTTGATCTCGGCCAGGTCGATCTCGATGATTTCGGCGTATTCGGCGTCGGCATCGGCTTCCATCAGCTCCGGGTTGGCGACCCAGGCTTCCATCGCTTGGGCGCGACGTTCCAGGGTGCGTGCATCGCCGTAGCCTTCACCGATCATCCAGCGCAGCAGGGTGATGTTGGAGTTCAGGTACTCGGTGATGGACTCTTTGGACAGCTTGATGGTGCAACCGGCAGCCGAACGTTCGGCCGAGGCGTCGGACAGTTCGAACGCTTGCTCCAGGGTCAGGTCGTTCAGACCTTCGATTTCCAGGATGCGGCCGGAGAAGGCGTTTTTCTTGCCTTTCTTCTCTACGGTCAACAGGCCAGCCTGGATCGCGTAGTAAGGAATGGCATGAACCAGGTCACGCAGGGTGATGCCAGGTTTCATTTTGCCTTTGAAACGCACCAGGATCGATTCCGGCATGTCCAGCGGCATGACGCCGGTGGCGGCGGCGAACGCGACCAGACCGGAACCGGCTGGGAACGAAATGCCCATCGGGAAGCGGGTGTGGGAGTCGCCGCCGGTGCCGACGGTGTCCGGCAGCAGCATGCGGTTCAGCCAGCTGTGGATGATGCCGTCGCCTGGACGCAGGGATACACCGCCACGGGTCATGATGAAGTCAGGCAGGGTGTGGTGGGTGGTCACGTCGATCGGCTTTGGATAGGCCGCGGTGTGGCAGAAAGACTGCATCACCAGATCGGTGGAGAAGCCCAGGCACGCCAGGTCTTTCAGTTCGTCACGGGTCATCGGACCGGTGGTGTCCTGAGAACCTACGGTGGTCATCTTCGGTTCGCAGTAGGTGCCTGGACGCACGCCTTTGCCTTCCGGCAGGCCGCACGCCTTGCCGACCATCTTCTGTGCCAGGGTGAAGCCTTTGCCGGTGTCGACCGGGGCTTCTGGCAGCTTGAACAGATCGGTCGGGCCCAGGCCCAGCTCGGCACGGGCCTTGTCTGTCAGGCCACGGCCGATGATCAACGGGATACGGCCGCCGGCGCGGACTTCGTCCAACAGCACTGGGGTCTTCATTTCGAAGGTGGTCAGGACTTCATCGGTGCCGTGCTTGCAGACTTTGCCAGCATGCGGGTACAGGTCGATCACGTCGCCCATGTGCATGTTGGTGACGTCGAACTCGATTGGCAGTGCGCCGGCATCTTCCATGGTGTTGTAGAAGATCGGAGCGATCTTGCTGCCGAAGCAGAAGCCACCGGCACGCTTGTTCGGTACATAAGGAACGTCGTCGCCGAAGAACCACAGTACGGAGTTGGTGGCGGATTTACGCGACGAACCGGTACCGACCACGTCACCGACGTAGGCGATCGGGAAGCCTTGGCCGCGCATCTCTTCGATCTGCTTCATTGGGCCGGTCTTGCCTTGCTCGTCCGGCACGATGCCTTCGCGCGCCATTTTCAGCATGGCCAGGGCGTGCAGCGGGATATCAGGGCGGGACCAGGCGTCTGGGGCAGGGGACAGGTCGTCGGTGTTGGTTTCGCCGGTGACCTTGAACACGCGCAGGCTGATCTTGTCGGCCAGGGTCGGGCGGTTCTTGAACCACTCGCCGTCGGCCCAGGACTGCAGCACCGCTTTGGCGTGTTCGTTACCGTTCTTGGCTTTTTCTGCCACGTCGTGGAACGCATCGAACATCAGCAGGGTGTGCTTGAGTTGAGCGGCGGCAACAGGTGCCAGCTCGGCATCGTCAAGCAGCTCGACCAGGGTCACGATGTTGTAGCCGCCTTGCATGGTGCCAAGCAGTTCAACGGCGCGCTTCTTGTCGATCAGGGGGGAAGTGGCTTCGCCCTTGGCCAGGGCAGACAGGAAACCGGCCTTGACGTAGGCAGCTTCGTCAACACCTGGTGGAATGCGGTTGGTGATCAGGTCAACGAGGAATTCTTCTTCGCCAGCCGGAGGATTCTTCAGCAGCTCGACCAGGCCTGCGGTTTGTTCGGCGTTAAGCGGCTGGGGAACGATACCCAGGGCTGCACGCTCTTCGATATGTTTGCGGTAGGCTTCAAGCACAGTTATTACCCTCATCAGTGGTCCCACGGGACGCTCATCCAGAAATGAACGGCACGCATGCGCTCGGGGGCTTTTTGGGCCGCAAAGCCAGCGCTGCCGGCATTCCTTACAGAAGCTGCTTTCAAAGTTTTACGCCTGCAGAACGGAGCTGATGAGGGTTGGCGCTGATGCTCGACCTACCGGGTCATTCACCATCGCCAACACCGTTCTGAAGGAACGACTGTGCTCGTGACGCTTTGAAAACAGCTTCCAGCGGATTATTGGCGCCTTACAAGGCCGGATGATTCTACGGCAAAAAAAAACTAAAGGTAAGTTGCCATGTCACGTTTGCCGGGTGATCGAGCTTAGACAAAGGGCTAACATGGCGCACTGTTTCGCTGATTTGCGTGTTGCCGCCCATGTCCAATTCAACCATCAAGACTCCCTGCGTTGGTCTGTGCTCCACGGTCTACGGCGATCTCGTGTGCCGCGGCTGCAAGCGTTTCCATCACGAAGTGATCCAGTGGAACGGCTACGACGAGGAGGCAAAGCGCGCGGTATGGCTGCGCTTGGAGCAGTTGCTGGTACAGGTGATGGCCGGCAAGCTTGAAGTATTCGACCCGCAGAAACTGCGTTGGCAACTGGAACAGCGCAAGATCCGTTTCGTGCCGCACCAGTCCGAGTACTGCTGGGCGTATCAGTTGATTGCTCGCGGAGCGCGGGTGATTTCCAATTTGGAGGCCTATGGCATGGTGCTGTTGCCGGAGTTTCGTGACTGGGCCCTGCCGGAACTGCGCGATGCTATCGACCGTGAGTTTTTTATCCTGTCCGAGGCTCACTACCAGCGCTATATCGCGCCGGCTTTCCTGAACGATGCGCTGGCTGACTGACAGCGCAATTCCAAATATGAGAGGGGGGCTTGCCCCCTCCCACTTTGGATCTCAGTTGTGTTGGAAGTTGGCGTCAGTCCTTGGCAGCCAGCTCTTGCAACTGATCCATCAACGTCTCCGGTTTGAGCACCAGCACATCGCTTTCCACTTTATCCAGCACCACCTCCGCGGTGTTGCCTATCAATGCGCCGGTCAGGCCGGTGCGCGCCACGGTGCCGATAATGGTCACCGCCGCTTGCAGCTTGCTGGCCATATGAGGAATCAGCACATCCGCCGGGCCTTCTTCGATATGCAGGTGGGTATCGTCCACATCGAATTCGGCCTGGAAGGCTTGGCACTGCTCGCGATACCGTGCCTCGATGCTTTCCTTGAGCTGGAACGTGGGGTCCGCCGCCGACAGCATCGGCGAGGGATGGGCGCTGATCACATGTAACTGGGCCTTGGCCAGGTAGGCGATGTCGAAACCATGGTCGATGATCGAATGGTGCAGCGAGCGGTGCTCCACATCGCTGTTGCCCACATCGATGGCGGCCAGGATCACTTTGCCGGCCCAGGGTGTGGCGGTTTTGACCAGCAGCACCGGCGCGGGGCAGTAGCGCAGCAATTTCCAGTCTGTCGGTGTCAGCAGGGCCTTTTTCAGCGGGCTATCAGGGTAGTGCTGCTTGATCACCAAGCCACAGCCTTCAGCCTGCTGCACCGCGATGACGGTGTCATGCAGGCTATCGTTCCAGGCCTGTTCGGTGGTCACGCTGTAGCCTTCTTCGGTCAGGCTCGCTTTGAGTACGCTGAGCAGCGCGGAGTGCTCGTGTTTGCGGTCGCACACCAACAGATGCAGATGCGCCCCGGTCACCCCGGCGATCAGCTTGGCGCGCTTGAGGGCCAGGCTCTCGGAATGTTCGGTTTCAAGGACCACCAGGATGCTGCGGACGTCTTGCATGGTCGGTTACTCCGGAAACAAGGGGGGTGTCACAACTATAGTTGCTCCGCGCCGGGCGTCATGTTGATGCACATCAAGCCCGGTGGCTGGTGGTCTGCGGCACGGTCGGTATAATCGGCGCCCTTTTGTGATCCTTTGCCCGTGAGCCCGATGAACCTGCCCGAAATCCACGAATTCCTCGGTTGCCGTACCCCTGACGCCTGGGTCCAGGCCGCATTGGCCGATCAGGACACCTTGTTGATCGACCACAAGAACTGTGAATTCAAGGCCGCCAGTACGGCACTGAGCCTAATGGCCAAGTACCACGCCCATGTCGACCTGATCAATATGATGTCGCGCCTGGCCCGGGAAGAGTTGGTGCATCACGAGCAAGTCATGCGCCTGATGAAAAAGCGCAAGGTCGAACTGCGCCAGCTGCACGCCGGGCGCTATGCCTCGGGACTGCGCAAAGTGGTGCGTAGCCATGAGCCGGTCAAATTGGTGGATACCCTGGTGGTCGGCGCGTTTATCGAGGCGCGCAGTTGCGAGCGTTTCGAAGCGCTGGTGCCCCATCTGGACGACGAGCTCGGCAAGTTCTACTTCGGTCTGCTCAAAAGCGAGGCCCGGCACTTTCAGGGGTACTTGAAGCTGGCCTACCAATATGGCGACGCCAAGGACATCGCCCAAGTGATCGAGCGGGTAAGGGCGGCCGAGCAAGAGCTGATCGAGTCACCCGACGTCGAGTTCCGCTTTCACAGTGGCGTGCCAGCCTGAGGCGACCGCCAGGCCGATCAGCGCGGTGATCCCGGTTAATAACAGGATCACCGTTTGTGTGCCCAGGGGCGTGGCCAACAGCGCAATCGCCAACCCCGCCAGGGGTTGCGCCAGGTTGTTGAGCAGGGTAATCACCCCCACCGTCTTGCCGAAGTCCTGAACCGGGATGACCCGCTGGCGGGTGCTGCGCAGGTACACGTTGAACATCTTGTCGAAGCCGGTGATCAGCAGGAAACCCACGGTATAGACCCACACAGCAGGGCTGATCGCGGTGATCAGCGCACCGATTGCAATCATCGAATACCCCAGCCCACCCATAAGCTTCAAGGGTAAAGTGGCGCGGGCCAGGTAGAACAGAATCGCAATGGTGACCAACGCCCCGCCAGCCTGGAGCAGGGCGTAGGCGTCCTTGCCGGCGGCGAACTGGCCGGTGACCAACGCCGCCGAGGTCGCCAGCGTGACACCGACGATCAGGTTGACGCCGACCGCCAGAATAATGATGCGCTTCAACGCCGCCAGGCGGCCGATGTGGCCCAAGGCGATACGCAGCGGTTGCAGCCAGATGTCGGAATGCTGCGCATGACTGGGCAGGCCCATCGAGGTGTGGCGTTGCCAGATCAGCATGGCCAGATCGGCCAGCACGAACAGCCCGGCCACGCCTGCTACCACCCACGGCCAGCTCCATATTTCCAGCAGCAACGCCGCCAGCAGTGGGCCGAGCACCAGGCCGCTCTGATCGGCAATCTGTGAATAGGACAACGTCTTGGCGTAGCTGTACTGTGCGAAGCCATGGGGCATCACGACTTCCCGCGCCATAATGCCTAGGGTCGTCAGCACCCCGCACAGAGCCGACAGGATCACCAACCAATAAATCCCATCAAACAACCCATACAGCACCACCGCGATCGCACATGCCAATGCCCGATAGACCTGGCTGATATGCAACATCCGCAGCGGCGAAAACTTGTCGCACAACGCGCCGCACACCGGGAATGCCAGGTAGCGCGGCAGGGACTCGACAAAAAACGCAAGGCCCGCCCACGCCACGCTGCCGGTGGTCTGGAACACGAGCAGCGGCACGATAAACAACAGAATCTGGTCCGCCAGCCGCGACAAGAACAGCGACACGAAGAACGCCAGGTAATCCTTGCGCATACAACTCCCTGTAGATGGCGTAAAAAACTGCGGGCTATTTGTTAAAAACTCTTAAAAGCATGAAGCTTGGCCCATCGATGCCGGCCGGCCGCTAAAGTGGTGCAGCTTGCCACCTATACTGCGCGCTCTTCAATCAATCGCCGTTTGCAACTGAGAACCTATGGAAAACCTGGGGCTGGGCAAGGTCCTGCTTGTCGAGGACGACGAGCGGCTGGCAGGGCTGATCGCACATTTTTTGTCGCAGCATGGCTTTGACGTGCGCGTGGTACACCGGGGCGACGAGGCCCTGGCGGCCTTTCTAGACTTCACGCCAAAGATGGTGGTGCTCGATTTGATGCTGCCGGGCCAGAGTGGCTTGCAGGTGTGCCGCGAGATCCGCCGGGTGTCGGACACGCCCATCGTGATCCTCACCGCCAAAGAGGACGATCTGGACCATATCTTGGGCTTGGAGTCCGGTGCCGACGACTACGTGATCAAACCGATCAAACCACCGGTGCTGCTGGCGCGCCTGCGTGCATTGCAACGCCGCCAGGCGCCGGAGCCTACGGTGCGCGGAGCCCTAGCGTTCGGCCGGTTGGCCATCGACCGCAGTTGCCGGGTGGTCAGCCTAGGGGACGAGCGCATCGACCTGACCACCATGGAGTTCGAGCTGCTCTGGCTGCTGGCCAGCAATGCTGGCAGCATCCTGTCGCGCGATGACATCCTCAACCGCATGCGCGGCATCGCCTTCGATGGCCTCAACCGCAGTGTCGACGTGTACATCAGCAAGCTGCGCGCTAAGCTCAACGACAACCCTCGCGAACCGGTGTGCATCAAGACCATCTGGGGCAAGGGCTACCTGTTCAATCCATTTGCGTGGGAGGTCTAGGTGCTGCGGCTGTACCTGCGTTTATATCTGATCCTGGCGTTGGGCCTGGCAGGCGCAATCTGGCTGGTCAACTACACCTTCGACGAGCTGCTGCCCGACGCCAACGAAACCTACAACCGCGAGGCCATGCGTGGCCCGGCGTATGGCGTGGTCGAACAACTGCGGCCATTACCCAGTGCACAGCGCCAGGCCCGGCTCGCCGAACTGCAAGCGCACTATGGGCTGCGTCTGCAATTGGTGCACAAAGACATCCAGGCGCTAACCTCCCGAGAGCAAGCGCTGCTGGCTCAGGGCCTGCTGGTGGTGCGTGGCGACTTCAAGGAGTTCCTCGCCGCTATCGACGCTGGCCCGCAGTTGCTGGAGATCAAACTGCCGGAAGAACCCAAATGGCTGTACCTGTGGGCCTATGGTCTTCTCGGGGTGTGCCTGGCCCTTGTGCTGTATTTTTGGGTACGCCCGCATTGGCGCGACCTGGAACACATCCGCCTGGCTGCCCAGCGTTTCGGCGATAACGACCTGGGCTCACGCATCCTGCTGCCGCGCCGCTCCACCGTGCGCGAGCTGGCCGGCCACTTCAACCAGATGGCCGAACGCATCGAAAGCCTGATCGCCAATCAGCGCGAACTCACCAACGCCGTGTCCCACGAATTGCGTACACCGATTGCGCGGTTGTCGTTCGAGCTCGACCAGCTCAAGCAACAGGCCGACCCGCGCCAACGCGGCGAACTGATTGCCGACATGTACGCAGACCTCGGCGAACTGGAAGAGATGGTCTCGGAGTTGCTCACCTACGCCAGCCTGGAACGCGGCGCCACCCAGGTCACCCGCGAGCGCATCGAAGCCCACAGCTGGCTCGACAGCGTGATCGGCAGCGTGGCGCTGGAGGCCGAGGCGGCCGGTGTGCAGTTATCGTTGCGCGTGTGCGAGGTGGATTTTATCCAGATCGAACCGCGCTTTATGGCCCGCGCGGTGATCAACCTGTTGCGCAACGCCATTCGTTACGCCGAACGCCGGGTGCACGTGTCACTGCTCGCATTCGGTAACGGTTATGAAGTGCGCGTGTGTGACGACGGCCCCGGCGTGCCTGAGGGCGGCCGCGCGAAAATCTTCCAACCCTTCATGCGCCTGGACGCCAGCCGCGACCGCCGCACCGGCGGCTTCGGCCTGGGGCTGGCCTTGGTGCAGCGGGTGTCACAGTGGCACGGCGGGCAGGTCGAGGTGCGGGATTCGGAATGGGGCGGGGCGTCGTTTCGCATGACCTGGGCGTACGCCGAATAACCCGCAGAACCACGCCCGCCTGAGTGCGTTATGGGGCCAGGGCACTCAAGATGGCATGTGCCACTTTCACCCGTTCGGCGTTCGGGTAGTTCCTGTTCGCCAGGATCACCACGCCTTTGTCCTGGCTCGGTACGTACGCCACGTACGCGCCAAACCCGCTGGTGGAGCCGGTTTTGTTGTACAGCACATTGGCCGGTTGCGCCTGGGGCTGGGTGAACCAGCTGGCTGCATGGGGTTGCAGGGCCATGGGCGTGGAGTTGCCGTCGATCAACGCTTGCAGCGAAATGGGGTAGGGGTAGTACTCCCAGCCCAGGGCCTGGGTCATGCCGTCCACGCGGTAATAACCGCTATGGGTGGTGGCGATGGCCTGTTGCAGCGGCTGTTCCAGGGTTTGCGGGTGCATGTTCGCCTGGACGTAGCGTGCGAGGTCGTGGGCGCTGGTCTTGATGCCATAGGCTTCGCTGTCCAGCGCGCCGGGGCTGACGCGCACGGGCTTGTCCTGTTTGTCATAGCCTTGGGCGTAAAGGGCCATTTGCGCCTTTGGCACGTTCACATAGGTGTGTTTCAGGCCCAGTTTGGGCAGCAGTGTTTGCTCCATGGCGACGTTGTACGGCTGCTCTAGGCTTTGCGCGGCCAGATACCCGAACAGGCCGATGCTGGGGTTGGAATACAGCCGCTGTGCGCCGGGCGCATAGGTGGGTTTCCAGTGCTGGAAGTAGTTGAGCATGCCGCCTGCAGTGTCAGCGGCTTGGGGGAACTGCAACGGCAAACCGCCGGCGGTGTAGGTGGCCAGTTGCAACAGGCTGATCTGCTCGAAAGCGCTGCCCTTTAGGGCCGGCAGGTGCTGGCTGGCCTTGTCCGATAGCGTGAGTTTGCCGGTGGCTTGGGCGTAGCCGCCCAGGGTGGCGGCGAAGGTTTTACTGACCGAACCCACTTCAAATAGCGTGTTTTCGCTGACCGGCTGTTGGGTTTCTCGGGAGGCAAGGCCGTAATTAAAGTATTGCACCTGGCCTTGGTGAATCACCGCGACCGAAAGGCCGGTGATGCCTTGCTGGCGCATCAGCGGCTCGATGCTGGCGTTGACCACGGGGCGCAGGTCGGTACTGGCGATGCAACTGCCCGCGCCGAGCAGCAGTGCAGAAAGAACGAGGGTGTGTGCGTAGTGACGCATGGTGGTTGGCTTCCCTATAAGTGTCGCGATAACAATAAAGGCCTGCGCAGGCGCCGCAAATCTAGGTGGATTTCATTCGGTCGACAAACGATCATATCTCGCACCTGCCATTAGAAAAATTGGGGCTCAAACCCATGTTGCGTTCCCATCTGCCCCTCAATGCCTTGCGTGCCTTCGAAGCCTCGGCCCGGCACTTGAGCTTCACCCGCGCCGCCATTGAGCTGTGCGTGACCCAGGCGGCGGTCAGCCATCAGGTAAAAAGCCTGGAGGCGCAACTCAATGTGACTTTGTTCAAACGCTTGCCGCGCGGGCTGATGCTCACCCGCGAAGGCGAAACCCTGCTGCCGGTGCTGCGTGAATCCTTCGATCGCATTGCCCAGACTTTGGGCCAGTTCGAAGGCGGGCATTACCGCGAAGTGCTGACTGTGGGCGCGGTGGGCACCTTCGCGGTAGGCTGGCTGTTGCCGCGCCTGGCCGACTTCCAGGCCCGCTACCCGCTTATCGACCTGCGCTTGTCCACCCATAACAACCGTGTCGACGTGGCCGCCGAAGGCTTGGACTACGCAGTACGTTTCGGTGCCGGCGCCTGGCATGGCACCGATGCCTGCCATCTGCTGGAAGCGCCGCTGACGGTGCTGTGCATCCCCGCGATCGCCGAGCAACTGCATACGCCACACGACCTGTTGAAACACACGCTGCTGCGCTCCTATCGCGCCGATGAGTGGAGCCTGTGGTTTCACGCTGCGGGTTTGCCCGTCGACACCCTGGTGCCGCGCAGCATCGTGTTCGACTCCTCCCTGGCGATGATGGATGCGGCGCTGCAAGGCATCGGCGTTGCGTTGGCACCGGCGCTGATGTTCACGCGGCAACTGGAGAACGATCTGATCCGCCAGCCTTTCGATGTCGGCATCAACACCGGCAGTTACTGGCTGACGCGCCTGCAATCGCGGGCCGAAACCTCGGCAATGTTGGCGTTCAAGGAGTGGTTGCAAGTGCAATCCGGCGACGTCTGAGCTGTCCTAGTGCCATTATCTTGAAACAAAATGAAACATTCTCCCGGGCGCTGCGATCTACTGTGGCCCCACCTGAGGCTGTTCATGAAAATTCCACGCCCCTCCGCTCGCATGCCGCACCTGACTCAACTGCGCAATCTGAAGATGGCGCGCTCGGCTCACGCCTATGTGCGCGGCAGCACCGTACAGTTTTACGAGTGGCTGCACAGCCTGCCGGGGCGCCGCTTGCCCCATGGACCGGCGATCTGGATCTGCGGCGACTGCCACGCCGGCAACCTGGGCCCGACCGGCGACAACAACGGCCGTATCGACATGCATATCCGCGACCTCGACCAAACGGTGATCGGCAACCCGGCCCATGATCTGGTGCGCCTGGCCCTGTCCCTGGCCACCGCCGCGCGGGGTTCGGACCTGCCAGGTGTGACCACTGCGCGCATGCTCGAAGAAATGATGCTGGGTTACGAGCAAGCCTTCAAAGACAAGCCGGATGAAGCCCCGCCGCGCCCCTCCCAGGTCAAGGCCGGCATGCGCAGCGCAGTGGCACGCACCTGGAAGAATCTGGCGCGGGAACGGATCGAAAGCGTGCGGCCGACGATCCCCTTGGGCAAACACTTCTGGTCGCTGTCGCGCGCGGAAAAAAGCGCGTTGGAGCACGTCTGCGCCTCGGATGACATTCACCAGTTGGTCACCTCGCTTAAAGGTCGGCCAAAGGATGCCAAGGTTGAACTGCTGGACTCTGCATATTGGGTAAAAGGCTGCAGTTCCCTTGGCCTGATGCGCTATGCGGTATTGCTCGGCGTGGGTGACAAAGATGATCAGGAATACTGCCTGATCGATATCAAGGAAGCCGTTGGCGCAGCCGCACCCCGAGCGCCGCGGGCGAAGATGCCTCGGGACAATGGTCGTCGCGTGGTCGAAGGCGCACGCCATCTATCGCCAGGATTGGGCGAGCGCATGGTGGCGACGCGTTTTCTGGATCACGGCTTTTTTATCCGCGAACTGCTGCCCCAGGACATGAAGTTGGAGCTGGATGAACTGAGCGAAACCGATGCCATGCACGCTGCCGGTTATCTGGCCCGCGTAGTCGGCATCGCCCACGCCCGCCAGATGGATCGCGCCACCCGCAAAGCATGGATGGCAGTGCTCCAGGAAAACCGCACCCGACAACTGGATGCGCCGTCATGGCTATGGACGAGCGTGGTGCAACTGGTGGGCAGCCATGAACAAGGCTACCTCAACCATTGCCGGCGATATGCTCTGGAACACTGATCCTCAGCGTGCCGTGATGAGCAGGGCAAGCCTGCTCATCACAAGCGTTGCATGTGCTAGCTTTCGGCAGGCAGCCCCCGCTGACAGTCGATCTCACGCCAGGTATTTGCGAAACCACCCCAAGGTGCGCTCCCACGCCAGGTTCGCCGCCGCTTCGTCATAGCGCGGTGTCGAATCGTTGTGAAACCCATGGTTGGCGCCCTGGTAGATATACGCCTCATAGGTCGTCCCGGCCGCTTTCAACGCTTGCTCATAGGCCGGCCAGCCTTCGTTGATTCGCGTGTCCAGCTCGCCGAAGTGCAGCATGATCGGCGCCTTGATACGCGCGACGTCCTTGGCGCCCGGTTGGCGCCCGTAGAACGACACCGCCGCGCCCAGGTCGGGGTAGGCCACCGCCGCCGCATTGGTCACGCCGCCGCCGTAGCAGAAACCGGTGATGCCGACTTTGCCGGTGCTGCTGTCGTGTTTCATCAGCCAGTCGATGGCGGCGAAGAAGTCGTTCATCAGTCGGGTCGGGTCGATTTTCTCTTGCAGCGCTTTGCCTTTTTCGTCATTGCCGGGGTAGCCGCCGACCGATGTGAGACCGTCCGGCGCCAGGGCGATGAAACCGGCCTTGGCCAGGCGTCGCGCGACGTCTTCGATATAAGGGTTCAAGCCGCGGTTTTCATGCACCACCACCACCGCCGGCAGTTTGCCGCTGGCATTGGCCGGGCGCACCAGATAGCCGCGTACCGTGCCGTGGCCTTGGGGCGAGGAGTAGGTGATGTAGTCGGCGACGATGGCCGGGTCAGTGAATTTCACCTGTTCGGCCAGGGCATAGTTAGGACTCAGCGCCGCCAGCAGCGCCGATGCGGTCAGCCCGCCCAAGGTGAACAGCGCGGCGCGGTCGAGAAATTCGCGGCGGTTGATCGTGCCGTGGGCATAGCCGTCATAGAGTTCCAGCAGTTCGGGAGCGAAGTCTTTGGCGGTCAGACGTTCCATTAGTGCAGTCCTCAATAAGCGATGGCAGTGAGGGTAGCCCAGGTTCAGTCGTTGCGACCGTGGGCAGCGGCAGCCAATTGGCCGGTATCGACGCGCACGAACACCGAATCACCGATGGCCGTGAGCACATCGCCGGAGTACACCTCGCAGATTACCTGGGTTTTGCGCCCGACTTCGCCCTCGACCCGCGCACGCAACGTCAGCGGCACGCCCATGGGGGTGGGCTTGATGAATTTGATACCCAGGTTGCCGGTGACGCAGTCGATACGCGGCAGGCTGCCGGGTTCGCGCTGTTCGGCCTGATAGTGATAGGCCATGGCGGTCCAGTTGGAGTGGCAGTCCACCAGCATGGCGATCAGGCCGCCATAGACCAGGTCCGGCCAGCCGCAATAGCGAGCGTCGGGCTGATACTCGGCGATCACATGGATGCGGTCTTCGTCCCAGCGACTCTTGATATGCAAACCATGGGGGTTGCTGCTGCCGCAGCCGTAGCAGACGCCTTCCGGCGCGGTAGTGTCCTGCAGTGAAGGGGCGTGCATGTCGCATCCTTTTATTTTGTGGTGATAGCTCTGTTTAGCAGGACAAACGACGAATGGGAATAAAACGCTGAGCTAATGGTGCCGCTGCGCGACGACGGATCACCGCGCAAAGCGCCTGGCGCCCGCCACACATGCGATCACCATGAGCGTCACCAGCAGCATGCCCAGGCTGACCTGTTCATGCAGCAACCCAGCCGCCAGCGCCAGGCCGAAGAACGGTTGCAGCAACTGCAACTGGCCGACAGCCGCAATACCGCCCTGGGCGAGGCCGCGATACCAGAATACGAAGCCGATCAGCATGCTGAACAACGCCACGTAGCCCAGGCTCAGCCACGCCGACAGGCTGATCCCGGAGACGCTCGACGGCGCCAGTAAAAGGCTCAGCGGCGCCACCACTGGCAGTGCCACCACCAGTGCCCAACAGATCACCTGCCAACCGCCGAGGCTGCGCGACAACGTGGCGCCCTCGGCATACCCCAGGCCGCACACCAGCACCGCCAGCAGCATCAGCAAATCGCCAGCCGGAGCGGCGGTCAGGCCCTGCGACAAGGCGTAACCCACCACCAATGCGCTGCCCAGCAGCGAAAACAACCAGAACACCGGGCGCGGCCGCTCCCCACCGCGCCACACCGCAAACACCGCAGTGGCCAGCGGCAACAAGCCGATAAACACGATGGAGTGGGCGGAGGTCACGTATTGCAACGCCATGGCGGTGAGCAGGGGGAAACCGATCACCACGCCCAGCGAGACGATCGCCAGAGGCAGCCACTGCTGGCGGGTGGGCCGTTTCTCCTTGAATACCCGTAGCAGCAACACCGCCAGCAGCGCGGCGAGGGTGGCGCGGATCATGGTCAGGAACACTGGATCGAATTCCATCACCGCCAGGCGCGTGGCCGGCAGTGAACCACTGAAGATCACCACGCCGATAAAACCGTTGATCCAGCCCTGGGTGCGGGTGTCCGGGGTGTCGAGGGAACGTTCCATAAGGTCTGCCTGAAAAAGAGAAGTTGCGTGGGCGTCATCCTAGGAGCGAGGATTGGGACAATCAAAAAATTGTCATGGATACAGGCGCCATGCCGCGAGCCCGTTACAAACTGCTGGTCGACCGCTTCGCCCACGCCATCCGCTCAGGTGCGTTGGCGCCCGGAACTCGGCTGCCTACGCACCGTCAGTTGGCCGCCGAACATGGCTTGGCGCTGGCAACGGCGAGCCGCGTGTACACTGAGTTGGAGGCCATGGGCCTGGTCAGTGGCGAAACGGGACGGGGCACTTTTGTCCGTGAAATCGCCTTGCCGCCGGGGCAGGGCAGTGGGCAGATGAACGTGGCGGCGGGCCTGCTCGATCTGAATTTCAACTATCCGTCCTTGCCCGGCCAGGCCGACCTGCTGCGCACGGCTCTGCGCCAGTTGGCGCTGTCCGGCGACCTGGAAGCCTTACTGCGTTACCAGCCCCATGCCGGCCGTATACACGAGCGCGCCGCCGTCGCTCGGCACTTGCTTAGTCGCGGCTTAGCGGTGGCGGCCGAACAGGTGCTGGTGGTCAGCGGTGCGCAACATGGCCTGGCGGTGACCATGATGGCGCTGCTCAAACCGGGCGATGTGATTGCCGTCGATGCGTTGACTTACTCGGGGTTCAAGGTGCTGGCCGAAACCCTGCATCTGGAAATCCTTGCCCTGCCGGTCACTGCCTACGGTCCGGACCTGGCCGCTCTGCAGCAGTTGTGCCGCCGCCGCCCGGTGCGCGCGGTGTACAGCATGCCGACCCTACATAACCCACTCGGTTGGGTGATGGACCTGACGCAGCGCGAGCGGTTGGTGGACATCGCCCGCCAGCACAATCTGATGATCATCGAGGATGCGGCCTACGCGTTTCTCGCCGAAGACGCACCGCCGCCGGTTGCCAGCCTGGCGCCGGAGCGCACTGTCTATGTCGGCGGGTTATCCAAGAGTGTCGCCACCGGTTTACGCGTGGGGTTTGTCGCGGCACCGCCGGCGTGGGTCGGCGCGCTGGAGCGCAGGGTGATGGCCACCACCTGGAATGTGCCCGGCATCATGAGCGCCATCGCCGTGGGCTGGCTGGAAGACGGCACTGTGGCTCAGTTGGAAGCGCAAAAGCGCGAGGACGCCAAGGCGCGGCAGGCGTTGGCGGCACAGGTGCTCAAGGGGTTGGATTACACCTGTCATCCGTCTTCGTATTTTTTGTGGTTACCGCTGGCCGAAGACGCTCGCGCCGATCAAGTGGCAATGGCCTTGCAGCGCCAGGGCGTGTCGGTGTCCACCGCCGAGCCGTTCGCGGTCTCGACCCATGTGCCCCATGCGCTGCGCCTGGCCCTGGGGTCGGTGGACATGCCGGCGCTGCGCGAGGCGTTGCTCAAGGTGCGCAACATCGTGGCGTGGTGAGCCGCGCTGGGCTCACCGGGTGTGTCAGAACTTGAACGCTTGCCGACCGATCAGCAGCCAGTGGCCTTTTTGCTTCTGCCAAACCTGGAAGTTCTCGATATCGGTCGGCACCTCGACGCCACTGTTCACCGCTTGGGCGTGAAAGTGGTTGCGTACCAATGCCGTATCGCCGTTCAAGGTGATGGTCTGCTTCTGCATTTCCAGGGTCTTGAAGCCGCTGCGGCCGGTTTCGATGTCGGCGATAAATTCCTGTTTGTTCTGGATCTTGCCGCTGGAGTGGCCGTAGGTCAGCTTCTCGGCGGTGAGGGCCTGCAATTGCTTGATGTCTTTATGCAGCATGGCTTGGGTCAGGTGGTCGACGGCTTGGGCTACATCCTGGTCGTCGGCGGCAGGGCCGGCGGCGACGTAGCCGCTGAACAGACATAGAAAGCCGATCAGCACTTTGATGTTTTGCATGGAGAGGTCCTTATTGTTATGGAGGCGAGACGACGATTAAGTCGTCGTACAACCATGCAATAAATCAGCTTGGGATGGAAAGTAAAATTTGGATTATCTAGAAAAATAGAGAGATGTATGAGGGGATTTATTTATGTGACGTCCTAACAGTGGGTGTCGAAAGGTTTTCAGGGCTTGGTGCTTTCCTGTGCGGACCGCGCACCGTTATGCTAGCGCCTTAATATCACTCAGCCGAGATTCAAAATGGACATTGACTGGCATCGTGACGTTCTCACCCGCGCCACCCCCATCACCGCGCAATACAAAAGCACCCAGAACGTTCGGCGTTTTATGCGTGATCAGTGTGGGGCGACGTTTAAGTTCGACCGGGCCTTTATGGCGTGGCTTCGTAGCGGCGAACCCAGCACTTTGGGCGACGTAGCCGATCAGTGGTGTCGTTTGCACGGTGTGAACAGGTCGGCGCTTGAGAACCGATGATCGCCCAGGCAATCGTGGTTCTGCTGGACTTTGGAGCGTACCTGGCGCCAGGCCTTTTGTTATTCGGCTTGTGGTTCGCGCTCACCCCCAGAACGCTGGTGGCTATGCGCATTCTGATTCTGCTGGCGGCATTTGTGCTGATGCGCGATGCAATGACGCCGCTGCGCATGTGGGCCCTTGGCAGCGAGATGCAGATCGCGTTCAGCGCGAACCCGGTCGTGCTCGCGACGTTAGGCGGGCTGTCGTTGCTGCTGATCGCAGGCCTTGCGCGCGTGGCCCCGCAGTTGTGGGCACTGGTGGTGTGGTACCGAGGAACCCGCTTAACGGGGTTGTTGATGGGGTTGGCGGTGGGATGTCTGATCGGCGTGCCATTGCGTGCCTACCAAGGGATCGACGCCCAACAGATCCCAGGCTATTGGCTGTGGTTGCCGGGCATGATCGTGTTGGCTTACGGCGCCAACGCGTTGGAGGAAGTGCTGTTTCGCGGTTTTTTACAGGGCCACCTGGAGCAGCAGGTCGCGCCGATTCGTGCGGCCTTGATCAGCGGCGTGGCCTTCGCCGCGTGCCATAGTTTCCTGGCCCTTAGCGTGACCCAACTGGGATGGCCTGTGCTGCTGTTTACCCTTGTGGAAGGGTTGGCCTGTGCCCTGGTGCGCATGCGTTATGGGGTAGTGCCTGCAACCGCCTGCCATGGCACGGCAATCCTGCTGATTGCCGTGCCCTACGTGGCCTGACGTGAAATGCGTTCGAGGCATCGAACCCGTTAGTGTGTGTTCAGTGGTGGGGTGCGCGGCGGGATCAGGCGTTTGCTGCCGGTTGCTTCATAGGCCGAGGCGAGGCGCAGTAACGCCGAGTCATCGTACGCCCGCCCGGCAAATGTCAGCCCCACCGGCATGCCGATATCCGCCATCACGCCCATCGGCACGGTGACGGTGGGCACGCCCAGGTGGCGGATGGCGAGGTTGCCGTTGGCCACCCAGATGCCGTTGCTCCAGGCGATGTCGGCGCTGGTTTCGTTGACATCCGCGTCCGCCGGGCCAACGTCGGCCACGGTGGGGAACAGCACCGCGTCGAGGCCGAGGTTGTCCATCCAGTCTTCCAAGTCGATGCGCCGGGTTTGTTCCAGGCCGCGCAGGCCGTCGGGCACGCTGGCGATTTCATTCCATGGCGTGATGCCGCGCTGGGCCATGCGTACGTACTCGTCCATGCCGGCGGCGAGGTCGTCTTCGCGGTTGGGCAAGGTGCCGGGGTCATGGGGGAAGATCTGCGGGCCATCAACGTCCGCCAGGCGGTTGAGTGCCGGGTCGTTATTGGCCCGCAGGAAATCGTCAAAGGCCCAGGCGGAAAGCTCCCACAGTTCATCGTGCAGGAACTGCTTGGACACCAGGCCACGGGTAAACACTGTGGGTGCGCCCGGGCGGTCGCCTTCGCAGTTGGAGACCAGCGGGAAATCCACCTCGATCACTTCCGCGCCGGCTGCTTCCAAGGCTTGGCGCGCGGCCTGCCATAGATCGATCACGCTGGCACGGGTGTGGATCTTCTGCCCGGTCGGGCCACCGATGCCGGGTTTTTCGCTGGTGCCGGCGTCCGGGTCGGCATTGATGTACATGCGCGGCACGCCAAAGCGCTTGCCGGCCAGGTCCGACGGGCTGGCGGCCAATTGTGCGTAGGACGCTGGGCGCACCGAGGCGACGCTGGGGATCGGCACCCAGGGTTGCAGGCGCCACAGGTCGCCACGGGTATCGGGGTCTTCGGCGACCACCACATCAAGCACTTCCAGCAGGTCAGCCATGGTGCGCGCAAACGGCACCACCACGTCCATGGTTGGGGTCAACGGCCAGTTGCCGCGCACCGAAATCACCCCACGGGAAGGCGTGTATGCGCACAGGCCATTGTTGGAGGCCGGGCCGCGGCCGCTCGACCAGGTTTCTTCAGCCAGGCCGAACGCGGCGAAGCTGGCTGCTGTCGCGGTGCCGGCGCCATTGGACGAACCGGAGGCGAACGGCGCGGTGAGGTAATCGGCGTTGTAGGGGCTTTCAGCGCGGCCGTACACACCGCGCTGCATGCCGCCATTGGCCATCGGCGGCATATTGGTCTTGCCCAGGCAGATGGCCCCCCCGGCGCGCAGGCGTTCGATGGTGAACGCGTCGCGATAGGCCACTAACTTGGCGAACGCCGGGCTACCGGAGGCCGCTGTCAGGCCTTTGACCAGGTAACTGTCCTTGGCCGTGTAAGGAATGCCATCCAGCGGTCCGAGTGTTTCGCCCTTGGCCCGGCGCGCATCGGACGCCTGGGCCTCTTCCAGAGCCTGGGGATTGCGTACCACCACAGCGTTAAGTGCGGTAGCCGTTTGCGGGCCGTCATAGGCATCGATCCGCGCCAGGTAAGCCTTGACCAGTTCAACGGCAGTGGTCTGGCCGGATTCAAGCGCCGCGCGCAGTTGGGCAATGGAAACTTCGGTAACTTGCATCACGTTTTTTCGCCGCCTTCAGATGGGAGGTATGGCGGCAGTCTACGGACAGATATTTCACAAAACCAGCGCGGAATAGTGCGCATAGGCGCCGCGCATTACTTCCCAAGTGTGCGCATCGGCGGGGATCAGGTGTTCGATGCGTAAGGAGGTGAGGGTAATGTCCTGGGGCATGCCGAAGGTGGTGAAGGTCGATAGAAAGTTCAACCCGCCCCGACGCGAACGGATGCGCGTCAACACCAGCGGCGGCATAGACGCTGGCAATTCGGTGACGTCCGGCGCCGGCAAACCGTCCAGCAGCGCGGCCAACCCCGGGTTACCCAGTGCTTCACGACTGGCGCGTTGCCAAGCCACGTTGCGGATCTCTTCGGCATTAATCAAGTGGTCGCCCAGGCCGCCCGGTTGTAGCAGGGTGGCCAGCAGGTTCAGGCCGTCAGTGGCTGGGGGCGCGATCCCGACCAGTTCAAACAACACCCCGGTGCTTGCATTGGCGGCCAGTACCTCCCAATGACTGCCTAACAGGATCGCCGGCGCGGGGTTGTTGGCGTGCAGCACATGGCTGACGGCTTCGCGAATCGCCGCCATGCCGGGCGCGGCAAGCGGGGTGGCGTTGTAGCGAGGTGCGTAGCCGGCGGCCAGGAACACGCGGTTGCACTGCTCCAGCGGTACGTCCAGCGCGGTCAGCAGGTTATGCAAAGTGCCGGGGCTGGCTTTGGCGCGACCGGTTTCGACGCAACTGAGATGGCGCTGGGACACTCCGGTGATCAGCGCCAGTTCCAACTGGCTTAGCTTGGCGCGGCGGCGTAATTGGCGCAGCTGTGCGCCGGCAGTCAAAGGGGTGTCCATGGACAATTCATGACCTCCTTGGTCATTGCGAGGAGCGTCACCTTATCACTAGGGTAGCGCTCGATCACATCACGGAGCAGACCATGCACAAACCTTTCACTGCCCTCGCCGCGTTGCTGGGGTTTTCCCTGTATACACTTGTGATCCTGCTCACCGCCGAGCAATCGCTATGGGCTTTTGGCCGGGAACTGCTGTCGCGCCCGGACACGGCGCAGGTGGTTATTGACCTGTACTTGATGGCGGTGCTGGCGTGCGTGTGGATGTATCGCGATACGCGTCGGCGTGGGCGGCCGATGATGTCGGTGCTGCCGTACTGGCTGCTGACGGCGGTATTCGTATCGGTGGGGCCGTTGTTGTATCTCGTGGTGAAGGGTTTTACTCCGCCGGCGCGCAGATAGCTCCGGTCTGGCAGATGCTGCTTGCGGTAGCGAACAGGCTCAGCACAACAGTCGGCGCTTCAAGCGCCAGCCCCCGTCCCACTCACCAACTGAATCCGGTCACGCCCACCTCGCTTGGATTCATACAGCGTGGCATCCCCCTGTTCGATCAACGCCGCCAGGCTGGCCGGTGGTTGCTCGAAGAGCAGGGCACCGATGCTCAGCGTGACCGGTTGCGGCGTGGCGAAGTGTTGGCCGGCCAGTTGCTGGAATTGCCCGCGCAGGCGGTTGCCCAGGTCGACGACCCGCTCGGCGCTGGTGGCGTTGAGCAGGATGACGAATTCATCGCCGCCCAGGCGCGCGGCGAGGGCGCCGTCGGGGGTGACGCTGCGGATCATTTCGCTCAATGCTATCAACAGCCGGTCACCGGCGGTGTGGCCGTGCAAGTCGTTGACGCCTTTGAAATGATCGATGTCGATCAGCAGCAACGCCCCCGGTTGCGCCGCCGAGGCCTGGGCCAGCAGGCGTGGTGCGCGCAGGTCGAGGGCGCGGCGGTTGTAGAGGGCGGTGAGTGGGTCGCGGGCGGCGAGGCGGGCGATGTGCTGTTCGCGGCGGTAGCGTTCCGAGCCGGTCATGGACAACGCGATCAGCATGATCGCCATGGCGCCTTCCACCAGGGACACCTGGATGATTTCGCCCTTGAAGGCCGCCAGGTCGATCAATGTGCCGGGGATCACCACCGACACGGCCTTGGCCACGTAGAAGGCGCCGTGAATCAGCAACACATAGCGCAGTTGCACCGCACCGACGCTCAGGGATTTGCCATGGGGACGCAGCAGGAAACTGGCGCGCAAGGTCGGCAAGGCCACCAACAGCGACTGCACCGCCAACATGGCTTTGGACCACGGCAGGTCGGCCGGGAGCATCAGCATGCCAAGCCACACCACCAGCATCAGTGCCCAAAGCGGTGAAAGGCGCACCTGGGTGAACCGCGCCACCCCGAGCAAAAACAGAAAATGTGCGCTCACCAGCAAACCGTTGGCGAACCAGATGCCGATCACCAGGTAGCCGTTTATGCGCAGCAGCGCCAGGGTGGAGCCGACGGTGATGGTGGCGAAACCGGCGCTCCAATACAGCAAGGACGGTTCGCGCACACTGCGCCATTCAATCAACAGGTAAAGCGCAGCCGCGGCCGCCAGGGCTACGGTCAGGGCCAGAATCGTGGGAGGGTCGAGCGTCATAGCGTGCAGAACTGCCTGGTGTGCGTTTAAACGCGAATTGTAAGCGCACACACAGGTTTTTCAGAACACAAACCGTAATGGCATACCGCCATCCGATGGCCGGCGGTCACACCCCTTTGGTCGACGGCAGCAACACCGTGAGTATCCCCACCAGCGGCAGGAACGAGCACAGCTTGTAGACATATTCGATGCCGTGGTTGTCCGCCAGCAGGCCGAGCAAGGCTGCGCCGATCCCACTGAAGCCGAACATCAGGCCAAAGAAGATACCGGCGATCATGCCCACATTGCCCGGCACCAGTTCCTGGGCGAACACCACGATGGCCGAGAACGCCGAGGCCAGGATAAAGCCGATCACCACGCTGAGCACGGCGGTCCAGAACAGGTCGACGTAGGGCAGGGCCAAGGTGAACGGCGCGGCGCCGAGGATCGAGAACCAGATGACCTTCTTACGCCCGATGCGGTCGCCGATCGGCCCGCCGAAGAACGTGCCCGCCGCCACCGCGCCGAGGAACAGGAACAGGTACAACTGGGAGTTGGCCACCGACAGCTGGAATTTTTCGATCAGGTAGAAGGTGAAGTAGCTGGTCAGGCTGGACATGTAGAAGTACTTGGAAAACACCAGTACCGCCAACACCACCAAAGCGAAGGTCACGCGGCCTTTGGACAGACCATGGGTGGCCTGGCTGCCTTGCTTGAGCTTGAACAAGTTGAGGTGGTTGCGGTACCAGCGGCTCAAGCCATACAGCACACCGATGGCGAATACGGCAAACAGGCCGAACCAGGCGATATGGTCCTGGCCGTACGGGATGATGATCGCCGCCGCCAGCAGTGGGCCGAATGCGCTGCCGGTGTTGCCGCCGACCTGGAAGGTCGATTGCGCCAGGCCGTAGCGCCCGCCCGAGGCCAGGCGCGCAACGCGTGAGGTTTCCGGGTGAAAGGTCGACGAGCCCACACCCACCAGGCCCGCGGCCAACAAGATCGCCGGAAAGCTGCCGACAAACGCCAGCAGCAGGATGCCGACCAAGGTGCATACCATGCCGGCCGGCAGCAGCCACGGCTTGGGGTGCCGGTCGGTGTGATAGCCGATCCACGGCTGCAACAGCGACGCGGTGAGTTGGAAGGTGAGGGTGATCATGCCCACCTGAGTAAAGCTCAGCCCATAGTTGGCCTTGAGCATCGGGTAGATCGACGGCAGCACGGCCTGGATCAGGTCATTGATCAAGTGCGCCAGGGCGCACGCGCCAATAACGCGCAACACCAGTGGGCTGGCTTGGGGTGGGCTTGAGGCGGCGGCAGGTGAGGCGGTCAGGGTCGACATGCAGGCATTCCATACAAGGCAGCAAACAGTGAAAGCGGGCAGCGGTGCTATGAACCGCTGCTCCATATCTAGACGCGGTGTTTATGCTAGATTCGGCGCAAATGCCTGTCTCGCGAAATTGGGGCAGCAATCATCGCAAAAAGGGCGAAATGATCAAATCACTGGATACATTCTTGCGGGAGATCGATGAAGGCGACTGGGCCGTCATCAGTTCGGCCACCGACTACCCGGAAAACTGGGTGATCCCCGACCACAGTCATGAGAAGCACCAACTGCTGTACGCCACCGAGGGCGTGATGGTCGTGCGTTCGGCGCACAACCAGTGGACGGTACCGCCCCATCGCGGTTTCTGGATGCCCAGCGGCCACGTTCACTCCCTGCGCTGTGTGGGCGCGCTGAAAATGCGCAGCGTATTCGTGCGCCCCGGCAGCTTCCCGAATTTGCCGAGCGAGACCAAAGCGGTGAGCATCTCACCACTGCTGAGCGAGCTGATCAAGGCATCGGTCAGCCTTAAACCGCCGTACGCCGAGGATTCGCGGGATGCGCGCATCATGCACCTGATTCTGGATGAACTGGCCCTGTTACCGGCCTTGCCGCTGTCGCTGCCGCAGCCGGCCGATTCGCGTATCCAGCAGATCTGCGCGGTCTGGCAACACGATCCGGGCGATGCATCCACCGTGGCCGACTGGAGCGCGCGCCTGGCGCTGGACCAGAAAACCATCCAGCGTCTGTTCCGCAAGGACACCGGCATGACCTTCGGCCAATGGCGCCAACAGGCGCGCCTGTTGTTGGCGTTGGAGCGCATCGCGCTGGGCGAGAAGATTATCGACGTGGCCCTGACGCTGGGCTACGAAAGCCCCAGCGCCTTCACCAGCATGTTCAAAAAGCAATTCGGCAAGACGCCGAGTCAGTTTTTCACCTAGCTCGGCGGGTCAGCCCAGCAAACCATGGAACGCAGTGATATCCAGCGGGCGGCTCAGGTAGTAGCCCTGGCCTTCGTCGCAGGCCACCGATTTAAGCATCGCCAAGTGCTCGGCGGTCTCGATGCCTTCGGCGGTCACCGTCAACGACAGCGCGCGACCCAGGCCGACGATGGCCTGAATAATGGCTTTATCGTCCTCGCTTTCTTCCAGACGATTGAGGAAGCTGCGGTCGATCTTCAGCCCGTCGAACGGGAACGCGCGCAGGTAGCTGAGGGACGAATAGCCGGTGCCGAAATCATCCATGGCGATGCGCACGCCGAGCTGCTTGAGGGCGTGCATCACCTCCAGCGCAACGGCGGCATCTTCGAGCATCACGCTCTCGGTAATTTCGAGCTCGACCCGCGCCGGGTCGATCCCCGACGCCTGCAACGCCAGGCTCACGCGTTCCACCAGGTTGCCGCGCCGGAACTCGGTGGGCGACAGGTTGACCGACACAAACAACAGGTCGGGCCAGCGCGCAGCATAGGCGCAGGCGGTTTCCAAGACCCAGTCGCTCAGCGCCAGGATCAGCCCGGACTCTTCGGCAATCGGAATAAACGTGTCCGGCGCGATCAGGCCGCGCACCGGGTGCTGCCAGCGCACCAGGGCTTCGGCCCCGACCATTTGCCCGTCGACGATGCGATAGCGCGGCTGGAAGTGCAAACGCAGTTCTGCATGCTTGATCGCGAACCGCAGATCGCTTTCCAGGCGGCGCCGCTCGATGATCCGCGTGTTCATTTCGCCGGAATAAAAGCGCCAAGTACTGCGCCCGGCGGACTTGGCTTCGTACAGCGCGATATCTGCATAGCGCAGCAGTTCGGTAACGTCTTTGGCGTCGTTGGGCGCCAGCGCGATGCCGATGCTGGCGCTGATAAACACTTCCTGCTCATCGATACGCACGGCTTGTTCGATGGAGGCAATCAGGCGCCGGCACAGGTTCTCGACTTCGTCCTGGTTGCCGGCATCGCTGAGGATCAGCACGAATTCGTCACCGCCGACCCTGGCCACCAAGTCGCCGTGGCGCACGCAATCGGCCAGGCGCCGGGATACTTCGTTGAGCACCCGGTCGCCGGCGGCATGCCCCAGCAGGTCGTTGACCGGTTTGAAGCGGTCCAGGTCGAGGCTGAGCATTACCAGCGGGTGGTCAGGCGACGGCAGGGTCTTGAGCTTGCCATTGAGGAAGGCTTGCAGCCGCGTGCGGTTGGCCAGCCCGGTGAGGGCGTCGTGTTGGGACAGGAACTCGATGCGCCGCCGGGCCTCGACCTCTTCGGTGACGTCGGTGGCGGTGCCACGGAAGCCGCCGCAAGGCATTTGTCGCGCGGCCAGGCGCGTCATGCGTTCCTGGCCCTGAGCGTCTAGGTAACGACACTGCACGCTGAGGTCTGGATGCCGGTCCGGGCTGCCCAGCCATTGCGAGAGCACGCCGGCCTCGGAGCCAAGCAGGTCGAGCATGGGCGCGCCGATCCAGGCGTGACGGTCCAGGCCGGTGACGCTCTGAAAACGTTCCGACAGGTAGGTGAACCGCCAGTGGCCATCGATCTCCCAGACCCAATCGGAACTGGCCTCCACCACATCGCGAAATCGCGCTTCGCTGGTGGCCAAGGCATTCTGGCTGTCTTGCAGCGAGGCGTGGCTGGCGTCCAGCGCCTGCGCCGCCGCCGTGGCCCGGCGGGAAATCACCCAGGCCATCAGACACACCAGCAGCGCCGCCAGGCCCAGCAGCGGCAGACCGACCGCCATCAGCCGCAGGCCGGGGCGCTCCGGCTCCCAATGCAGGCTGCCGGCGTCGCCGTTGTTACCCAGGGGCACCAGCAACACATTGCCGATGTCGTCAGGCGTGGCGATGTGCAGATTGTGAATGCCGAACTCATTGCCGATCAGGGCCAGTTTGTCGGCGGTGAGCAGGTCTACAAACACCAGCACAGAAGGCTTTCGGCCGTCTTTTTCCACGGTGGGGTCGGTGCCGGGGGTAATCGCCGCAGCGGCTATCAGTGTTGGGGTGCCACGCACATTTATAAACCGCGTCACCGGGATTTCTTCATCGGCGCCGGCGCGGGCCTGTTCCAGAATCTGGGCCATAGGCTGCTCCAGCCATTGGCTCAGTTCGAGGTGTTGCATCTGGCCCTCGACCACCGCATACACCGTGCGGTCTGCATCGTCGACCACAAACAGCCCCTGGAAGCCGAAGTCCTGATACAGCGTCGGCCCGACGTTTTCACGCACGAAGGCCCAATCGGTGTCTACCGTGACGTGCAGGTGCTTGTAGGCATCGCTCCAGAACGCATAGTCCTTGACGGTCAGGCGCAGGGACTTCTCCATCGATTGCACGGCTTTGCGCGTATAAAAAGCGCTTTCCGACTGTTCGGTGTGGTCCAGATCGTGGGCGATGTACACCAGCGAGTAAGCCGCCGCCGCGAATACACAGGCCAGCAAGGCCATGAAATTGAGCAGTGACGTGCGGGTCAGCGACAGGCTGGTGCGGGTGGACAGGGTACGGACGATAGGGGCTAGAGTATTCGGCATTATTTCCCGCAGAGCGTCGCTGCAAGTCATGGATATGACAGGCTATCGGCGCCCTCGGCGAAATATTTAGCCGCTCAGGCGCAGCTTCGACTAGCGCTCATGGGCCGTCAGGTTGGCGAAGAAGATGCAGCCGATCAGGCGGGCAAACAGGCTAAGGGTTTCGGCCAGGTTGGGGTCGTCGAACAGCATCGCCTTGGAGTCCAGCGCACACAGCGCACCGAACAGGCGGCCATCGGGTAGGAAGATGGGCGTGCCGGCGTAACTCTCGATGGCGTACTGCTTGACCACCGGGCGCGCGGCGAAGCGGCCGTTCTGGCTGACCTGGGGAATGAACAGGGTCTGCGGGTTGATGCAAAACTCGCTGCACAGGGTGGTTTCCAGATCGAGCACGTCGTCCGGGTGGATGCCCATGTCGAAAGGGTCATGCACCGAGCACACGACCCATTCCAGGTCGGTGAATTTGGCGATGCCGGCAAAGCGCATGCCGGTCAGGCGGGTGACGAGTTGCAGGATGCTGGTAGTGGCTTCGATTTCGGCGATGGCGGCGCGTTCTTCTGGGCTGAGCAATGACAGTGGTGCGGTGACGCTGGAAAGCATGCTGAACACTCCAAAGGCGCGGTGGCTGGGGCCACCGCGCGCGGACAGGTCTTAGTTGATACGAGGATGCTGTTGCACCAGGTTTTCGCGCTTGGCTTCTAGTTCGGCGATCTCGGCGTCGATATCTTCGATCTTCTGCTCGATATTGTCATGGTGTTCTTGCAGCAGCTCCTTGGCTTCTTCCATGTCCGAGGCCGCCGGTGCCGCGCCGCGCAGGGGGCGGTTAGCGGTCTCTTTCATGGTCACCCCGGTGATCAGACCGACCACTGCAAACGCCATCAAGTAGTAGGCGGGCATGTACAGGTCATTGGTGGTTTCCACCAGCCAGGCGACGGCGGTCGGGGTCAAGCCGGCGATCAGCACCGAGACGTTAAAGGCGCTGGCTAGAGCGCTATAGCGCAGGTGCGTAGGGAACATCGCCGGCAATGTCGACGCCATCACGCCGATAAAGAAGTTCAGCACAACGGCCAGGATCAGCAGGCCGGCGAAGATCAGCCCGATCTTGCCGCTGGTGATCAGCATAAAGGCTGGAATGGCCAGCAACAGCAAACCTACGCTGCCGGCAATGATGAACGGCTTGCGGCCGATTTTGTCACTGACAAAACCGATGAACGGTTGCACGAACAGCATGCCGACCATGATTGCGATGATGATCAATACACCGCTGTTTTCTTTGTAGTGCAGGTTGTGGGACAGGTAGCTCGGCATGTAGGTGAGCAGCATGTAGTACGTCACGTTGGTGGCCGCCACAATGCCGATGCAGGTCAACAGGCTGCGCCAATGCTTGGTGGCGACTTCCTTGAACGACACTTTCGGGCCGTGGGACAGACCTTCGCGGTCGCCTTGTTCGAGGGTGTCCATGTGTTGCTGGAACGCCGGGGTTTCTTCCAGCGCGTGGCGCAGGTAAAGGCCGATGATGCCCAGGGGCAGGGCGAGGAAGAACGGCAGGCGCCAGCCCCAGGATTCAAACTGTTCTTCGCCGAGGATGCTGGAAATCAGCACCACCACACCCGCGCCGAGCACGAAACCGGCGATGGAACCGAAGTCCAGCCAACTGCCGAGAAAGCCGCGCTTGCGATCCGGGGCATACTCGGCAACAAAGATCGACGCGCCGGTGTATTCACCGCCTACCGAGAAACCTTGGGCCATTTTGCACAGCAGCAACAGGATCGGCGCCCAGATACCAATGGTGGCGTAGCCGGGGATCAGACCGATGGCGAAGGTACTCAGCGACATGATCACGATGGTCGCCGCCAGCACCTTCTGTCGTCCGTATTTGTCCCCCAGGGCGCCGAAGAACAGGCCACCCAAAGGACGGATCAGGAACGGCACCGAGAAGGTAGCCAGTGCGGCAATCATTTGCACACTGGGCGAAGCGTCCGGGAAAAACACCTTGCCCAGCACATAGGCGACAAACCCGTAGACGCCAAAGTCGAACCATTCCATGGCGTTACCCAGTGCAGCGGCGGTGATCGCCTTGCGCATCTTGGTGTCATCGACAATGGTGATGTCATTCAATCCGATGGGATTGACGCTTTTCTTACGTGATTTCATGCGGATCACTCTAAAACAGAACAGGGGAGGTGCTATCACTGCGACAGCACCGCTCTGTCACTTCAGATACAAGTGCATGCGAAATAATTCACCGCTATTTGGGTTTTTTTATGGATGAGGTCGGCGGCCTTACCCCTCAGCAGTAGGCACCGAATGCCCCGCTGCGAGTCAGGCCGTAACAGTGTGCAGGGATTATTCGCGATCTTCGGCGACCCTGTTGAACCCCGCGGCGCTATGCAGCAGGGGTCATATACACGCCACACTCATTTGTGGTGAGCAGGCTTGCCCTGCACTGGGCTGCGCAGCAGACCCTCGACAGCACACCGCGTTTCTCCCGCTGGCGATGCCCAAGGCGTCCGCAACCCTGAGAATCGCCTAAACAGGTTGAAACGGTGATTATCAGCCTTGTCATCATATGACTTTGCTTGCGCGAGGCTGACTTATCTACCTGCAAAACCACGTTGACAGCATCCACACGGCCCGATATAAAAGTCGCAGTTGTACGACGACATATGACGTTACATATGTCCTATCTAACAAAAATAAAAAGTGATGCCATGAATCTAAGCGAGCCCATCAACGCCCATCGTGTCGGCCAGGCCGTCGGCAACTATCGTTGGACCATCTGCGCGATGCTGTTTTTCGCCACCACCGTCAACTACCTCGATCGCCAGGTGCTGAGCCTGCTGGCCCCGCAGTTGTCGACGCAGTTCGGCTGGAGCAATACCGATTACGCCAACATCGCCGCCGTGTTCCAGTTCGTGTACGCGATTTCGATGCTCTTCGCCGGGCGCTTCGTCGATAAGATCGGCACAAAGGCCGCTTACGTGATTGCCATCGGCATCTGGTCCACCGGCGCGATCATGCATGCGTTTTCCGTGCCGATGGGCGAGGGCATCGCCGCTATCAGCGGTGCTATCGGCCTGGCAGTGATCCCGGTGTCGATCGCCGGTTTTATGCTGTCCCGCGCGGTACTGGCCATTGGCGAGGCGGGTAATTTCCCGATTGCGATCAAAGCCACTGCCGAATACTTCCCCAAGAAAGAACGCTCCCTAGCCACTGGTATCTTCAACTCCGGTGCCAACGTCGGTGCGATCCTGGCGCCGATCTGCGTGCCGCTGATCGCCGGTTTGTGGGGCTGGGAAGCGGCATTCATGGTGATCGGTATGCTCGGTTTCGTGTGGGTGGCGGTCTGGGTCGGGCTGTATAAAAAGCCTGAGGATCAGAAGCGCCTTTCGGCCGAGGAGTTGGCTTACATCCGTAGCGACCAGACCGTGCAGCCGTTCGCCACTGCACCGGCCACTGGCAAAAAAGTCTCGTGGTTCAGGTTGCTCACCTACCGCCAGACCTGGGCCTTTGCCTTCGGCAAGTTTATGACCGACGGCGTGTGGTGGTTCTTCCTGTTCTGGCTGCCCACCTACCTGGCGGCGCAATACGGCATGAAAGGCGCCGATATCGTGATGCCCCTGGCCGTGCTGTACAGCATGACCATGGTCGGCAGCATCGGCGGCGGCTGGTTCCCCAGCTACTTTATGGCCCGTGGCGACGCGCCTTATGACGGCCGCATGAAGGCCATGCTGGTGATTGCACTGTTCCCGCTGGTGGTGTTGCTGGCGCAGCCGTTGGGCTACATCAGCTTCTGGGTGCCGGTGCTGTTGATCGGTGTGGGCGCCTCGGCGCACCAGGCATGGTCGTGCAATATCTTCACCACGGTTTCCGACATGTTCCCGCAAAAGACCGTCGCCTCCGTGGTCGGTATCGGCGGCATGGCCGGTGGGCTGGGTGGGGTGGTGATGACCAAGATCGGCGGCTGGGTGTTCGACTATTACAAGTCCATCAATGACATCCACACCGGCTACATGATCATGTTCGCGATCTGCGCCCTGGCTTACCTCACCGCGTGGAGCGTGATGAAAGCGCTGGTGCCGCGCCACAAGGAAATCACTGACCTGTAAGTGAACCTGCCGGAGCGGTCGGACCGCTCCGGCAGTGCGCGATCAACGGTTGCGCGTTACCCGCCACACAGTGTTGGCCAAGTCATCGGCGATGATCAATGCGCCTTTCGGATCCACCGTCACCCCCACCGGACGCCCTCGGGTTTTGCCATCTTCACCGCGAAAACCGGTGGCGAAGTCCACGGTCTCGCCCGCCGGTTTACCGTCCTTGAACGGCACGAAGATCACCTTGTAGCCCACCGGTTGATCGCGGTTCCAACTGCCGTGCTCGCCGACGAACACACCGTCGGCAAAGCGTTCGCCCATGGCCGGGATGGAAAAGTCCACGCCCAGGGCGGCCACATGGGAACCCAGGCTGTAGTCGGGTTTGATCGCCGCCGCGACCTTCGCCGGGTTCTGCGGTTGCGCCCGTGGGTCGACGTTCTGGCCCCAGTAGCTGTAGGGCCAGCCGTAGAACGCGCCTTCACGCACGGAGGTGAGGTAATCCGGCACCAAGTCGGGGCCGAGTTCGTCGCGTTCGTTGACGACTGTCCACAATTGCCCGGAATCCGGTTGGATCGTCAACGCGGTGGGGTTGCGCAAACCGGTGGCGTAGGGTTTATGCGCGCCGGTCTGGGCATCGATCTGCCAGACCATGGCACGGTCGATCTCCACTTCCATGCCCCGCTCGGTGATGTTGCTGTTGGAACCGATCCCCACATACAACTGACGACCGTCGGCGCTCACGGCCAGGGATTTGGTCCAGTGGTGGTTGATCTGCGCCGGCAGGTCGGTGACTTTGACCGGCGCGCCGCTGGCCTTGGTCTGGCCATCGCTGTAGTCGAACCGCACCAGCGCATCCTGGTTGGCCACGTACAGTTTGCCGTCGGCGAAGGCCAGGCCGTAGGGCGCGTTGAGGTTGTCGGCGAACACGGTCTTGAGTTCATAAGTGCCATCGCCGTCGGCGTCGCGCAGCAGCGTCAGGCGGTTGCCGCTCTTGACCTGGGTGTTGCCCTGGGCCTTGATCACGCTGGCGATCACGTCCTTGGGCTTGAGCTTGGCCGCGCTGCCGCCACGGCCTTCTGCGACAAGGATATCGCCGTTGGGCAGTACCAGGGGCTGGCGTGGGATGGCAAGGTCAGTAGCGATCGCCGTGATGCTGAAACCCTCCGGCACGGTGGGTTTCTGCTCGCCCCATGGGGTTGGCTCGGCGATTTTCATGCTCGGCAGCAGGCTGCTCTGTTGTTCCGGCAGTTTGGGGTCGGGGCCGCGGGCCTGGGTTTTGTCGCCTTCGGCGCCGCAAGCGCTCAGCAGCAGGGCGGCGCTGAGCACGGTCAATGGGAAGCAGGTTTTCATCGGGCACCTCCGGTGCGCAGGCCGGTCCAGGTGGCGAGGATCGCCAGCACCGTCACAATGGCCGACAGCACCAGGCCGGCGGGCATCATGGCGTAAGCGTCCTTGGCGTGCTGGAACGCATCGATCAACCCCAGCACCCAAGTGACCAACAGCAGCAACACATAAACGACGGGCCGCCCGGCTTTGTGGGGCGCGCGCAGCAGGTTGACCAGTGCGAACAGCAACGCCAAGCCACAGAAGACCAGCGCACCGGCAATCAGCCAGGACGCGAAGTTGGCCCACTGAATCTGAAAGGTCTGGGCGTAGGCAATGTCACTGAGCAACGCGCCCAAAAATAGCGGCACGCCGCCGGCCAGCAAGGTCGCGTGCAACGGACCTGGCCGACTATCGTGGTAGGTGGGGAGGGTAGTCATGGGGTAAGCGGCTCCTTACTTGTTCGGCGCCCTGGGCTCAGGGATGCGATGACTTCGCATAGGAAAGGAGCACGTCATTTGTAGGAAAGTTCATAGATGTTATGCCGAGTATACGTGTCGAAATATTATGAACCGCGTTGCGTGTTCCTCGGCCCAAGCCCTTATGATCTCGCCCTCACTCAGTCCAGGCCTTTCCATGACCCACCCTCGCATCGGCTTTGCCTGCCAATACAAGCACCCCGACCGCCAGCTCTCGACCGGCGCCCTGAAACTTATCGAAGGCCCATTCAACCCGCGCACCACTACGTTGCGCTGGATGGACAGCGTCGACCCCAGCGTCGCCCGGGACAAATTGGTGGAGGTGGTCACCCACAACCTGGCGGCGCAATTGCAGCTGTTGGCGTACGTCGCCACGCTGCCGCCGACCCTGCGCATGTTGCGCCTGAGCAGCGATCTGCTGCCGTTTTACAGCCACCCCAAAGTGGCGGCCGTCTACCACGACCCGGCCATCCAACAGCAACTGATCGAAGGCTTCGCCGCCATCGGCGAGTTGGCGCGGGCCTCGGACATTCGCCTGTCGTTTCATCCCGGCCAGTACTGCGTGCTCGGCTCGGAAAACCCCAATGTGGTGGAAAACAGCGTGGCCGAGTTCGAGTACCACGCCGATATGATCCGCATGATGGGCTATGGCCGGCGCTTCCAGGATCTCAAATGCAACGTGCATATCGCCGGCCGCCTGGGCGTGGAGGGTACCCGCGCGGTGTGGGCGCGGCTGTCGGAGGTGGCGCGTCACTGCATTACCTTCGAAAACGATGAAAAGACCTACGGCCTGGACCACTGCCTGCAAGTTGCCGATCTGGCCCCGGTGGTACTCGATATCCACCATTGCTGGATTCATGAGCAGACCTATATCGACCCCGATTCCCCACGGGTCGCCCGAGTGATCGACAGCTGGCGCGGCGTGCGCCCGACCATGCACTACTCCCAGCCTCAGGAGCGTCTGCAAGACCTGGGTTTCGACGCCGAACGCAAGCCGGAGATGGATGCGCTGTTGCAGGTGGTGTCCAAGCGCGACCTGTACGCCCATAGCGAACAGATGTGGAACCGCTGGACCAACGACTACGCCCTGCAGTTTCTGGATCGCTTCGACATCATGCTGGAGGCCAAGGATAAGAACGTGGCATCGTTGGCGTTCTACGAGTACTGGCAATCCCAGGCCACGTGAAGAAAAAGGAGTTTGCTCCCATGCCCACTCTGCACCTGTTGTGCGGCAAGATCGCCTCCGGCAAGTCCACACTGGCCAGGCGCCTGGTGGCTGAACACCGTGCGATCCTACTCAGCGAAGACACGTGGCTGGCGCAACTGTACCCCGGTGAGGTGTTGTCCATCGCTGACTACCTGCGCTGTGCGCAACGCATGCGTGGGGTGGTGGGGCCACTGGTAATCGACCTGCTCAAGTCCGGCGTCAATGTGGTGCTGGATTTTCCGGCCAACACCCTGGCCAATCGCGAATGGCTGTTGAGCCTGGCCCACAGCGCCCAAGTGCCGCACTGCCTGCATTACCTGGAACTGGACGACGCTACCTGCCGCGCCCGCCTGCATGCGCGCAATGCCGGCGGCGAACACGACTTTGCCGCCACGGACGCCGAGTTTGACCTGATCACCCGGCACTTCTGTGTGCCGAGCGAGGTCGAGGGGCTGGTGATTGAGGTGCATCGGCCGTGAGCGTTGCAGTATCACAAGGCCTGGACGCCGAGGGCTTTATCCGCTCCGTTGCGCAGGCGCCCGTGCAGCCTGAATATCAGTCGGTGCTGGCGGATGCCTGCTCACTGCTGTCCCAGCAAACGTTGGGGCTCGATGGCTTGTATGTTTACGGCAGCGTCGCACGGGGTGACGCGACGCCCGGCCATTCCGACCTGGACCTTACACTGGTGCTGCGCGAGCCGCAGACCCCGCAGGTAGCAGAGCAATTGGAACGCGTTCGCCGTGAACTTGAACGGCGTCACCCGCACGTCACCAAAGTCGACTTCGATATCGGCGAGCGTGCGCAGGTAATGGCGGTTGAAAACCGCAACCTTTGGGGGTTCTGGCTCAAGCATCAGTGTCGTTGTATTTGGGGCAATGACCTCTGCGTCCATTTCGAGCGGTTTCGCCCATGCCGAGAAATCGCGCTGGCGTTAAATGGTGACGTCTATTCGGTATTGAACACCTATATCTGCGCTATCGGGCAAACGGTTATCGAGGCGGATCGGCTGCGCTTGCAGCGTGAAGCGTCGCGCAAACTGATCAGGGCGACGCAGATATTGCGCTCGGAAGCGGCAACGATGTGGCCACAAACACTGGAAGAGCATGTGGCGATGTTCCTCCAGAGCCACCCGGCGATGGTCACCCAGGTAGCGTTCTTTCTGTTTGAAGCGCGCAACCCTGGCGCCGCGGGCGATCAGTTCTGCGCGCGGTTGCAGGTATTTGTGGAGTGGTTGGTTTCACACCAGCGCGAAACCCTCCGGACTTAAACCGCCCCACCAATCCATTCAACTCATCCGACAGCTTCGACAGGCGCCCTGAGCCATCCTGGGCCGAGTTGGCCAGGCTTTCCACTAAGCGCGCTTCGTCGTAGATCTGCTGGATATGCCGGTTGATCTCTTCAGCCACGCTTTGTTGTTCCTCGGCGGCGGCGGAGATTTGCAGGTTCTGATCGCGGATTTCGTTGGCCGAGGTCTGGATGCCTTCGAAGCTGTCCCGCGCGTTTTGATGGACGACACGCTGGCCTTGGACAGGTCCATGCAGCTGTCCATCTTCTGGGTGACTTCCTGGGTTTTGGTTTCCAGGGCGCCGAGCAGGTGCTCAATCTCGCCCGTGGAGTCGCAGGTGCGCTTGGCCAGGGCGCTGACTTCGGCGGCTACCACGGCAAAGCCGCGGCCCTGGTCGCCGGCACGGGCCGCTTCGATGGCAGCGTTGAGTGCCAGCAGGTTGGTCTGTTCGGCAATCGCGCGGATGGTGCCGAGGGCATCGTTGGCGTTCTACGAGTATTGGCAATCCCAGGCCACTTGAAGATAACAGAGTCTCCTCGTATGAATGTAAATAAGGCCTGCGTCGGATCACTCAAGGCGCAACAGTCAGTACTATTTGTCCAGCAGAAAGTTGAATGGCGGCTACGAAAGCTGAAGGCTCCGTATGATTGATGAAAAAACGTTCAGCTATAAAACGCTCTGCCTTGAAGATGCAGCTAACAATCAGGCTCTACAATTTACAACTAAGGCCCGTATCGACATAGGCAGGGCTACGATAGTCGCCATTCAGGTGGTTTTGGTTGATGTTATTATCTGACGATTAAGGTTTGGTTTGGTCCCCAGTTTGATTGGTCACTGGCGAGTGCCGATCTAGCAGTTATAGTCAGTTCGCCGCTCGTGAAACCGGGGATGGCATTGATGTTTAGTATGGCCGAAAAGTGCCCGTTTTCATCGCAAAAAACATTGGCGAGTTGGTTGCCGCTATTGGCCTGAAAGATAGCGATGTTAGTTCTGGGAGTGCCCTTTCCTTGGACGTAAACGCAGTCTCTTTTATAGCCTGGCGGGTCGAATACGGGGGCTGAGAGTGTCATGGCAATTATCCTTTTAACATGAGTTTTTAAGTGGTGAGACGATTTTTTTCGTCCCTTGTAAAGTACTCAATCTATAAGGTTGCAACTACTGTCATAGTTGACAGGGTGTAAGCTTTTTTCGAAATAACTGATGGTTTTGTTGAATCTAAACGCAGGGTGAATGGATCTAAATACTGTTGACGGGGCAGTAAACGTCACCCAGTAAATACTTTCACTTACTTGGAGAGCGCTCAGCGTCGCACGTTCTTGCACGCAGGGTCGGAGCAGGGCAGAAGACCGCCTGCTCCTGCATGCGCTGGGTATTTCTGGGCTGGCGAGTTTCACGCCAGCGCGAAACCCTCCTCAGGACTTAAACCGCCCCACCAATCCGTTCAACTCATCCGACAGCTTCGACAGGCGCCCTGAGTCATCCTGGGCCGAATTGGCCAGGCTTTCCACCAAACGCGCTTCGTCGTAGATCTGCTGGATATGCCGGTTGATCTCTTCAGCCACGCTGTGTTGTTCCTCGGCGGCGGCGGAGATTTGCAGGTTCTGGTCGCGGATTTCGTTGACCGAGGTCTGGATGCCTTCGAAGCTGTCCCGCGCGTTTTCGATGGACGACACGCTGGCCTTGGACAGGTCCATGCAGCTGTCCATCTTCTGGGTGACTTCCTGGGTTTTGGTTTCCAGGGTGCCGAGCAGGTGCTCGATCTCGCCCGTGGAGTCGGAGGTGCGCTTGGCCAGGGCGCGGACTTCGTCGGCCACCACGGCAAAGCCGCGGCCCTGGTCGCCGGCACGGGCCGCTTCGATGGCAGCGTTGAGTGCCAGCAGGTTGGTCTGTTCGGCAATCGCGCGGATGGTGCCGAGGATTTGGTTGATGCTGCGGCTGCCGGCCTCCAGCTCGACCATGGCCTGGGACGACTCGCTCAAGCGGCGGCCCAGGCGGTTGACGTTGTCGGTGGTCGCTTCGATCTGTTGTTTGCCCTCGGCCACGCGGCGGTGGCCATTCTCGGCGGATTCGGCTGCGCCGCTGCAGGAGCGGGCGACTTCGTTGGCGGTGGCCACCATTTCATTGAATGCAGTGGACACCAGTTCTACCGCCTCGCGCTGGCGACCGGCAGCCTCGTTCATGTTGTGGGCCACCTCGCTGTTGACCTTCGAAGCGTTATGCAAATTGGCCGAGGCCGCGCCGATGTGCTGGATCAACTGGCGAATGGCCGCGAGAAACTTGTTGAACCAGCCGGCCAGTTCGGCGGTTTCGTCCTTGCCGTGTACCCGCAGCTCATGGCGCAAGTCGCCTTCGCCCTCGGCAATCGACTGCAAGCCGGTGCTGACCTGGCCGATCGGCTTGACGATCACTTTGGAGAACGCTGCGGCGATCAGGCCGAAAATCAACACCAGCACGCCGACGATGATGGCGGTGAGGTAGGTCATGCGCGTGGCCTCGGCCATCACTTCGCTTTTTTCGATCAGGCCGATATAACGCCAGCCCAGGCCGGGGGAGGTCCACACGTTGGCCATGTAGCGCACGCCGTCGATCTCCACTTCGGTGGAGCCTTGCGTGGTTTGCGCCAATTGCGCGTAGGCCGTACCCAAGTCCTTCAGCGGTTTGAAGTTGTGGGCGGCGTCCCGTGGGTCGACCAGCACCACGCCGTCCTCGATCAGCATCACGTAACCGCTGTCGCCGAGCTTGATGCTCTTGACCAGTTCGGTCAGGTTCTTCAGCGACACGCTGACTACGAATACCCCTTTGGGTTTGCCAGCGCTGTCGAGCATGGCGCGCGCGGTGCCTACCAGGGCCACGTCGTCTTTATCGTAGTAATAGGCCGGCGTGCGCACGGTCTTGCCGGGGCTGGCCATCGCCGCTTTGTACCAGGGGCGTGCGCGCGGGTCGTATTTGGCCAGTTGCGGATCGTCCGGCCATTTGGCGTAGGTGCCGTCTTCCAGGCCGATGGACAGGATCGCCGCCGCCGGGTGGGTGGCGCCATAGCGGGCGAAGCGCTCGATCACCGTTTGCGCTTCGGCGGGCAGCGGTTGAGCGGCCGCGTCGGCGGGTTGGTAATTTTTTAGAGTGTTGACCGAGGTGTATACAGAATCCGTGGCCATTTGATCGACGTTCTGCAGTGTGCCGTCGAAGAACTGGCGGATATTGCCATCGATCTGGCGGATTTCCCGGGTACTGCCGTCGATGAACTGATCCACCGCCTGGGTCCGGGTGTTCATCACTGAGATGACGGCCACCAGGCTCACTGGGATAAACGCAACCGAGACAAAAGCCAGCACAAGCTTATTTTTTATTTTCATCGAGACGACCATCAGCGTGGAGGACGGCCAAATCGCCACGCCCCCTGAACGAGGCGAGGCGATTTGCTATCACTGCTTTTTCGGCGCGCTCTTGGTAAACCTTTAGGGTTTTTTGTACACAATACAATCGACGATTGTTCTGTATCCAATCAGTACACATCACGCAGATAGCGTTTTTGCTCACTCAGTTGGCGCCAGTAGTTCACGGCGTGCTCCGGGCTCAGCCCGCCGTGGGTTTGCGCGATCTGGCGTAGCGCCTGGTCAACATCCTTGGCCATGTGGCTGGCGTCCCCGCAGATGTACACCTTGGCGCCGTCCTGCAGCCAGCGCCACAGCTCGGCGCCTTGCTCGCGGATGCGGTCCTGCACATAGATTTTTTGCGCCTGATCGCGGGAGAACGCCAGGCTCAGGTGGGTGAGCAGGCCGTCGCGCTGCATGCCTTGCAGCTCGTCTTGGTAATAAAAGTCGCTGGCGGCGTACTGCTCGCCGAAGAACAGCCAGTTACGCCCCGGGTGCCCGAGGGCGCGGCGCTCCTGCAAAAACGCGCGAAACGGCGCCACGCCGGTGCCAGGGCCGATCATGATCATCGGCACATCGCCGTCGCTGGGGGGGCGGAAATGTTTGGACGGCTGCACGAACACCGGCACTTCACCGTCGCCGACGCGATCGGCGAGAAAGGTCGAGGATACGCCTTTGCGTTTGCCATAGCGCACGGCTGCGACGGTCAGGTGGACTTCACCGGGGTGGGCCTTGGCGCTGGACGCAATCGAGTAGAGGCGCGGTTGCAGACGCCGCAGGGTGCTCAGCAAATCGTCCGCCGAGCACTCAATGGGGTAGGCGTGTAGCACGTCCGCCAGTTGCCGACCCCACAGCCAGTCGTTCAATTCGGCCTTGTGCTCGGGCCGCAATAACTGCTCAAGCCCTCCATCGGCGCTGCGCTCGGCAATAAACGCCAGGGTCTCGCTGCTGGGCCGGGCGATTTCGAAGTGCTGGGTCAACGCCTGTTGCAGCGAGACCTCGCCGAAGGTGTCGATAGTGACGCTGGCCGACGCCTTCAGGCCGGTCAATTCGAGCAGTTCGTGGACCAGTTCGGGGCAGTTGCGCGGCCGTACGCCGAGGGCATCGCCGGCTTCATAGCTGAGCCCGGAGTCGGCCAGGTCCAGGGCGAACTGGCGGGTTTCTTTATGGCGGCTATGGGGGTTGAGATGGCGGTTGAGTAGTAGGCGCGAACCGTACAGCTTGGTCTTGCCGGCGGGTGTGGCGGCTACCGGTGCCTTGGCCGGGTTGAGGCTGTGCTGCAAGCGCAGCAGCCAGGCATCGGCGTGCGCTTGGAATTCGGTGTCGCAATCGACGCGCTCCAACAGGCGGGTGGCGCCCAGCTCCAGCAGGCGTTGATCAAGGCGTTTGCCGTGCTTGCAGAACTGCTCGTAGTTCGGATCGCCCAGGGCCAGCACCGCAAACCGCAGGGACTCCAGGCGCGTTTCGACACGGCTGAGGCTGTGCCAGAAACCTTCGCCATTGTCCGGTGGGTCGCCGTCGCCGAAGGTGCTGCTGATCAATGCCAGGTTCTGGGTGCTTGCCAGTCGGCTCGCCGGGAAATCCGCCATTGCGCTCAGCTCGACGCTGATCCCAGCCTCACGCAGGCGCTGGGCACAGCGCTCGGCCAATGCTTCGGCATTGCCGGTCTGGGAAGCCCACAGCAAGGTCACGGCGGGGGAGGCGGGCAGTGTGCCGACACTGGCCGGCGAGGCGCGACTGAACAGCCCGCCGAGCAAACCGTCGACCCACAGCCGCGCCTCGTCGGCCAACGGCGCCGTGGGCGGTAGTACCGGCACACCACCGGCGTGGCGTGCGTTGTCGGCGCGCAGGCCGCTGACAAAGCCGGCGAGGTAGGTGCGTTCGCTGTCGCTCAGTGGCGGCGGGATGACGCTACGCAGGCCAGCGATTTCGGCGAAGGCGTCGATGCGCGACATGGCGGGTTCCTTTGCGCAAAGGGGAAGGTCGGTGGTCGCCTGGGTGGGCGAGTCGAGGAACTGATGGTCGATCAGCTCGACACGTTCCAGGGTGACGGCGCAGCACTTGAATTCCGGCTGCAACGACATCGGGTCGACCGCATCCGAAGTCACCGCGTTGATCGCCAAATGTTCGCCAAACACGTCGTTCCAGTGAAAGGGCGCGAAACATTGGCCCAGTTGCACGCGGTCGCTGATCAACGCAGGCAATACCGCGTAGCCGCGCCGCGAACGCACTTGCACTGGCTGCTTGGTCTGAAGGCCCAGGCGCGCGGCGTCATCGGGGTGGATCTCGACAAAGGGGCCGGGGTTGAGTTTGTTCAGCGTGGCGACTTTGCCGGTCTTGGTCAGGGTGTGCCATTGGTGCTGCAAGCGCCCGGTGTTGAGCACGAACGGGAAGACATCGTCGGGCAGCTCCGCAGGTGGCAGGTGCGGGCGCGCGAAGAACTGACCTTTGCCGCTGGCGGTGGCGAAGCGCAGCGTGCCGTGTGCGAGGTAGCGGATCGGGTTGCGTGGCGCCGACTCGGCCGATGCCAGCGGCCATTGCAGCGGTGTCTGGCGCAGACGCTTATAGCTGGCGCCGCGCAGGTCATAGCCGGTGGCGGGGTTGCAGGCACGTTTGAGTTCTTCGAACACCTCACTGGCGTCGGCGTAGGTGAACGCCTCGGCATAGCCCATTGCACAGGCGACGCGGGCAATGATCTGCCAGTCGGCCAGGGTGTCGCCCGGCGGCTGTACGGCTGGTTGCATCAGGGTCAGGTTGCGCTCGGAGTTGATCATTACCCCTTCGGCTTCGGCCCACAGCGCGCCGGGCAAGAGGATGTCGGCATAGCGGTTGGTTTCGGTGTCGAGGTACGCGTCCTGGGTAATCACCAAGTCGGCGGCCTGCAGCCCATCGATCACGGTTTGCCGGTTCGGCACGCTGGCCACCGGGTTGGTGCAGATGATCCAGCAGGCTTTGATCTGCCCCGCGGCCATTTGCTCGAACATCGCCACGGTGCCGTCGCTGGCCTGACGCGGCAGGCGGTCGGCGGGGATCTGCCACAGGTCTTCGATAAAGGCGCGGTCGGCGTCTACCAGCATCGAACGTTGCCCCGGCAGGCCCGGCCCCATATAACCCATCTCGCGCCCGCCCATGGCATTGGGTTGGCCGGTCAGGGAAAACGGCCCACTGCCCGGGCGGCAGATGGCGCCGGTGGCCAAGTGCAAGTTGCACAGCGCGTTGGTGTTCCAGGTGCCATGGGTGCTCTGGTTGAGGCCCATGGTCCAGCAACTCATCCACTCGGCGGCCTCGCCGATCCAGGTGGCGGCCTGGCGAATGTCGGCTTCGGCCAGGCCGGTGATGGCGGCGACCTGCTGCGGCGAATAGTCCTCCAGGAACGCGGGGATGGCCTCCCAACCCTCGGTGAAGGTGGCGATAAAGGCCGGGTCGGTGTGGCCGTTTTTCACCAGCAGGTGCAGCAAGCCGTTGAGCAATGCGAGGTCGGTGCCGGGGTTGATCGGCAGGTGCAGGTGCGCCTTGTCGGCGGTGGCGCTGCGCCGTGGGTCGACCACGATCAACTTCGCCCCGGCCTTGACCCGGTCCATCATGCGCAGGAACAGGATGGGATGACAGTCGGCCATATTGGCGCCGATTACGAAGAACAGGTCGGCGCGGTCGAAGTCTTCATAGGAGCCCGGCGGCCCGTCGGAACCCAGGGACAGTTTGTAGCCGCTGCCGGCGCTGGCCATGCACAGCCGTGAATTGGATTCGATATGGCGGGTGCCCACAAAACCCTTGGCCAACTTGTTGACCAGGTATTGGGCCTCCAGTGACATCTGCCCGGAGACGTAAAACGCCAAGGCATCGGGGCCATGTCGCTCCAGCACGTTGCGCAGGCGCCCGGCCGTCTTGGCGATGGCCTCGTCCATGGCGATGCGTACTGGGTCACGGTCGCGGGCCTGGCGCAAGTAAGCGTTTTCCATGCGCCCGGACTCGGCGATGGCTTGCCCGCAGGTAGTGCCCTTGGTGCACAGGCGCCCGGCGTTGGTGGGGTGGTCAGGGTCGCCGATCACCTTGACCACTGTGTTGTCCTGGACCTGCATGACGATGCCGCAGCCCACGCCACAATAGGGGCACACACTGCGTACGTGTTGGTTTGCCATCGATAACCCTCGAACCTTTTCTGCCCGGCAAAAAAAAAGCGCCGCGTAACCCTCCGTTGGAAACGGGGATTACACGGCGCCTTTGTCGTGGATGGGCAATCAGCGTTGACTGCTCTGTTGCGCTGTACCTAGCAAGCGGCGCGCCATGTTCCTGCACAGGCCTTACTGACGGTGCCGACGGCGCTTGCTGCGGTTGTGCCGACGCGCGGGAGCAAGCGTACCGTGCCCTTTTATGACGCGCCGCGCACCAGTTGGAGGCGTGATCGCAAGGGTTGAACTGGTGTAGATGCCGTGAGTACGGGGTCGCGACAGGTTGGCACAGAGCCTGCAAGATCCCCGACAACCCCCTTCGGTCAACGACGATCGACAACATGGGCAATAGCGGTGGAATCGGCGAAGTCGTCCGATGCCAACCGTATAAGAACAGGCAAAGACGCCTGGAACCGTAAGGTTTCAGGCGTTTTTTTTTGCTTTTTTTCAAACCGTGATGAGCTTTGTCGGGTGCTTATATGAACGCCAATAACGCCAGTTTGAACCAGCTGCAAACCCTGATCGTCGTCGGCAATGGCATGGTCGGTCATCACTGCGTGGAGCAGTTGATCGAACGCGGCGCGCTGGATCACTACCAACTGCATGTGTTCAGCGAAGAGCCGATGCGTGCCTATGACCGCGTGCATTTGTCCGAGTACTTCACCGGCCGCGATGCCGAGTCGCTGGCGTTATCCGACGCGGCGTTGTACCAGACCCCGGGGGTGACCTTGCACCTTGGCGTGCAAGTGCTGGACATCGACCGCACCCAGCGCCAGGTGGTCACCGCCCAGGGCCGTGTGACCTACGACAAACTGGTGCTGGCCACCGGTTCGTACCCGTTTGTGCCGCCCATCGAAGGCGCCGAAGGTGACTCGCGCCTGGTGTACCGCACCCTGCAAGACCTCGACGCTATTCGTGCCGCCGCTGCCAATGCGCGGCGCGGCGTGGTGGTCGGCGGTGGGTTGCTCGGCCTGGAGGCGGCCAACGCCCTTAAAAGCCTCGGCCTGGAAGCCCATGTGGTGGAATTCGCGCCGCGCCTGATGCCGGTGCAACTGGATGACTTCGGCGGTTTGGCGCTCAAGGCGCAGATCGAACGGCTGGGCGTCGGCGTGCATTTGTCCCGTGCCACGCAGTCGATCAGCGCCGGTGAGCAATACCGCTATCGCATGAATTTCGCCAACGACGAATATCTGGAAACCGACCTTATCGTGTTTTCCGCCGGTATCCGCGCCCAGGACGCCCTGGCGCGCCAGGCCGGGCTGGAAATCGGTCCGCGCGGCGGGGTGGCGATCAACGACGAATGCCAGAGCTGCGACCCGCATATCTATGCAATCGGCGAGTGTGCCTCGTGGAACGGCAGCCTGTTCGGCCTGGTTGCGCCCGGCTACCAGATGGCCCGTGGCGTGGCGGCGTTGCTGTGCGGGCAGGGCGCCGAGCCGTTTGTAGGCGCGGATATGTCCACCAAGCTCAAGTTGCTTGGCGTGGATGTGGGCTCCATCGGCGATGCTCACGCCCACACACCGGGCGCGCGCAGCTATCAGTTTATCGACGAGGCCACCGCCAGCTACCGCCGCCTGGTGGTGGACGCGGCCGGCAAGCAGGTGATCGGCGCGGTGTTGGTCGGCGACAACAGCTACTACGACACCCTGCTGCAATATCTGCAGAACGGCATCGCCTTGCCGGCCGAGCCCGCCAGCCTGATCCTGCCGTCGTCGGCCGGCGCACCGACCCTCGGCCCTGGTGCGTTGCCGGAATCGGCCACGGTGTGTTCGTGCCACAACGTCACCAAAGGCGCGATCTGTGCGGCCATCGATGGCGGCTGCGGCGACCTCGGCGTGCTCAAGGCGCAGACCAAAGCCTGCACCGGCTGCGGTGGCTGCGCCGGGCTGCTTAAGCAGGTGTTCGAACATGAGCTGGTGGCCCGTGGCGTCAGTGTCGACAAGAGTCTGTGCGAACACTTCGCCTATACCCGCCAGGAGTTGTACGCCCTGGTGCGCGTGGAAGGGGTGATCACGTTCGACGAACTGCTGGCCAAGTATGGCCGTGGCCACACCGGCTGCGATGTTTGCAAACCGGCGGTGGGCTCGATCCTGGCGTCGTGCTGGAACCAGCCGATCATGGACCCGTCGCTGGTGCCGTTGCAGGACACCAACGACACGTTCATGGCCAATATGCAGAAGAACGGCACCTACTCGGTGGTGCCACGCATTCCGGGGGGCGAGATCACTGCTGAGAAGCTGATCGTGATCGGCGAGGTGGCGAAGAAATACAACCTCTATACCAAGATCACCGGTGGCCAGCGCATCGACCTGTTCGGCGCGCAACTGCACGAACTGCCGGATATCTGGGGCGAGTTGATCGCCGCCGGTTTCGAGACGGGGCATGCGTATGGCAAGTCCACGCGTACGGTCAAATCCTGCGTCGGCAGCACCTGGTGCCGTTACGGCGTGCAAGACAGCGTGAAAATGGCGCTGCTGATCGAGGACCGCTACAAGGGCCTGCGCTCGCCGCACAAGCTCAAGTTCGCGGTGTCCGGCTGCACCCGCGAATGCGCCGAAGCCCAGAGCAAGGACGTGGGCGTGATCGCCACCGAGAAGGGCTGGAACCTCTACATCGCCGGCAACGGCGGCATGCGCCCGCGCCATGCCGAACTGTTCGCCACCGACCTCGACGACGCCACGCTGATCCGCTACATCGACCGTTTCCTGATGTTCTACATCCGCACCGCCGACAAGCTGCAACGCACTTCGGTCTGGCGCGAAAGCCTGGAAGGCGGGCTGGATTTCCTCAAGGACGTGATCCTGCACGACAGCCTGGGTTTGGGCGCCGAGCTGGAAGCGCAGATGCAACTGGTGGTCGACCGCTATGAATGCGAATGGGCCAACGCCCTCAAGGACCCGGAAAAACTCAAACGCTTCCGCACCTTCGTCAACGACAAGCGCCCAGACCCGGACATCCACTTCGTCCAGGAACGCGGCCAGCGCCGCCCGATCATGGCCGCCGAACTCAACCTGATTTCTGTCACCGAGGAGCTTGCCTGATGAGCCAGTCCAATACCCAACGCACACTTGCCATTTGGAAAAACGTCTGCCATGAGCGCGACCTGGTCCGCAATTCCGGCGTGGTGGTGTGGCTTGATGGCGCGCAAGTCGCGCTGTTCTACCTGCCTGACGCCGAAGCGCAGACGCTCTACGCCATCGACAACCACGACCCGGAGTCCGGCGCCAACGTGATCGGCCGTGGCCTGGTGGGCAACATCAAGGGCGAGCTGGTGGTGGCCGCGCCGATCTACAAACAGCATTACCGCTTGCAGGACGGCCAGTGCCTGGAAACCCCGCACCAACGCCTGCGGGTATGGCCGGCGCGGTTGAAGGGTGGGGTGGTGGAGGTGCAAGTGTCTTGCTGAATCCTGACCTACACAGAGCCCAAGGTGGGAGGGGGCCTGCCCCCGATCAAGGTGGCTCAGTCATGGATAAGCCAGCTGACACGCCGCCATCGGGGGCAAGCCCCCTCCCACAGTTTTTATCTGCATCTGGCTTGGTGCTGGGCGGAGCTGGACTGCTGCAAACCTAGCCTTTGAAACGCAATGAGCCCAGACAGCACAGAGCCGAATGTGGGAGGGGGCTTGCCCCCGATCAGGCTGGCTCAGTAATGGATAAGCCAGCTGACACGCCGCCATCGGGGGCAAGCCCCCTCCCACAGTTTTATCTGTGCCGGGTTTGAGTCGGGGTGGAGCTGGACTGCTGCAAACCTAGCCTTTGAAACGCAATGAGCCCAGACAGCACAGAGCCCAATGTGGGAGGGGGCTTGCCCCCGATCAGGCTGGCTCAGTAATGGATAAGCCAACTGACACGCCGCCATCGGGGGCAAGACCCTCCCACAGTTTTATCTGTGTGGGGCTTGTTGTCGGCTAACGGTTCCATGGCATCCCCTTCGCGTCAGAAACACGCAACATAGCAGCGCACCGCGCGCCATCAGCGATTTGTTCACGGTTTGCCTTTACACTGCGGCCCCCGGATTTCAGCAAGGATGCTTTACATGCGTTCGCTCGTCAGCGCAGTGCTTGTCTCTACGATGTTCGCGGCCACGGCCATGGCCGAACCCCGCTCGTTTTCGCTGAATGACCCCAGCGGCCAGTTTCTTGTCGAAGTGCTGTTCCCGGATGTGCCGCAGGACTTGCAGCAACTGGCGCCGGCGCTGATTACGCTGCGCGACAAAACCTCCCTGGCGATCCTCCAGCAATTTTCCACACCCGCCGCCGGAGTGCCGCTCGATGGCGACGGCAAGACCCTGGACTGGCGCTTGGTCGGCGAAAACGGCGTGGTGTATTTCGCCGATATCGACCAGGACGGCCGCCAGGACCTGGCGATTCGCAACGGCGACGGCGCCGATGCAGGCTTTCAGTCGAACTACGATGTGTACCTGCGAGACCCCCAGCAACCGCGCTGGGTGCTCAACCGCCCCCTTACGGACCTGGCGAACGAGACCTCCGGCGGCATGTTCTCGGTCACCCCCAAGGACGGCATCATCCATTCGCAGACCGACCGTGGCTGCTGCTGGACTCGCGCCAGCCGTTGGCAAATGCGCAACGGCGAGCTGGTACGACTCAGCGCGTATACGCAGCAGGAAGTACCGGCCAGCGACGATGACGACACCAGCATGCCCAAGGGCTACGTGCTGCGCACCACTGGCGAATGGAAGGACGGCCAATGGCACGAAACCCCTCGGTTGGAAGGGCCGGTCAACGAAGACCCACAGATGCTCGCCGGCACCCTCAACGGCAAGATCCCGGTGCAGCTCTGGTATCAGCAGCAAGGCGAGGTACTGATCGGCGAAGTGCGCTACACCAAAAGTGGCAATGGCAAGCCGATCAAACTGGTGGGGTCTATGGGCGACTACGAGGACAAACCCTTCGTTTACCTGCACGAATCGACCGAGGATGGGCATCAGACCGGCACCTGGCAAATCACCCGCGCTAGCGTCGAACCGTTCGATTACAGCGGTACCTGGGTCAGCAGCGGCAAGAAGGGCGCATCTGAGTTGACGGTGCAATTGCACGCCGTGGACCGCGAGCCGGAGTACGCCAAGTACGGCGACGTGGCCCGCGACCAACGCAGCGGCCACTATCAGATGCGCGACGACTACCTGGGTCGCGACGGTGACCTCGACCTGAAGATCCTGCCGCAGCGCGACGCCCAAGGCCGGGAAGTGGCTGAATTCAGCGTGACCCTCAACGACACCGGCACCGGCAAACCCATTGTCACCACGCAACAACGTGTGCCCATGGAAACCGACAATCTGATCATCGTGCGCGCGCCTCTGGCCGCCAAAGGCACCGGCCCGTATCACATTCAGTTGGTAAAGGATTTTGCTGTGATCAAGCACAACGCGGAGCCGGACTTCCCCGACTACCTGACGGGGATGTATCGCCGGCAGCCTTGACGCTGCGATGGATGCACCCCCGCGCACCGCTACAGGTTTGGCCTAGCGATTGAACCGCTCGACCAACGCGTACTGAGTCGACGCGGTGTCGGTCAGCTCCTTGCTCAGGGTTGTCGATTGGCGGGCCTGCACCGAGGTCTGATCGGCCAGCTCGGCAATGGTGGTGATATTGCGGCTGATCTCTTCGGCCACCGCGCTTTGCTCCTCGGTGGCGGCGGCGATCTGGGTGGTCATGTCGGTGATATGGGACACCGCCTCACTGATGCCTACCAACGCCTGGTCGGCCTCCAGCACCCACGCCACGCCTTCCTGGGCTTGGCGCTGGCCGTTCTGCATGCTCTGCACGGCGTTGTTGGAGGACGCCTGCAACTGCGTGATCAGCCCATGGATCTGAGTGGTCGATTGCGTAGTGCGCTGGGCCAACTGACGGACTTCGTCGGCCACTACGGCAAAGCCGCGCCCCTGTTCACCGGCGCGGGCTGCTTCGATGGCGGCGTTGAGGGCCAGCAGGTTGGTCTGGTCGGCGATGCCTTTGATCACATCGACCACGCTGCCGATTTCATCGCTGTCGCGGGCCAGTTGCGCCACGGTGACGCCGGTCTCGCCGACCACCGCCGACAAACGCTCAATGGCCTGGCGAGTATCGCGCGCCACGTCGCGGCCACGGCCGGTCAATACGTTGGCTTGCTGGGTGGCGTCGGCGGTGCGTTGCACATGGCTGGCGACCTCCTGAGTGGTGGCGGCCATTTGGTTGACGGCGGCCGAGACCTGTTCGGTCTCCACGCGCTGACGGTCCAGGCCCCGGGAGCTGGCGGAAGCCAGTTGGTCGGATTGAGCGGCCAGGGCGCTGAGTTTTTCGGCACTGTCCTGCAGGCGGGTGAGGCACGTTTTCAGGCGCGCGTTCTGGCTCTGGAAGGCGGTTTCCAAACGTGCCTGCGGGCCGCGAGCGTCGCTGTACATCTGCGCGATCAACGCATCCGAGGTGGACGGCTCGACCCCTTGCAGCAGGCGCAAGGTGCTGCCTTGGCGCGCGCTCGAACAAAGCAGGCCGATGGGCACCGCCACCGCCACGGCGACCGCGACCGCCACTGGCGCACTGAGAAACAACCCGGCCAGGCTGCCGGCAATACCGCTGGCCATATAGGGCACGCAGCTCAATAGATGGGGCAGCCAGGCGTCCTGGCGCGGTACAGCGGTTTTGCCTTGGCTGATCCGTTGATAGAGGGCCTGGGCGCGGCGGATTTCATCGGCAGTGGGCTTGACCCGCACCGACTCGAAACCGACCACCCGGCTGCCGTCGAATATCGGTGTGACGTAGGCGTTGACCCAATAATGGTCGCCGTTCTTCGAGCGGTTCTTGACGATGCCCATCCAGGGCAAGCCCTGTTTGAGCGCGCTCCACATGTGCGCGAATACGGCCGGCGGTACGTCGGGGTGACGCACGATGTTCTGGGGCGCACCGATCAGATCGTCACGTTCAAAGCCGCTGATTTCGACAAAGGCATCGTTGCAGTAAGTGATCATGCCCTGCACATCGGTGGCGGAGATGAGTTTCTGCTGCGGCGCGAGGGAAATCTCGCGTTGTGTTACGGGCTGATTGTTGCGCATTCGGACTACTCCCTGGTTGCGCCCACTCCATCGGCGGCAAGTCACAAAAAGTTAATATTCATTTGGCAATTGATCCGCCGCTGGTCAAAAGCCTGAAACTTCCCGAGGAAAAACCCCATAATGGCGGCCATTTTTGTTTAGCCCGTTATTCTGGTGTGCCCGTATGGAAATTAAGGTCAACTTTCTCGACAACCTCCGACTTGAAGCCAAGTTCGATGACTTCACGGTGATTGCCGACCAGCCCATTCGCTACAAAGGCGATGGCTCGGCCCCGGGCCCCTTCGATTATTTCCTGGCGTCGTCGGCGCTGTGTGCGGCGTACTTCGTGAAGCTGTACTGCCAGACGCGCAATATCCCCACCGAAAATATCCGCTTGTCGCAGAACAACATCGTCGACCCGGAAAACCGCTACAACCAGATTTTCAAGATTCAGGTCGAGTTGCCGGCGGACATCTCCGATAAGGACCGTCAAGGCATCCTGCGTTCCATCGACCGCTGCACCGTGAAGAAAGTGGTGCAAGCCGGGCCGCAATTCGTGATCGAAGAAGTAGACAACCTCGACGCCGACGCCCAGGCCTTGTTGATGCCCAGCGCGTTGTCCGACGGCGGTACCTATATCGCCGGTAAGGACCTGCCGCTGGAACAGACCATCGCCAACATGTCCGGCATCCTGGCTGACCTGGGCATGAAGATTGAAATCGCGTCGTGGCGCAATATCGTGCCGAACGTGTGGTCGCTGCATATCCGCGATGCGCACTCGCCGATGTGCTTCACCAACGGCAAGGGCGCGACCAAAGAGAGCGCTCTGGCGTCGGCCCTGGGCGAGTTCATCGAGCGGCTCAACTGCAACTTCTTCTATAACGATCAGTTCTGGGGCGAAGAGCTGGCCAACGCGGCGTTCGTGCATTACCCCAATGAGCGCTGGTTCCAGCCCGGCCCGAACGATGAACTGCCGACGGAAATTCTCGACGCCTATTGCCTGAAGGTCTACAACCGCGATGGCGAACTGCGTGGCTCGCACCTGTTCGACACCAACTCCGGCAACGAGGAGCGCGGCATCGTATCGCTGCCGTTCGTGCGTCGCTCCGATGACGAGGTGGTGTATTTCCCGTCCAACCTGATTGAAAACCTCTACCTCAGTAATGGCATGAGCGCCGGCAATACCTTGGCCGAAGCCCAGGTGCAGTGCCTGTCGGAGATCTTCGAGCGGGCGGTGAAGCGCGAAATCATCGAAGGCGAATTCGCCCTGCCGGACGTGCCTGCCGAGGTGCTGGCCAAGTACCCGAACATTCTGGCGGGTATTCAAGGTTTGGAGGCCCAGGGTTTCCCGGTGCTGGTCAAGGACGCGTCTCTGGGGGGTGAATTCCCGGTGATGTGCGTGACCCTGATGAACCCACGCACCGGCGGCGTGTTCGCCTCGTTCGGCGCACACCCGAGCCTGGAAGTGGCGCTGGAGCGCAGCCTCACCGAACTGCTGCAAGGCCGCAGTTTCGAAGGCCTGAACGACCTGCCGCAGCCGACCTTCGAAGCCCAGGCGGTGACCGAACCGAACAACTTCGTCGAACACTTTATCGACTCCAGCGGCGTGGTGTCGTGGCGCTTCTTCAGTGCGCAGTCGGATTACGAGTTTGTCGAATGGGACTTCTCCGGCCAGGGTGAAAATTCCAACGCCGAGGAGGCCGCGACGCTGTTCGGCATTCTCGACAATATGGGCAAAGAGTCCTATATGGCGGTGTACGAACACCTCGGCGCCACGGCCTGTCGTATTCTGGTACCGGACTATTCGGAAATCTATCCGGTGGAAGATCTGATCTGGGACAACACCAACAAAGCGCTGTTTTTCCGCGCTGACATTCTCAACCTGCACCGCTTGGACGACGCAGAGCTTGAGGCGTTGGTTGAGCGCTTGATCGAAAGCGAATTGGACGATTACACCGACATCACTACCCTGATCGGCATTGAGTTCGACGACAACACCGCGTGGGGCCAACTGACCATCCTGGAACTGAAACTGCTGATCTTCCTCGCCTTGCGCCAATACGAAGAGGCCAAGGAGTGCGTGGAGATGTTCCTGCAATACAACGACAACACCGCCGAGCGCGGGTTGTTCTACCAGGCGCTCAACGCCGTGCTGGAGATGGAACTGGACGACGATCTGGAACTGGCGGACTACGAAGTTAACTTCCGGCGCATGTTCGGCGACGAACGCATGGACGCCGTGATCGGCTCGGTCAACGGCAGCGTGCGCTTCCATGGCCTGACCCCGACCAGCATGAAGCTCGAAGGGCTGGACCGGCATTTGCGCCTGATCGACAGTTATAAAAAACTGCATAGCGCGCGAGCGGCGGTGTCCATCCGATAAGCCTTTCGCGCAGTTTGCTTACCAAAAAAAGCAGGCTCGCCGCAATGAGTGTGTCTTGCCCCGATTCCCTGTGGTCAGCATAAAGATAGGTGGCACCGAGCTTCCCTGTGGTGAGCAAGCTTGCTTGCGCTGGGCTGCGCAGCGGCCCCAAAGCCTGGCGGTGGGTTTGACCTGAAAGGACGCGGTGGGTGGGAGAGGGCTGCTGCGCAGCCCAGCGCGGGGCAAGCCCGCTCATACATGGACGCCCCCAGTATGCCAAGCACTCAATTCGTGAAAACACAGACGGGATAAGGTTGCAGCCATACATCCGGACTTTAAGTGAGGCGGTGCCTCTGTCCCTGATGGAATTCGCTGATCGGGCTCTTATCACCACAACGCGCTCGAAGCGCTGTGAGCAGGGCAGAGTTACCCGATCCCGGTCCTACCTGTCTTGCCATCACGTCATGATCGCCTAAGCAACCTTGGAAGTACTCCTTCTAACGCATCACTTTTTCATTCCACCGGGCCGGCTACGCCACCGTTACGTCGGGG
>NZ_JBHGZU010000109.1:0-250 GCF_042610415.1 Pseudomonas sp. MD330_10
CCTGATGCGCTGGATGCCGAAGACGGTACCGAGTTTCCAGGGGCGGCTCAGTTGTGGGAACAGATGCAGGAGGAAGAGAAGCTGCCCGCTTCTGATCAGCAAGATTCTTGAGCACTCGTCCCGTCGCCAAGGCGGGGCATTACGGCTGGGTTGCGAGCCAGTCCACTTTGGTCAATGGCGTACGCACCGTCTGCAGTAGGTGTTGCAAGGTATCGAGCCAATAGCGACGAGCACCTTCGTAACGCAGGTC
>NZ_JBHGZU010000110.1:0-250 GCF_042610415.1 Pseudomonas sp. MD330_10
ATTCATCCGTCGTCGGTTAGTTCGGGAAGGACTGGAAAGCCTAGAAAGCTTTGGGGTTTTAGATAGACATCATTTGTTAGATGGCGTTGAGGTTGAGCTTTTCGAGGTTGGGCTGGCGCTTGGCCTTGTAGTCGATCTCGCCGCTGATGGCACCTTTTATCAGGTTCTGCGCGGCCTCGGCCAGTTTTTCCGGGGCTACCTCTGCGTCGACAGCGCCGTCTTTCAGGGCGTCTTGGGCTTTGTTTTCCTT
>NZ_JBHGZU010000111.1:0-249 GCF_042610415.1 Pseudomonas sp. MD330_10
GGTGAGGCGCTGCCGGTCAGCGTGCGCGCCACGTGCCTGGCCGCCCATGCCTTGCCGCCGGAGTACTAGGACCGCGCCGACGACTACATTGAGCATATCTGCCAGGAGTTGCTGCCGGCCCTGGCGGCCGAAGGCCTGGTGGATGCGGTGGATGCGTTTTGCGAATACCTGGCGTTTTCCCAGTCACATGTGGCGCGTGTTTTTGACGTCGCGCAGCAACTCGGCCTGCCGGTGAAGCTGCACGCCGAA
>NZ_JBHGZU010000112.1:0-248 GCF_042610415.1 Pseudomonas sp. MD330_10
GCCGACGCGTTTGAGGATCGCCTTGACCCGCGCCGCCACTTCCCTTGGGCTGAACGGCTTGACCACGTAATCGTCAGCGCCGATCTCCAGCCCCACGACCCGGTCGATCTCACCGTCGCGGGCACTGAGGAACATCACCGGCACATCGCTGAAGCGGCGCAATTGCTTGCAGGTTTCAAAACCACTGATGTACGGTAGGCCGATGTCGAGGATGATCAGGTCGGCCGGGGTCTTGCGCTGATGCTCCA
>NZ_JBHGZU010000113.1:0-248 GCF_042610415.1 Pseudomonas sp. MD330_10
TGATTTTTTTTTTTTATTTTTGTTCAATATAATTTTAAAATTTAATAATTTTCATATAAATTAATATTTATTTTTTGGTGGTGGATATTTTCTTGCTTTAATTTTTGTTTTTTGCCGTCGTTTTTGCTTTTGGCATCGTATACGTCGCGCGACTAATCAAATGATTGTGTATGTTGGAGGCCTAAATCGAGCGCCTGGCCACAGTATTAAGATGTTGGTACTTTTAGATATGCCTGTTTGACTTTATG
>NZ_JBHGZU010000114.1:0-247 GCF_042610415.1 Pseudomonas sp. MD330_10
GGCCACGGTGACCCGCTTTGTTCTCGTTCTGACGGTGGTTGTATTCGACAAAAACTGCCTGTAAAAATCCTTGCAAGCATTGACCATGGCGGTCACCGTGTTTGTCGACAGATCCGCCGATTGGCTCAAGGAAGCCACACTGACCGAATACCAGCTGAAAAACAGCGTCTCCAACAGCCAGTACGTCGAAGACGACAGCGCCGCGACTATCGTGTTCGTCCACCCCTTCACGTTCAATGTCGATCTT
>NZ_JBHGZU010000115.1:0-247 GCF_042610415.1 Pseudomonas sp. MD330_10
TGGAGGTTTTGTGCAAATTAACAGCGGTAGTGAATTTCGGCATTGGGGACCCCTTGGGCTTCGAGCTACAAGCCGCTAGTTTAAATAACACAACGTGCGGCTAGTAGCTTACAGCTTGCGGCTTACAGAATTTACCGCGACAAGTCTTCGTTATGAGCCAATTCGCCCAAGAGGATGTTGACGTAGTCGGCATCGATCTTGATTGAATCGCCATACTGCGCACAGGCCATGTCTACGGCGATGAAGG
>NZ_JBHGZU010000116.1:0-247 GCF_042610415.1 Pseudomonas sp. MD330_10
GCGCTTGTAAGCTTTTGCCCTGGGCTTCAATGTCATGCTGATCAGGGTGGTGCATTGCGCGTGGCTGCTGCTGTTGGCGCGCCAGTCTGGCCTGGCGACTGTGGGCTTTGGCGGCTCGGTGGCGGGGCGTCCGGCGCATTTGCAGGGAATCGAGAAGTTGGTCGGGTTGTTCATCAACAACCTGCAGGTGGTGGGTTCGGAGGAGCCGCAATTGTCGATCGGCCAATGGCTGATGCTGATCCAGGCG
>NZ_JBHGZU010000117.1:0-245 GCF_042610415.1 Pseudomonas sp. MD330_10
TGAACGTCAGCGCGAAAAGCGCGGATACACGGGTTTTCGGCGGCTATTTATAGCCTTGGTCGGCACCGTAGAGTTGCTTAAGGCTTTCGGCCTCGCGGCGGCTGTCGTACAGGTGGGCGAAGTGGGTGTGGCTCCAGACCCGGTCTTTAGGTTTTGGCGGGCCGTGCGCCGGGCTGCTGGCAGACCATGGCATCACCGGCCGCGCCGCTTTGCAGTCATGCAGGAACGACGCAAACAGTCTGTCG
>NZ_JBHGZU010000118.1:0-245 GCF_042610415.1 Pseudomonas sp. MD330_10
GTTCTGGCTCAAGCGACCTTCCAGGGTGCGTTGCACCACGGTTGGTTGCTCATGGTTTTCCTTGAGCTTGTAGTGGCGAATCTCGCCCTTGTCGGCGGCTTCGGCGCCATCACGGTTTTGCACCGCCTCGCGCTCGACAGAGTTGCCGTTGACGTCCCTGTTCGCCACGCTTTGGCGACGGATGTGGGCATTATCGCCTTGTTCGTGTTTCTTGTAGCGGTCAGTCACCTGACGGAGGGCCTGTT
>NZ_JBHGZU010000011.1:0-134908 GCF_042610415.1 Pseudomonas sp. MD330_10
TTGAACTGCGTCGTGTACTTGCTCATGAAAAAGCCCCAAGAGTTGGATAGGTGTCCAACTTTTGGGGCGCACTTCAAAGTCGAAGGTGGGAGGGGGCTTGCCCCCGATGAGGCCGGCACAGCCACCACCCATCCCGAAGTGAATCCCGCTTGTCCGCGACATGACGTCCTTTCATATGCCATCTAAAACCCATTGGGTTAGAATGCCCTCCTTTTCTGCCCCCGATCCTTGAGGACCGCCATGTTCAGCCGTGATTTGACTATTGCCAAGTTCGACGCCGATCTCTTCGCCGCCATGGAGCAAGAAGCCGTGCGCCAGGAAGAGCACATTGAGCTGATCGCTTCGGAAAACTACACCAGCCCCGCGGTCATGGAGGCTCAAGGTTCGGTTCTGACCAACAAGTACGCCGAAGGCTACCCAGGCAAGCGCTACTACGGTGGTTGCGAGTACGTCGACGTGGTTGAGCAACTGGCCATCGACCGCGCCAAGGAGCTGTTCGGCGCCGATTACGCCAACGTCCAGCCACATGCCGGCTCCCAAGCCAACAGCGCCGTGTACCTGGCCCTGCTGCAAGGCGGCGACACCATCCTGGGCATGAGCCTGGCCCACGGCGGTCACCTGACCCACGGTGCAAGCGTGTCCTCCTCCGGCAAGCTGTACAACGCCGTTCAATACGGTATCGATGCCAATGGCCTGATCGACTACGACGAAGTCGAGCGCCTGGCAGTCGAGCACAAACCAAAAATGATCGTGGCCGGTTTCTCTGCCTACTCGCAGATCCTGGATTTCCCACGCTTCCGCGCCATCGCCGACAAAGTGGGCGCGTACCTGTTCGTGGACATGGCCCACGTGGCCGGTCTGGTCGCCGCTGGCGTCTACCCGAACCCGGTGCCTTACGCTGACGTGGTGACCACCACCACCCACAAGACGCTGCGCGGTCCGCGTGGTGGCTTGATCCTGGCGCGCGCCAATGCCGAGATCGAGAAAAAGCTGAACTCCGCCGTTTTCCCAGGCGCCCAGGGTGGCCCGCTGGAGCATGTCATCGCCGCTAAAGCGATCTGCTTCAAGGAAGCACTGCAGCCTGAGTTCAAGACCTACCAGCAACAAGTGGTGAAGAACGCCAAGGCCATGGCCGGCGTGTTCATCGAGCGCGGCTTCGACGTGGTCTCCGGCGGTACTGAGAACCACCTGTTCCTGCTGTCGCTGATCAAGCAGGACATCTCCGGTAAAGATGCCGACGCTGCCCTGGGCAAAGCCTTCATCACCGTGAACAAAAACTCGGTACCGAACGACCCACGTTCGCCGTTCGTCACTTCCGGCCTGCGCTTCGGCACCCCGGCGGTGACCACTCGTGGCTTCAAGGAAGCCGAGTGCAAGGAACTGGCCGGCTGGATCTGCGACATCCTGGCTGACCTGAACAACGAAGCCGTGATCGACGCAGTGCGCGAAAAAGTCAAGGCGATCTGCAAGAAGCTGCCGGTATACGGCGCTTGATCGCAGTAGCTTGAACAAGAAGCCCGGCTCTAGAGCCGGGCTTTTTTATGCCTGGTCTGCAACTTGAAATGAGATCAACTGTGGGTGGGGCAAGCCCCCCTCCCACATTGTTTTCAGGGTTGGTAGACCTTGGCAAAGCCTTCGCGGATTTTGTCTTCCGGCAACTCATCGGCAATAAACACAATCACACTTTCCCGCGCCTCACCCTCGGCCCACTCGGTGTCCCAGTCGAAGCCGTAGAGTTTCAGCACGCCCTGAAACACCATGCGCCGATCTTCCCCGGCAATGCTCAGCACGCCTTTGTAGCGCAGCAATTGTTTGCCGTGGTCTTCCAGCAGTTCGTTCATAAACTCGCTGAGGCGGTCGATATCCAGCGGTTGGTCGGTGCGCAGCACCAGGCTGGAGATACGGTCCACGGAAGGCGCGGCGCTCACCGGGCGCAGGCTCATGCCGGCGTTGAGATTGAAACCGCGCACGTCGAGCAATTCGCCCAGATCGATCTGCCCATGGTCGACCACACGAATCGGCGCGCGACGGTTGATGCGGGTCAGGCGTTCGCTGAGGGCGTCGAATGTGGCGTCATCCACCAAATCACGCTTGCTCACCAGCAGGCGGTCGGCAAAGCCAATCTGCGCCTGGGCGATGGTCTGGGTCAGGTGGTGCTCGGCGTGGGCTGCGTCCACCAGAGTGATGATGCCGTCGAGGATGTAGCGCTCGCGCAATTCCTCATCGATGAAAAAAGTCTGGGCCACGGGAGCGGGGTCGGCCAGGCCGGTGCATTCGATCACCAGGCGGTCGAAGGCGATTTCGCCACTGTCCAGGCGTTCAAGCAGCAGGTACAGGGCTTTGGTCAGGTCCGTGTGGATGGTGCAGCACACGCAGCCGTTGGACAGCGTCATGACTTGCACCGGCTCCTCACCCAACAGCTGGGTGTCGATACCGGCGTCGCTGAATTCGTTTTCGATCACGGCGATTTTCAGGCCGTGTTCGGCTTTGAGCAGGTGGCGCAGCAAGGTGGTTTTACCGGCGCCAAGGAAGCCGCTGAGAACGGTAACGGGAATGGGAGAGGACACAACAATTCTCCTTATAGCTGAAGAAACACAAAACAATGTGGGAGGGGGCTTGCCCCCGATAGCGGCGTGTCAGTGGCAGATAAGTGCCTGACACACTGCTGTCGGGAGCAAGCCCCCTCCCACAAGGAACACTGTCAGCCGGATTACCCGGTCAACAGCACTTGGGCCCACCCTTGCCACCGTAACGGGCTTCCTGGCGTTCGCGGAAGAACGCCTTGTAGTCCATCACTGGTTTGTCCGGGTGCTTGGTTTGCATATGCTCGACGTAGGTGTCGTAGTCGGGCATGCCGACCATCAGGCGTGCGGCCTGACCGAGGTATTTACCCAGGCGACTGATGTCATTGAACATGGCTGCAATCCTCGATCATGCGTCCGGTATGGCCTGGAACGGGGCTTCTTTATCCGTGCGTTCTTTGTTGCCCCAGGCGGCGACGCCGACCTTGAGCGCATAGAACAGGATGCTGAACACCACGAACAGAAACAGCGCCGTCAGCGTCGCGTTGGTGTAGGCATTCCAGATCACATGCTGCATCTGGTCGATGCTCTTGGCCGGCGCGAGGATCTGGCCACCGGCCAGGGCATCGCTGTACTTCTTGGCCAGGGACAGGAAGCCGATTGCCGGGTTGGCGTCGAACAGCTTGATGAAGCCTGCGGTGGTGGTGCAGATCAGCAGCCAGACCGCCGGCAGCATGGTCACCCAGATGTAGCGCTGGCGTTTCATTTTGATCAGCACCACGGTGGCCAGCATCAGCGCGATACCCGCCAGCATCTGGTTGGAGATACCGAACAGGGGCCACAAGGTGTTGATGCCGCCCAGTGGGTCGATCACCCCTTGATACAGCAGGTAACCCCACATCGCTACGCAACCGGCGGTCGCGATCAGGTTGGCAGTCCACGACTCGGTACGCTTGAGCGCCGGCACGAACGAACCCAGCAGATCCTGCAGCATGAAGCGACCGGCACGGGTACCGGCGTCGACAGCGGTGAGGATGAACAAGGCTTCGAACAGAATCGCAAAGTGGTACCAGAACGCCATGGTGTTTTCACCCGGCAGCACACTGTGCAGGATCTGCGCGATCCCCACCGCCAGGGTCGGCGCACCGCCGGCACGGGCCAGGATGGTGGTTTCGCCGATGTCATGGGCCACCGCTTGCAGCGCTTCCGGGGTGATAGCAAAACCCCAACTGCTGACGGTCTGCGCCACGGCCATTACATCCCCGCCAACTACGGCGGCCGGGCTGTTCATGGCGAAGTACACACCCGGCTCGATCACCGAGGCCGCCACCATCGCCATAATGGCCACGAACGACTCCATCAACATGCCGCCGTAACCGATGTAGCGGGCGTTGGTCTCATTATCCAGCAGCTTGGGCGTGGTGCCCGAGGAGATCAGCGCGTGGAAACCCGAGACCGCACCGCAAGCGATGGTGATGAACAGGAACGGGAACAGCCCGCCTTTCCACACCGGGCCGGTGCCATCGATAAACTGGGTCAGCGCCGGCATTTTCAGCTCGGGCATGGTGACCAGGATGCCGATTGCCAGGGCAATGATGGTGCCGATCTTGAGGAAGGTGGACAGGTAGTCCCGTGGGGCCAGGATCAGCCACACCGGCAGTACCGCCGCTACGAAGCCGTAGCCGATCAGCATCCAGGTGATCTGCACGCCGGTAAAGCTGAACGCCTTGGCCCACACCGGATCGGCGGCAATCTGCCCGCCCAGCCAGATCGAACCGAGCAGCAACAGCACGCCGATGATGGAGATTTCACCGATACGGCCTGGGCGGATATAGCGCATGTAGATGCCCATGAACATCGCGATCGGGATGGTCGCCATCACGGTGAAGATGCCCCATGGGCTCTCGGCCAGGGCCTTGACCACGATCAGTGCCAGCACCGCGAGGATGATGATCATGATCAGGAAGCAGCCAAACAGCGCGATGGTCCCCGGAATGCGCCCCATCTCTTCGCGCACCATGTCCCCCAGGGAACGGCCATTGCGACGGGTGGACAGGAACAGCACCATAAAGTCCTGCACCGCACCGGCCAGCACCACACCGGCAATCAGCCACAGCGTGCCGGGCAGGTAACCCATTTGCGCTGCCAGTACCGGGCCGACCAGCGGGCCTGCGCCGGCAATTGCCGCAAAGTGGTGACCGAACAGGATGTGTTTGTTGGTCGGCACATAGTCCAGACCGTCGTTATTGAGCACTGCGGGGGTGGCCCGCCGTGGGTCAAGCTGCATCACATTATTAGCGATGAACAGGCTGTAGTAACGGTAAGCAACCAGGTAAATGGCCACTGCGGCCACCACAATCCACAAGGCGTTGATCGCCTCGCCGCGGCGCAAGGCCACTACGCCCAGGGCGCACGCTCCTACGATTGCCAGCACCAGCCAGGGTAAGTGGCGTAGCAGGCTATTATTATTTTTCATTTTTATATTCCAGCCAGGGTGGACAGAAAGGACAACCACCCGGAGTTTAGCGCTGTTGGCCTCAAAGGCCACCCCCCTCCATTGGTCTAGAGCCTTGCAACGCGGAAAAAAGCAGAAAAAACCGCCCAATGATGGCGCAGGGCTACACTCCATCCATCTCCAGAGGGTTTCACCATGACCAATCACCCGTCCGACCGCCGCTGTTTCCGCCGCATCGCCCTGGATGCGAAGACCGAACTTCGACAAAACGGCGAGGAATGGCCGGTAAAGTTGGTGGACTTGTCGCTAAAGGGCCTGGCGGTCAAACGGCCGGAGTCCTGGAAGGGCAATAAAGCCCTGCCGTTCGACGTCGATATCCGTCTGGACCCAAAGGCGCATATCAAAATGCAGGTCAAGCTGACCCACGACGATCACGGCCAACTGGGCTTTGTGTGCAAAGAGATCGACTTGGATTCGATCAGCCACTTGCGGCGGCTGATCGAGTTGAACCTCGGCGATCAAGCGGAACTTGAGCGAGAGTTGGGCGCGTTATTGGAGGTATAAGCTCAGGGAAACGCCTCGCGAGCGGGAAACTCGCTTTCCATGTCCCAGTAACCCTTTTTCTGACTCGACGCGACTTGCCATTGCCCGTCGACATAGCGATACGTCTGGTAGCGCGTGGTGAAATCGTCCTCACCGTCGCCGTCCATAAAAGACGATACCTGCAACAGTTCATCCGGCCCGCCACTGGCCGGCGTCGCCACCTGCCAATCAGCCTTTCCGGTGTGCGCCAGGGTCAGCGGCTGGGATTTGCCGTCCGCGCCGGTGAAGCTCAGCGGTGTGAGTTGCTGCTTGGCCGGTAGCAGCATTTGGGTGGCTGGGCCGCTGTAAGTGCCCATTGGCGCAGTCATGTCGATGCTCAAAAAATACACAGGTTCGGGCAACCCCTTGAGCGGGGCTTCGCTGACCTCGGCCAGTGGGTAGCCGAGGTCCTGTTGCGCGATCACCTGATCGGCAGCCGACACCAGGCGCACTTGAGCCTCAAGCAACGGGTTGTCGACCAGATCGCCGGGCTCGTCGAACGAGTCCTCATCCAGCCCGCTGCCCCAGCTGTCCTTGTGCATCTGCGCGCTGATGCGCTGGTCTTCCAGGATCTGCAACTGGCTGCCCTGCTCGGTTGCCAGGGTTTGCGCCAGGCGATAGCCCGCCGGCGGCGCCGCCGCCCAGGTCATGGCGGAGGCGGCGGTCAGGGTGACAAATAGGGCGGCAATGCCCCAGTGCTTGGATCGTTGCATAGCGGCCCGTCCTGATTTATTCGAAAAGTGCATCCAGCGCCTGCTCCAGTCGCGTCACCGCAATGATCTGCAACCCCGCCGGCGCTTCCTTCGGCGCGTTGCCCTTGGGCACGATCGCGCGCTTGAAGCCGTGCTTGGCGGCTTCCTTGAGACGTTCCTGACCGCTCGGCACCGGGCGCACTTCGCCGGACAGGCCGACCTCACCAAATACCAACAGGTCGTGGGGCAACGGCCGATTGCGCAGGCTGGACATCACCGCCGCCATCAACGCCAGGTCCGACGCGGTCTCCAACACTTTGACCCCGCCGACCACGTTGAGGAACACGTCCTGATCGTGGGTCGGAATGCCGCCATGGCGGTGCAGCACCGCGAGCAGCATCGCCAGACGGTTCTGATCCAAACCAAGGGTGACACGGCGCGGGTTGGCCAAGTGGCTGTCATCCACCAGCGCCTGCACTTCCACCAACATTGGCCGGGTGCCTTCCCACGTTGCCATCACCACGCTGCCGGGGACTTCTTCTTGGGCGCGAGTCAGGAAAATCGCCGAAGGGTTGGAGACTTCTTTCAACCCACGGTCGGTCATGGCGAATACGCCCAGCTCGTTGACCGCGCCGAAGCGGTTTTTCACTGCCCGCAACAAGCGCAGACGGCCGTCGGACTCGCCCTCGAAATACAAGACCGTGTCGACCATATGCTCCAGCACCCGAGGCCCGGCCAAGGCGCCTTCTTTAGTCACGTGGCCGACCAGGAAAATCGCCGTGCCGCTCTGCTTGGCATAACGCACCAGCAGCGCCGCGCTCTCACGCACCTGGGACACGCCGCCCGGCGCCGACTGCAATTGCTCGGTGAAAATCGTCTGGATCGAGTCGATCACCATGACTTTCGGCTTTTCGATCCGCGCCGTGGCGATGATGCTTTCGATGCAGGTCTCGGTCATCACCCGCAACTGATCCTGGGGCAGGCCCAGACGACGGGCGCGCATGGCCACTTGTTGCTGGGATTCTTCACCGGTGACGTACAGCGCCGGCATGCGACTGGCAATGCTGCACAAGGTCTGCAACAGGATGGTCGACTTGCCGATGCCTGGGTCGCCGCCGATCAGCACCACTGAGCCATCCACCAAGCCGCCGCCCAGCACCCGGTCAAGTTCGCCGGATGCCGTGGAAAAACGCGGGATTTCTTCGACGCTGACTTCAGCCAGGGTTTTGATCTGCGCCTGTTGCCCGGTCCAGCCGGCGCGACCGGTAGGCGCCGCCGCCCCGCCGCTCTCTATCATGGTTTCCGTCAGGGTGTTCCACGCCCCGCACTCGCCGCACTGGCCGGCCCACTTGGGAAAGGTCGCGCCGCACTCCGTGCAGCCGTACATGCGCTTGGCCTTTGCCATTCGAGAACCTCCAACCGAAAAACCGCGATGATAGCTCAGCGCGACACTGGGGTCCGGATTTCACCACTGGCCAATCGCGAGGCGCTATTGCCCACCGGGTCTTCGGCGTTGAGGTCGGCGCCCTTGGCCTTCAGTTCATCCAGCAGTTCGACGCGCTTGAACAGCCCTGCGTACATGGCGGCGGTCTGCCCGGCGCCGTTGCGCTGGTCGGGGTTGCAGTCGGTGGCCAGCAAGCGCTGGGCGATTTTCAGCTCACCCTTGAAGATTGCGCCCATCAGCGCGGTATTGCCGCGTTTGTCCTGCACACAGGCATCGGCACCGGCGGCGAGCAAACGATCCACGAACAGAGCCTGGCCGTGGTAGGCGGCCAGGATCAGGGCGGTGTAGCCCTTGTCGTCCTGGGTATTGAGGCTGTAGCCGGACTCGATGAAGGTATTGAGCATATCGAGGTCGCCACGGCGGGCGGCGTCGAAGTAATAGTCCTGCAACTGCGCTTTGAGCGCGGCGGGATCGGGGGATTCAGCCTGGGTGGTGAACGCCAGCAGGGCGATCAGCAAACCAATAGTTAGACGCATGGGGTTTCTCCTGCCAGGGATCGACGCCGTTGGCCGGCGCCGATCGGAACCAACGGATCAGTCGGTCAGCTTGTCGGCCAGCGCCTTCACGCGGGCCAGGTCACCCTTGGCGACCTTGGCTACACCGGTGCCGTATTCCGGATCAGCCTTGTAAAGGAAGGACAGGATGATGTGCTTGCTCACGTCGTCCGTTGTAGCCAGGGAACCACCGAAGTTTTCGATTAGGTTCTGACGCTCTTTCTGACTGTACGAACGGTACAGATCACCGGCCTGCTTGAAGTTCTGCTCACGCTGGATCTTCGCTTGCTGGGTGCTGCCGGTCAGCGGCAACTGGCTGTAGCGCGCGGCTTGTGGCTCTTCCCGCGGCTCCAGGCGGCTTGGCTGATAGTTCACGCCGCTGCTGGTTTTACCGCTGTTCATCGCGCCGTCCTGGTTGCCGTTGTTGACGGTCACGCGTGGGGCGTTGATCGGCAGTTGCAGGGCATTGGCGCCCAGGCGGTACATCTGGGTATCGGCGTAGGAGAACACACGACCTTGCAGCAGGCGGTCTTCAGACGGCTCGATGCCCGGCACCAGATTGGCCGGCGCCATGGCGACTTGTTCGGTCTCCTGGAATACGTTAGCCGGATTGCGGTTCAGTACCATCTGCCCCACTTTGCGCTCGGGCACATTCGGCCAGATCTTAGTAGCGTCCAGTGGATCGAAGTCGAACTTGGCCAAGTCTTCCGGTTTGAGCACCTGCACATACAAGTCCCACTTAGGGAAGTCGCCCTTGTTGATATGGGTGACCAAGTCGTTAGTCATGTGGCTGTAATCACGCCCTTGCACATCAACCACTTGTTTCGGATCCAAGTTCTTGATGCCTTGCAGGCTCTTCCAATGGAACTTGACGTAGTGCACTTCCCCTTTGGCGTTAATCAACTTGTAGGCATGTACGCCATTACCGTCCATCTCCCGGTAACTGGCAGGCGTGCCGTAGTCCGAGTACAACTCGGTGAGGGTGCGGGTTGCTTCGGGAACATGGGAGAAGAAGTCGAAACGGCGGGAGTCGTCGTCCAGGTTAGTGCGCGGGTCGGGTTTGAATGCGTGCACCATATCTGGGAACTTGATGGCGTCGCGGATAAAGAACGTCGGGAAGTTATTCCCGACCAGGTCCCAGTTGCCGTCGGCCGTGTAGAACTTGGTGGCGAAGCCGCGCGGATCACGCAGGGTTTCCGGGGAATGGTTGCCATGCACCACGGCGGAGAAGCGCACGAACACCGGGGTTGTTTCGCCGGGAGCAAATACTTTGGCCTTGGTCAGGTCGCTGAGGCCATCGGTGACGGTGAAGGTGCCGTGGGCACCGGTGCCGCGCGCGTGCACCACGCGCTCGGGGATGCGTTCGCGGTCGAAGCGTTGCAGTTTCTGAATCAGTTGCACGTCTTGTAACAGCACCGGGCCGGTGGCGCCGGCGGTCTGGGAGTTCTGGTTGTCGCCAACGGCGGCACCGTTGTCACGCGTGAGGGTGGCGGCGTGTACAGACAGGGAAAGCAGGCTGGCGGTGGCCAGGATCAACGCGTGCCGCGTCAAAACCGGGCCGCGGCTGAGTGAGTTTTTCATCAAGGTTTCCTCTGGTTTTTTTGATGCACATTCAGTTGTGCTTGCCAGAGGCTAGTGACCCAAGAGTCAGAAGATAAATAGAAAAGCCGTACCAGCCCGATTAACAAAATAATCTGGTAAGCCACTGAAATTCTGGGTATTTCGCGCGCGATTGATGGCACTTTGCAAACTATTTGCGTTTTAATGTGTCGATAAAAACCAACAGTGTTAAGAGTTGTTTCGCGCAAGCCCGCAACGACTGACTTACACTGAGCCCCACCCTTCTCATCTGTAACAAGGAATAACCTATGGGCGTGATCAGTGAGTTCAAGGCCTTCGCGGTCAAAGGTAATGTGGTCGACATGGCCGTCGGTATCATCATCGGCGCCGCCTTCGGCAAAATTGTTTCCTCGTTTGTAGGCGACGTGGTGATGCCGCCTCTCGGTCTGTTGATCGGCGGGGTGGACTTCGGTGATCTGGCGATCACCCTCAAGGCAGCCCAAGGCGACGCACCGGCTGTGGTGCTGGCCTACGGCAAGTTCATCCAGAGCGTGGTCGACTTCCTGATTGTGGCGTTTGCGATCTTCATGGGCGTGAAGGTGATCAACCGTCTCAAGCGCGAAGAGGCCAAGGCGCCGACCCTGCCGCCGACGCCGACCAAGGAAGAAGTGTTGTTGGGCGAGATCCGCGATCTGCTCAAGGCACAGCACGACAAACCGCTTTAAACCGCAGCGGTTTGGAAAAAAGGCGCCTCCAGCAGGCGCCTTTTGTTTACCAGTAGTTTTCCACCGCCACCTGGCCAGGGCGCCGGGATAGCGACAGATTCATGTCGCGTTTTTTCAGCAACTGACGGGTGTCATCGACCATTTGCGGGTTACCGCAAATCAGCACGCGTGAGTGTTCGGGGCTCAACTCTACGCCGGCCGCGCGCTCCAGTTCGCCGTTTTCGATCAGCGTGGTGATACGCCCATTCAGCGCGCCAGGGTGCTGCTCGCGGGTGACGATGGGCAAGTAGGTAAGCTTATGCGCGTACTCGGCCAGGTACTCGCGCTCGCCCAGCTCCTTAATCAACGCCTGATAGGCCAGTTCCTTGGCTTCGCGGGCGCTGTACACCAGGATGATGCGCTCGAATTTCTCCCAGGCTTCGAAGTCCTGCAGGATCGACAGAAACGGCGCCACCCCGGTGCCCGTGCCCAGCAGCCATAGGTCACGACCATCGACGAAGCGGTTCAACGTCAAGTAACCCGTGGCCTGGCGCTCCACCATCAACGTATCGCCGACGCGCAGGCGGCTCAGTTCACTGGTGAACTCCCCGCCGGGGACGACAATCGAGAAAAAATCCAAATATTCATCGAAGGGCGCCGACACCACCGAATACGCACGCCAGACCGTGCTGCCATCGGCTTTGGTGACGCCCAGGCGCACAAACTGGCCGGCGGTAAAACGAAAGCCGGGGTCACGGGTGGTACGCAGGGTGAACAGGCTGGGGGTCAGCGATTGCACATCGAGCAAGGTCTGACAGGTGTATTTTTCAGCACTGGCCGTCATGGGGAACTCCGTTCTGCAGAAGGCGCTAGTGTCCCTCAAAGCGGCGCCGGCTAACACCGATGATTGAAATCTCCTGACCCAATATGCGAGCAAGTGATGTTCTAACGCTGTAAAGACCACTAACTAATTAAGGTTATTAGCGCCGCAAGCCTGTATGAACGCGCACTAATTATTTGGCTATTAATCCACTACCAAACTAAAACCATTCCCTATCATCCAATCAAAAGATATCAAATTGATATTATGCGCAGCCCCCTTGAATCCAATGGGAAGGCCATAAGCAAGGCGAAATTAATTACACAGAATTCCGATTCTTGTATAAGTCCAACCCCTTAAATAGCTACCTAACATACTGATTTTTTCACACAACTAAGTAGCCCATGTCCTACACTCTTTTCCGTGCAGCGTTGGGATTCAGGACGTACCCAAGTCACATATACACCCATGGAGAGTTATCGATGGTCAACTGGCGCAATACACGGGTCCCCAAACTGGAAGAAGAGGACGAGATCACCAGTGTCTTCGAGATGGTTATCAATGAAACATATTCACTCGGCTTCCAATTCTGCTCATTCAAGATGAGTGCACAACATCAAAACAGTCAAAATGTCATCTTCGAGAAGAACAGCTATCCAAACGAATGGAACACGTTATACCGAGAAGCGCATTTCTCCAGCACTGATCCTGTCATGTCTCATTGCCAACGCTCTGTCCTGCCCTTTGTCTGGAAAGAAAGTGCATTTAACAGCGCACCTCACTTGTGGGAACTGGCCACCTCCTATGGCGTTCATCTGGGCTGGACTCAACCACTGCATGGGCCTCAGGGCGTCTTCAGCATGCTAACTCTAAGTCGTGGCAGAGGTGAGATCACACCGGAGGAGCTGTATGAAAAAGCCGGCAATGCGCTCTGGCTGTGTCATGCAATGCATACCGTGGTGGCGAATAAGTACGCCGATGGGCCAGCCGCGAAACCATGCAGCAAGCTGACGCCCCGCGAGATCGAAGTATTGCGCTGGTCTGCACTGGGCAAGACCGCTGCCGAGATTGCACAGATCCTGTGTTTGTCCGAACGTACAGTCGGCTTTCACAATTGCAGCTCGATGCGAAAACTGGGGGTCAACAATAAAATCGCGGCCGTGATGGTGGCCGCAAAGGCTGGGTTTCTTTAAACATCGCATGTAATCCGCATGAAAAAACCGTAACATTTACGACCAGTTCCGGGTGATGACGCGGCGCGCGCCGGCGCGTCGTCGTTCACCCCAATGGTTCGATTACCCAGAGTTTTCTCCCCCCATGCCCCTGCTCGACAGCCCCTTCGCTCAGCTCGATCTGATCCGCCAACCCGAGCAGCACAACGACCCGCTGCAAGCCTTCGACGCCGCCGACGAATACCTGCTCAACCACTTGGCCGCCCAGCGGCCGAGCGTCGACACCCGCGTGTTGGTGCTCAATGACAGCTTTGGCGCTTTGGCGGCCAGTCTGCAAGGCCAGGTGCAGGTGATTTCCAGCGGCGACTCGTTTCTGGCGGCCCAGGGCCTGGAAAAAAACCTGGTGCGCAACGCCAAGGCGTTCGATGCAGTGCCGTTCATTCCCGCCAGCGAAACCCCAACCGGGCCGTTCGACCGCGTGCTGATCCGCGTGCCGAAAACCCTGGCGCTGCTTGAGGAACAGTTGATCCGCTTACAAGGCCAACTGGCCCCGGGCGCCGAAGTGATTGCCGGGGCGATGGTCAAACACCTGCCACGCGCAGCCGGTGACCTGCTGGAGCGTTACATCGGGCCGATGCACGCCTCACTGGCGGCGAAGAAAGCTCGCCTGTTGATCGCCACCGTTGCCGAGCGCCCCGCCGCCGTCTCGCCCTACCCGACCCGCTACCGCCTGGATACACCCGCCATCGAGCTGCTGAACCACGCCAACGTGTTCTGCCGTGAAGGCCTGGACATCGGCACCCGCGCCTTCCTGCCGCACTTGCCCACCGGCCTGGGCGGCGCCCGCGTTGCCGACCTCGGCTGCGGCAACGGCGTATTGGCGATTGCCAGCGCACTGCACAACCCCGACGCCCACTACACCCTGGTGGACGAGTCCTACATGGCCGTGCAATCGGCCCGTGAAAACTGGCAGGCCGCGCTGGGTGAACGTGACGTGAGCGTGCGCGCCGCCGATGGCCTGGCCGGCCAAGAGCCGCAGTCCCTGGACGTGGTGCTGTGCAATCCGCCGTTCCACCAGCAGCAGGTGGTGGGCGATTTCCTCGCCTGGCGCATGTTCCAGCAGGCCCGCGAGGCTTTGGTGGTGGGCGGTGCGCTGTATATCGTCGGTAACCGTCACTTGGGTTATCACAGCAAACTGGCGCGGTTGTTCCGCGGCGTCGAGCAAGTGGCGGCCACGCCCAAGTTCGTGATTCTCAAAGCGCGCAAATAAAAAAAGACCCCGCCCCTACAAGATGTAGGAGCAGGGTCAAAAAACCGTGCCGCAAGGCAACGGGATGGGATGTCAGTGAGTGGTCAGGCCGGCCGCATTCATAAACATGCGCATCAGGCTAGCGACAACAAACAGCACCAGCACACTGCCGGTCCAGATCATTGCTAACCACCCCAGGCGCCGCCACAGCGGCTGCTTTTCCGCCTGTTCGATCTCGTGCAACGAAGGTTTGCCGGACATGTCACGCCCCTCCTAGTGATAACCGTCTTCGTGGGTGACCTTGCCGCGGAACACGTAGTAGCTCCAGAAGGTGTAGCCCAGGATGAACGGGATGATGAACAAGGTGCCCACCAGCATGAAGCCTTGGCTCTGCGGCGGCGCGGCGGCATCCCAGATCGATACGGACGGCGGCACGATGTTCGGCCACAGGCTGATCCCCAAACCGCTATAGCCGAGGAAAATCAGCACCAACGTCAGCAAGAACGGCGTGTAGTGCGCATTGCGAGCCACCGCGCGGATCAGCCCGTACATGGTCACCAGCACCAGCAGCGGCACCGGCAGGAACCAGAACAGATTTGGCAGGGTGAACCAGCGCGAGGCGATTTCCGGGTGCGATAGCGGGGTCCACAGGCTGACGATGCCGATCACCGCCAGCACCACGAACGCCAGCGGCCGCGCCAGGTTGTGCATCTGTTCCTGCAACTTGCCTTCGGTCTTCATGATCAGCCAAGTGCAGCCGAGCAACGCATAAGCGACGATCAGCGCCACGCCGCAGAACACGGTGAACGGCGTGAGCCAGTCCAGCGAACCGCCGGCGAACTGGCGATTGACCACCGGAATGCCGTCGATAAATGCCCCCAGCGCCACGCCCTGAAAGAACGTCGCCGCCAGCGAACCGCCGATGAAGGCCTTGTCCCACAGGTGGCGCTTGGCGTCTTTGGCCTTGAAGCGGAACTCAAAGGCCACGCCGCGGAAGATCAGCCCCACCAGCATCAGGATCAGCGGCAGGTACAGCGCCGACAGCACCACCGAATACGCCAGCGGAAACGCGCCGAACAACGCCGCGCCGCCCAGCACCAGCCAGGTTTCGTTGCCGTCCCAGACCGGCGCGACGGTGTTCATCATCACGTCGCGGTCGACCTTGCCCGGAATAAACGGAAAGAGGATGCCGATACCCAGGTCGAAGCCGTCCATCACCACGTACATCATGATGCCGAAGATGATGATCACGGCCCAGATCAGCGGAAGATCAATACCCATCTCAATTCCCCTTATGCTGGATGTGGTCGTGGTGGTCGTCGGTGCCATCGTCGGCCGCCGACAACGGACGCGCCGGTGTGCGTTTCTGGCCAGGGCCGCCGTGGGTCGGTTCAGTACCTTCGTGGGTCACAGGGCCTTTGCGCACCAGGCGCATCATATAGCCCAAGCCCGCACCGAACAGCGCGAAGTACACCACCACGAACAACACCAGGGTGATGGTCATCTGCGCCAGGCTATGCCCAGACGACGCATCCGCCGTGCGCATCAGCCCGTAGACCACCCACGGCTGACGCCCGATTTCGGTGGTGAACCAGCCGGCTAGGATAGCGATCAACCCCGAGGGGCCCATCCACAGCGCCAGATACAGGAACGGTCTGGAGGTGTACATCTTGTCGCCCCGGCGCAGCCACAGGCTGAACAGACCGGTAAAAATCATCAGGAAACCCAGCCCGACCATGACCCGGAACGACCAGAACACAATGGTCGAATTCGGCCGGTCCTCAGGTGGGAACTCCTTGAGCGCCGGCACCTGTTTATCCAGCGAGTGAGTCAGGATCAGGCTGCCCAGGTACGGAATCTCTACGGCGTACTTGGTTTTTTCCGCCTGCATATCGGGCCAGCCGAACAGGATCAGCGGCGTAGGCTCATTGCCTTTGTTTTCCCAGTGGCCTTCGATCGCGGCGATTTTCGCCGGCTGGTGCTCCAGCGTGTTGAGACCATGGAAGTCACCGATTACCGCTTGGATAGGCGCCACGATCAATGCCATCCACATGGCCATGGAGAGCATCTTGCGGATCGCCGGGTTGTCCTTGCCGCGCAGCAAGTGCCAGGCCGCCGAGGAGCCGACGAAGAACGCCGTCGCCACGAAGGCCGCCGTGGCCATGTGCATCAGGCGATACGGGAACGATGGGTTGAAAATTACCGCCAGCCAGTCGGTGGGAATCACACGGCCGTCGATGATTTCAAAGCCCTGAGGCGTCTGCATCCAGCTGTTGGAAGCCAGGATCCAGAACGTGGAGATCAGCGTACCCACCGCCACCATGACCGTGGAGAAGAAATGCAGCTTGCGCCCCACCTTGTTCCAGCCGAACAGCATCACGCCGAGGAAACCGGCTTCCAGGAAGAAGGCCGTAAGCACTTCGTACGTCAGCAGCGGCCCGGTAACGGCGCCGGCGAAGTCCGAGAAGCGGCTCCAGTTGGTGCCGAACTGGTAAGCCATAACCAAGCCCGAGACCACCCCCATGCCGAAGTTGACGGCAAAGATCTTCGACCAGAAATGGTAGAGGTCACGGTAGGTGTCGTTATGGGTCTTGAGCCACAACCCTTCCAGCACTGCAAGGTAACTGGCCAGGCCGATGGTGATCGCCGGGAACAGGATGTGGAATGAGATGGTGAACGCGAACTGAATTCGGGCGAGATCTAGCGCCTCCAAACCGAACATAAGTCTTCCTCTGTCAGGTAATACCGGCTGCTGGCGGGAGCCTGCACCCACTGCCCCCACGGATATGGAGTGTGGCGAATTTCAATTCGTTTCTTTTTTTAACCAACCACGTAGGGAGTCTGGCCTTACGGCCCGCCAGAGCAAATCCTGGAAGAAATTTGATCTGGATCAATTACAGCTCAAAGAGTAGTCCCATTTTCTGCGTCCAGTTGTGTGGTCGATTGACGCGTGACAGGCTGCCTCACCCCGGTTCTCGCAACTATTTGTTACAGCTTGATGCTAATCTCGCGGTTCCCTCCGGCCTTGATCTGAATGCCCGATGCCTACTGAACCCGCGTTGCTGTTGCGTCACCACCGCCCTTTTATCGCGTTCTGGCTGGCGCGGATTTTTACCGCCAGCGGCTTCCAGATGCTCACCGTGGCCATTGGCTGGAACCTCTATCAACTGACCGGCAACGTGCTGGACCTGGGCTTGGTCGGCTTGGTGGAGTTCGTGCCGCGCGTGCTGTTTATGCTGCACACCGGCCATGTGGCCGACCGCTATGAGCGACGTAAAGTCGCGGCCATCTGCCAGACCGTACAGGCGTTGATCGCGCTGTCCCTGGCCATTGGTGGCCTGACCGGCACCGTGACCCGCGAGATGATCTTTATCCTCGCCTTCCTGCTCGGTGCCGCGCGCTCCTTTGAATTGCCCACCACGCAAGCGCTGCTGCCGAGCATCGTGCCCAGCACGCTGTTCCCGCGCGCCGTGGCGTCGTCGCAGTCGGCTCAGCAACTGGCCACCATCGTCGCCCCGGCGCTGGGCGGTCTGCTCTATGCGTTTGGCAGCGTGTGGGTGTATGGCCCCACCGTGGTGCTGTACCTGATCGCCTGCGCGCTGACCCTCAACCTGCCTGCCCGCCAGACCCCGCTGAACAAAGGCAAGGCCACTCTGGATTCACTGCTGGCCGGCATCCGTTTTATCCGCAGCCGCCCGGACATCCTCGGCGCCATCTCCCTGGACCTGTTCGCCGTGCTGCTGGGCGGCGCCACCGCGTTGCTGCCGGTGTTCGCCAAAGACATCCTGCTGACCGGCGCCTGGGGCCTGGGCCTGTTGCGCTCGGCGCCGGCGGTGGGGGCATTGCTGATGTCGTTGTGGCTGGCGCGTTTCTCGGTGGACCGACATGTCGGCCGCGTGATGTTCACCGCCGTCGGGGTATTCGGTGTGGCGACCATCGCTTTCGGCCTATCGACGTCATTCTGGTTTTCCCTGGCGGTGCTGGTGGTGCTGGGCGCGGCGGACATGATCAGCATGGTGATCCGTGCCTCGTTCGTGCAATTGGAGACGCCGGACGAAATGCGCGGGCGCGTCAGCGCCGTCAACGGCCTGTTTATCGGCGCGTCGAATCAACTGGGCGAATTCGAATCCGGCATCACCGCCCACTGGTTCGGCACCGTGCCCGCCGTGGTCATGGGCGGGATCGGCACCCTGGTGGTGACCGGGGTGTGGATCAAACTGTTCCCCACCCTGGCCAAGCGGGATCGCATGCATGTGCCAGAACCGGTTTCCCCGCCCACCGCCTGACCTTTATGGCAACAAGGTCAATGTGGGAGAGCACTTGCCCTCGTTAGCGGTGTAACTGTCGAGGCATCTATTGACTGAAACACCGCCATCGGGGGCAAGCCCCCTCCAAAACCGGCCTAACAGCCACCGCATAGCCACTATGGCAATAAGGTCCAATGTGGGAGAGGGCTTGCCCTCGATGGCGGTGTAACAGTCGAAGCATAAATTGACTGAAATACTGCTATCGGGGGCAAGCCCCCTCCCACACCGGTCTCACGCCCACCGCATAACCACTATGGCAATAAGCCCCCTCCCACACCGGCCTCACAGCCACCGCATAGCCACTATGGCAATAAGGTCCAATGTGGGAGAGGGCTTGCCCTCGATAGCGGTGTAACAGTCGAAGCATAAATCGACTGAAACACCGCCATCGGGGGCAAGCCCCCACATTTCAAAGCACCTTATCCAGGGTGATCGGGAAGTCCCGCACCCGCTTGCCGGTGGCGTGGTACACCGCATTGGCCACTGCCGCCGCGACGCCGACGATGCCGATTTCCCCGACGCCTTTGGACCCCAGCGCATTGACGATCTCGTCGTGTTCTTCGACGAATACCACGTCAATGTCGCCGATATCGGCATTCACCGGGATGTGGTACTCGGCCAGGCTGTGGTTCATGTAGCGGCCAAGTTGATGGTCGATCTGGGTCTCTTCGTGCAGGGCCATGCCGATGCCCCACACCACGCCGCCGAGGATCTGGCTGCGGGCCATCTTCGGGTTGACCACGCGCCCGGCCGCAATTGCGCTGACCACGCGGCTGACCTTGATAGTGCCGAGGTCTTCATCCACGCGCACTTCAACGAATACCGCCGAATGGGTGGCGGTAGCATAGCCTTCGCGTTTTTTGTCCGGCTCGCTGTCGACCTGCACCTCCAGGGCGTCCTCACCGCTGTCCTTGACCAGCTGCGCCAACGACACGCTCACGTCACGCGCGTGCAGTTGCCCATCCTCAAAGCGCACCGTCTCAGCGTCCTTGAACACCGGATAGGTCTGCCGCGCCACGCTCAACAGTTTGGCGGCCAAGGCTTCGCAGGCTTGTTGCACAGCGGTGCCCACCGAGGAAACAGTGAACGAGCCGCCCTGCAACGGCGCGGTGGGCAGCGACGAGTCGCCGAGCACGAAACGCACGTCGTCCACGGCTACCCCGCTGGCCTGGGCGGCGATCTGGGTCATCACCGTGTAGGTGCCGGTGCCGATATCGGTGGTGGCGCTGCTCACCACGAGCTTGCCCTCGGCATCGATTCGCGCCTTGGCGCTGGCCTTCATTTGCATGGCCTCCCACACCCCGCCGGCCATGCCCCAGCCCACTAATTGGCGGCCGTCGCGCATGCTGCGCGGTTCCGGGTTGCGCTGGCTCCAGCCGAAGCGCTCGGCGCCTTCGGTGTAACACTCGCGCAGGGCTTTGCTCGACCAGGGTTTGTCTTCGTTCTGGTTACGGTCGGCGTAGTTGATCAGGCGCAGTTGCACCGGGTCGATCGCCAGGGCGCAGGCCAGTTCGTCCATGGCGCATTCCAGGCCGATCACCCCGAGGGCGGCACCGGGCGCGCGCATGTCCAACGGCGTGAACACATCCAGCGGCACCAACTTATAGGTCAACTGCACGTTGTCGCAGTGATAGAGCATGCCGCTCCACTCCACCACGTGTTCACTGAAGTCCTCGAAACGCGAGGTCTGGCCAATCGCCGTGTGCCCCAGCGCCAGCAGGCGGCCGTTGGTGGCGGCGCCCATTTGCAAGCGCTGCAGGGTGCGTGGGCGGTAGCCGAAGGTGAACATCTGTTGACGGGTCAGGGTCACGCGAACCGAGCGTTTGAGCGCCAGCGACGCCATCACCGCCAGGGGTAACTGGTACTGCGGGCGCAGGCCGGAACCAAAAGCGCCGCCGACAAACGCGGCGAACACCCGCACCTGGCTTTTATCCAGGCCGAACACTTTCTGCACATAGGCCTGGCAGTTCTGCGGACCCTGGGTTTTGTCATGGATATGCAGGGTGCCGTCCGCCTGGTACAGCACGGTGCTGGCGTGGGGTTCCATGGGGTTGTGATGTTCGATGGGGGTGCTGTAGTGCACGTCCAGGCTGACGGCGGCAGCAGTCCACTCGGCCTGGAAATTCCCGCGCGGCGCGGGCGGTGTCTGTGGCGAGGGATGGGCCTCGGCCTGCTGGGCGACGAGGTCGGTCTCGAATTCATCGCGCTCGTATTCGATGCGCACCAGGGAACCGGCATGTCGCGCCAGCTCCAGGTTGTCGGCAATCACCAAGGCCAGGGGCTGGCCGCTGTACAGCACGCGGTCGTTGTACAGCGGGCGAAACGGCGAACCATCGGCGGCATCGGCATCGGCAAACGCGTCGTCATAGCTGGCCAGCCGCGGCCGGTTGCTGTGATCGAGCACCATGACCACACCCGGCAGAGCCAGAGCCTTGGACGCATCGATACGAACCACCCGGCCCTTAGCGATGGTGCTGGACACCACGCTGCCATGCAGCAGGTCCTGCTGCGCAAATTCGCCGGCATAGCGCGCCTGGCCGGTGACTTTAAGCAGACCGTCGACACGGTCCAGGGGTTTTCCGACGGCACTCATGGGCGTTCTCCTGCGACAGCGGCATCGCTCAAGGCGCGGATGATTGCGCGCCGTGCCAGCTTGACCTTGAAAGCGTTGTGTTCCAGCGGCTCGGCGTCCTGCAACATCGCATCGGCGGCGAGGCTGAAGGTCTCGCGGCTGACGGCCTGCCCGATCAATCCCGCTTCCACCGCGCGGTCGCGCCAGGGTTTATGGGCCACGCCGCCCAGGGCCAGGCGCGCGTCGACGATCACATCGCCGTCCAACTCCAGAGCGGCAGCCACCGACACCAACGCGAACGCGTAGGACGCCCGGTCACGGATCTTCAGATAATGGCTGTGTCGCGCCAGATGGTCGGCAGGCAATTCAATAGCAGTGATCAGTTCATCGTCGGCCAGCTGGTTGTCCCGTTGCGGCGCATCGCCGGGCAAACGGTGGAAGTCGGCGAACTCGATGACCCGCGCACCGCCGCGCCCTTGCACATGCACCCGCGCCTCCAGCGCCGCCAGGGCCACGCACATGTCGGACGGATGAGTCGCCACGCACTGCGCGCTGGCGCCGAGAATCGCGTGGATGCGATTCAACCCGGTGCGCGCCGGGCAACCGCTGCCGGGTTCGCGTTTATTGCAAGGCACGCTGGCGTCGTAGAAGTAATAGCAACGGGTGCGCTGCAACAGGTTGCCGCCGGTGCTGGCCATATTGCGCAGTTGCGGCGAGGCACCGGCGAGGATGGCCTGGGACAGCAACGGATAACGCTGTTCGATCAAGGGGTGCCAGGCCAGATCAGCGTTGCTGACCAGCGCGCCAATGCGCACGCCACCCTCGGCGGTGGGCTCGACGCCATGCAGCGGCAGGCCGGTGATGTCGATCAGGTGCTCGGGGCGGCTGATGTTTTCTTTCATCAGGTCCAGCAGGTTGGTACCGCCGGCAATAAAACGCGACGCGGCACTGCTCAAGTGCACGGCCTCGTGCACGTCGGACGGTTTGCTGTACTGGAACGGGTTCATTGCTCGCCTCCCGCCGTACGGCAGGCCGGCAGGGCCTCTTCAATCGCATCGCGAATATTGCTGTAGGCGCCGCAGCGGCACAGGTTACCGCTCATCAGTTCCTGGATTTGCGCGCTGTCGTGGGCACGGCCTTCGTTGGCCAGGCCGACGGCGGAGCAGATCTGGCCAGGGGTGCAATAACCGCACTGGAAGGCATCGTGCTTGATGAAGGCTTGTTGCATGGGGTGTAACTGGTCGCCACTGGCCAGCCCTTCGACGGTGGTCAACTCGGCACCGTCGCACATCACCGCCAGGGTCAGGCACGCGTTCACGCGCTTGCCGTCGCGCAATACGGTGCAGGCACCGCATTGGCCGTGGTCGCAGCCTTTCTTGCTGCCGACCAGATCCAGTTGTTCGCGCAGCAGGTCCAGCAGCGTGGTCCAGGGCAACACGTCCAGTTGGCGGGCCTGCCCATTGAGGGTCAGGCGTATCGAGTGGCGGGCAAACGGCTGGGCCGCCGCGCCTTGGGGGGTTGCGCTCATAAACACCTCACGGGTTGGTCTGCATCCGCGGCGTTCAGGAAAATCGCCGTCTCAGGGGTACGACTTCCCGGGGTTTTGAGCGTTCAAGATGATTGATCAGCGGATATTGAGCTGGGTCTTCAAGGTGTTTCGCGGGGGGTTGATCGAGGAATTGCTGTATTCGAACCAGCCTGGGGCCTGCACATCCATTTCGAATACATAGATGTAGCCCATCAGTGTCCCCGCGCCGTTGCACGCCTGGCTGATGCTGCCAACCTGGCACACCGGGGTGCGCTGGCCGTTCAGTACGGCGCCATTGAACAGCCCCACCGGGTTGTTGCCCAGCCCCACTTCCATCACCGACACCTGGGTGGGCCCACGGTGCGTGCACATCTGCGTGGAGGTGATGCGTTCGGGGATGCTTTCCTTGCAGCGCGCCGACTCGACCTGAAACACGCGCACCTCGCTCAAGGCCGGTGCAGTCGCGCCCCACACCGGTGCCGCGCCGAGCCACAGGCTGATAGCGGTGATCGGAGCTAGACTCCACGCGTTGGTTTTTTTCATGCTGTCGATGACCGTGAATTGAACGTCGGCGCAGTATGCCTCAAGCCCATGCGCCACACAGCCTCGGCTGCTGGTATGATGCGCCGCTTTTTCCGATCCTCTCTGAAACCACAGGCGCTTGGCGCAGTTTGTGCTTTGACTTAGAGGTCAACAAATCACGACGCAAAATAGCGTCACAGGGAGCCGGCATGCTGGAAAAGCTGTTTCAACTCAAAGCACACAACACCAACGTGCGCACCGAGATTCTCGCGGGCATCACGACATTCCTGGCCATGGCCTACATCCTGTTCGTGAACCCGAGCATCCTCGGCGAAACCGGCATGGACAAAGGCGCGGTGTTCGTCGCGACCTGCCTGGCGGCCGCCATCGGTTCGACCGTGATGGGCCTGATCGCCAACTACCCGATCGCGCTGGCACCAGGCATGGGCCTCAATGCCTTCTTTACCTACACCGTGGTGCTGCACATGGGCCATACCTGGCAAGTGGCGCTGGGGGCAGTGTTCATTTCGGCGGTGCTGTTCTTTCTGCTGTCGATCTTTCGCATCCGTGAGTGGATCATCAACAGCATCCCTTTGCCGTTGCGTTCGGCGATTGCTGCCGGCATCGGCCTGTTCCTGGCGCTGATCGCCCTGCACAACGCCGGTATCGTAGTCAGCAACCCGGCCACCATGGTTGGCCTGGGCGACTTGAAACAACCGGCGCCGATCCTCGCCACCCTGGGCTTTGCGCTGATCGTCGCGCTGGAAGCCCTGGCCGTGCGCGGTGCGGTGCTGATCGGCATCCTGGCGGTGACCATCGTGTCGATTGTGATGGGCTTCACCCCATTCGGCGGCGTGACCTCGATGCCACCGTCCCTGGCCCCGACCTTCCTGCAGTTGGACATCAAAGGCGCGCTGGATATCGGCCTGGTCAGCGTGATCTTCGCCTTCCTGTTCGTCGACCTGTTCGACAACTCCGGCACCCTGATCGGCGTAGCCAAGCGCGCCGGCCTGATGGGCAAGGACGGCCACATGCCAAAAATGGGCCGTGCACTGATCGCCGACAGCACCGCAGCCATGGCCGGTTCGCTGCTGGGCACCTCGACCACCACCAGCTACATCGAATCCGCCGCAGGCGTGAGCGCCGGTGGCCGTACCGGTTTGACTGCCATCGTAGTGGCGATCCTGTTCCTGCTCGCACTGTTCTTCTCGCCGTTGGCCGCCAGTGTTCCGGCTTTCGCCACCGCGCCGGCGCTGCTGTTCGTCGCCGTACTGATGACCTCCGGCCTGGCTGAAATCGACTGGGACGACATCACTGTGGCAGCGCCGGTGGTGATCACCGCCCTGGCGATGCCCTTTACTTACTCCATCGCCAACGGCATCGCCTTCGGTTTCATCGCCTGGACCGCCATCAAGCTGCTTTCGGGCCGCTACCGTGAGCTGAACCCGGCGCTGGTGATTCTGTCGATTCTGTTCGTGATCAAGCTGGGCTGGTTCAACGCATGACTTTTGACGCCGCACGCTACACCGCTCAACTGCAAGACAAGGTCACGCGCCTGCGTGACCTGCTCGCCCCGTTCGATGCGCCCGAGCCGCAGGTGTTCGACTCGCCGCTGCAGCACTTCCGCCTGCGCGCGGAATTCCGCCTGTGGCGCGAGGGCGGTGAGCGCCACTACGCGATGTTTTCCCAGGACGATAAGCGCACGCCGATCCTGATCGAAGACTTCCCTATCGCCAGCGCTCGCATCAACCAGCTGATGCCCCAACTCAAGGCCGCCTGGCAAGCCAGCGCCGCTCTGAGCCACAAGCTGTTCCAGGTGGAGTTCCTCACCACCCTGGCCGGCGATGCAATGATCACCCTGTGCTATCACCGCCCGCTGGACGAGCACTGGCACGCGGCGGCCAACCAGCTCGCCGCTGACCTGAACGTGAGCATCATCGGCCGCTCCAAGGGCAAACGCGATGTGATCGGCCACGATTACGTGGTGGAGAAACTCGAAGTCGGCGGCCGCACCTTCAGCTATCGTCAACCCGAAGGCGCGTTCACCCAGCCCAACGGCACGGTGAACCAGAAGATGCTCAACTGGGCCTACGAGGCTTTGGGCGATCGCCCGGACGATCTGCTGGAGCTGTATTGCGGCAACGGTAATTTCACCCTGCCCCTGGCCACCCGCGTGCGCAAAGTGCTGGCCACCGAGATCAGCAAGACTTCGGTAAACGCGGCACTGAGCAATCTCGATGAAAACGCGGTGGATAACGTCACCTTGGTGCGCCTGTCCGCCGAAGAACTCACCGAAGCCCTCAACGAAGTGCGCCCGTTCCGCCGTCTGCACGGTATCGATCTGAAAAGCTACGAGTTCGGCAGCGTGTTTGTGGACCCGCCGCGTGCCGGCATGGACCCGGACACCTGCGAATTGACCCGGCGTTTCGACAACATCCTGTACATCTCTTGCAACCCGGAGACCCTGGCGGCCAACATCGCCCAACTGCATGACACCCACCGCATTACCCGGTGTGCGATGTTTGATCAGTTTCCGTGGACGCACCATATGGAATCGGGTGTGTTGCTGACCCGACGCTGAACGTTCCATTGCTCCATGCGCGGCCGCCCGAGCCATTGGCTAAGCGGCCGCGCAGCGTGCTATACCTGCCCTTCCTTGATTAACGGTTCGATAATCGAACACATGCCGCGCTGGCAATTGACCAAATTAACCATCCGGTACATTTTATCTCCACAACCAACAAGAACTGTGGAGATACCCCCTCATGCCGCCCATCGTGCTGGTGCTCAATGGCCCCAATCTCAACCTGCTCGGCACCCGCGAACCCGCCACCTACGGGCATGAAACCCTAGCCGACGTGGCGGCTCTATGCGGCCGCAGCGCCGAGCAACTGGGGCTTAAAATCGAATTCCGCCAAACCAACCACGAAGGCGAGCTGCTCGACTGGATCCACGGCGCCCGTGCGCGCTGCGCCGGTATCGTGATCAACCCTGCCGCCTGGACCCACACGTCGGTGGCAATCCGCGATGCGCTGGTAGCCAGCGAGGTGCCGGTGATCGAAGTGCATTTATCCAATGTGCATACGCGTGAGGCGTTTCGGCATCATTCGTTTGTGTCGCCCATCGCCAAAGCGGTATTGGCCGGTTTTGGCAGCCACGGCTACCACCTGGCCCTGGAACATTTCAGCCATCTGCTCAAAGGACGTGCCTGATGAAACCGCGCATTCTTGCCGGGCTGATTGGCGCTGGCATCCAGGCCTCCCGCACACCCGCTTTGCACGAACAGGAAGGCGATGCCCAGGGCCTACGCTACCTGTACCAACTGATCGACCTTGATCCCTTGGGCCTGGATATCAAGGCCCTGCCCGACCTCCTACGCGCCGCCGAGCTGATGCACTTTACCGGGCTGAACATTACCTACCCGTGCAAGCAGGCGATTCTGCCGCTGCTGGATGAATTGTCCGACGAAGCCCGAGGCATCGGCGCGGTGAATACCGTGGTGTTCAAGGACGGCAAACGCATTGGCCACAACACCGATTGCCTGGGGTTTGCCGAAGGTTTCCGGCGCAACCTCAATGACGTGCCGCGCCAGCGTGTGGTGCAGATGGGTGCCGGCGGTGCAGGCGCGGCAGTGGCGCATGCACTGCTGGCTGAAGGGGTGGAGCAGTTGAGTGTTTTCGATGTGGACGCGATCCGCGCCCGCGACCTTGTGGATAACCTCGCACAGCGTTTCGGCAGCGGCCGCGCTCAAGTCGGCGGCGGCCTGGAAAACGCCATGGCCGAAGCCGATGGCCTGGTCAACACCACGCCGATGGGCATGGCCAAGCTTCCCGGTACACCGGTGCCGGCGGCGCTGTTGCGCGCTCATCTGTGGGTAGCGGAAATCGTCTACTTCCCGCTGGAAACCCAACTGCTACGGGATGCCCGCGCCCTGGGTTGCCGCACGCTGGACGGCGGCAATATGGCGGTGTTCCAGGCGGTGAAAGCATTTGAATTGTTCAGCGGTAAAGTGCCGGATGCGCAACGCATGCTGACGCACTTCAAAAGCATGAATACCTGACTGACAAGACCAGATCACCATGTGGGAGGGGGCTTGCCCCCGATAGCAGTGGTTCAGTCAGCCCAACTGTCACTGACGCATCGCTATCGGGGGCAAGCCCCCTCTCACTTGGTATGCATTCCAACCTGAGGCCTCAGGCTTGCAGGTAGCGCATCACCGAGTCGCAGAGCATATCGCGGTGGCGCTGTTTAACCGCCTCATCCGACAGTTCGATCTGAAAGATCTCACTGAACGTATGGCGGTTGGACACCCGGTAAAAACTGAACGAGTTGATCAGCAGGTGCACATCCAACGGCTCCAGGCCTTCGCGGAACAGGCCCATTTCGGCGCCTCGGCGCAAGGTGGCGCCCAGGGCTTCGAGGATGTTGCTGTTCATGGCCTTGATCGAGTCCGAACGCTTCACATATTCAGCGTTGTGGATATTTTCGATGCTGACGATGCGCACAAAATCCACGTTCTGATCGTGATGATCAAAGGTGAATTCCACCAGCCGACGGATCGCTTCACGGGGCTCCAGCGCCGTGAGGTTCATGCGGGTTTCGGTATTGCGGATATCGCCGTAGAGCTTTTCCAGTACCTCGACGTACAGCTGCTCCTTGCTGCCGAAGTAGTAATAGATCATGCGCTTGGAGGTGTGGATGCGTTCGGCGATGGCGTCTACGCGCGCGCCGGCCAAACCCTGCTGAACAAACTCGACAATGGCTTCTTGCAGTATGTTTTCGCGGGTCTTTTCTGGATTGTTCTTACGACTCTTGCGCGGTGCGTCTGACACTGCGGGGAGTTCGGGACTCGACGTCATGGTGCTCACGGCCATTGTTGTTAGGCAGGCCGCGATTATGGGCCGGGGCGCTCCCCGAAGGAAGCACCCGGCCAGGGTTCACAGCCGCGCCTGGCGCACCGCGCCACTGCGCGACTTGGCCATCGCCGCCAGGCGTACCGCCACATTGGCCGCGCCGTAACCGGCATAGCCGTTTTTGCGCTGGATGATCTCGAAGAAAAACCGTCCTTCGAAGGGCTCGGTGTAGACGTGAAACAACTCACCGCCCTGGGCGTCGCGGTCGTACAACACGTTGTAGTACGCCAGCTCGCTGAGGAACTCGTCATCGAAATCAAAGCGCGCCGCCAGGTCGTCGTAATAATTGAGCGGGATATCCAGCAATGGCACGCCGGCCTCTTTAGCTCTGCGCACCTCGGCGAAAATATCCGCACAGTCGAAGGCAATATGATGCACCCCCGAGCCCCGATAGCTCGATAGCGCGTGGGAGATGGCAGTGTTGCGGTTTTCGGAGATATTCAGCGGCAAGCGAATCGAACTGCAGCGGCTACGCAATGCGCGGCTTTTCACCAGGCCGTAGGGGTCGGGTAGCACCACTTCATCGTCGGCTTCAAAATCCAGCAGGCTCTTGTAGAACAGCACCCAACTGTCGAGGCTGTCGGCCGGCAGGGCGATGGCCATATGGTCGATGCGCAGCAGGCCGCCGCCGCAAGCCGTGGTCGGTTGCAGGTTGAAGTCGGTGTCGTAGAGCCCGCCTTCGCTGGGGTCCACCAGGTAAATCAGACTGCCGTCCGGCGCACGCACCGCCGCCAGCTCCAGCTCGTTCGGCCCGACCAGGCCGCGATAAGGCTGGCCTTTATAAGCCACCGCGCGTTCCAGTGCCTTGGCGCTGTCCTTTACCCGCAGCGCCGTGGCGCACAGCGACGGCCCATGGGCTTCGAAAAAATTGTGGGCGAAGGAATACGGCTCGCAATTGAGGATCAGGTTGATATCGCCCTGGCGCAGCAGGCTGACGGCCTTGGAACGATGCTGCCCAGCCTTGACGAAGCCCAGACGCTCCAACCAGTGGGAGAGCTTGGCGCCGAGGCTTTCATCCACGGCAAATTCGAGGAACTCGATGCCGTCGTACTCGCTGGCGGGCGGCGTTTCGAACAGGATATCCAGCGGTGCGGCCGGCTGTTCCTCGGCCAGGCGCTGACGGGTTTTCTCCTCCAGGTACAACAACGAGCGCAGCCCGTCGGCGGCATTGGCACGGGTCGGCGCGGCACGGAAACCATCGTTGAAGATTTCCAGGGACAGCGGCCCGGTGTACCCACTTTTGATAATCGGCGCCAGAAACCCGGCCAGGTCGAACTCGCCCTGCCCCGGGAAGCAACGGAAATGGCGGCTCCACTCCAGCACATCCATGGCCAGGATCGGCGCATCGGCCATTTGCACGAAGAAGATCTTGTCGCCAGGGATCTGCGCGATGGCGCTCGGGTCGCCCTTGAGTGACAACGTGTGGAAACTGTCGAGCAACACCCCCAGGCTCGGATGATCCACCTGACGCACCAGGTTCCATACCTGCTGCCAGGTGTTCACATGTTTGCCCCAGGCCAGGGCTTCATAGCCGATGCGCAAGCCTCGTCTGCCGGCGTGTTCGGCCAGCAGGCTCAAGTCATCCAGCAGAATGGATTCGTCGCCCACGCAATCGGCCGAGGCATTGCTGCACACCAGCACCAGGTCGGTGCCCAGCTCCTGCATCAGATCGAACTTGCGCTCTGCCCGCTCCAGATTGCGCGCCAGGCGGTCGCGGCGGCAGCCTTCAAAGTCGCGAAACGGCTGGAACAAGGTGATAGCGATGCCCAGGTCGGCGCACATCTGCCGCACTTCCCGCGGGCTGCCGTCGTAATACAACAGGTCATTCTCGAAGATTTCCACCCCATCGAACCCGGCGGCGGCAATGGCTTCGAGCTTTTCCGGCAGGGTGCCGCTCAAGGAAACGGTGGCGATGGAACGTTGCATGGAAAACTCCCGGCAATGGTTGTTTATGGCAAATTATTCGCCCCCAGCCTAACGGCAGCAATTAAAATGTACGAACCGGTTAGTTTTTCGGGCGATTATCGAACACTATGCCCTTCTGGCGAATTGACGATTTTTTTAACCGCTGCGCACCATCGATCAGGCAACAAACGTTCACAAAAGACCCAGATCACACCATAAAAATTTCAAAAAACGGGTACGACCTCATGCCTCTGCAAAACTCCGTCCTGGCCGAGCGCCCAGGCATGCCGCATGCCGGCATCGGCAGCAAGATCCGCGGCGCCCTGGCCGTGGGTAAAACCCGCTGGGGCATGCTGGCCCTGGTGTTCTTCGCCACCACGCTGAACTACATCGACCGCGCCGCCCTGGGCGTGATGCAGCCGATCCTAGCAAAGGAAATGAGCTGGACGGCGATGGACTACGCCAACATCAACTTCTGGTTCCAAGTCGGCTACGCCATCGGGTTTGTGCTGCAGGGTCGCTTGATCGACCGAGTTGGCGTCAAGCGCGTGTTCTTCTTCGCGGTATTGCTGTGGAGCCTGGCCACCGGCGCCCACGGCCTGGCCACCTCCGCCGTAGGCTTTATGGTCTGCCGCTTTATCCTCGGCCTGACCGAAGCCGCCAACTACCCGGCCTGCGTCAAGACCACCCGCCTGTGGTTCCCCGCTGGCGAGCGGGCCGTGGCGACCGGCATCTTCAACGCCGGCACCAACGTCGGCGCGATGATGACGCCGATGTTGCTGCCGCTGATCTTGCATGTATGGGGCTGGCAGGCGGCGTTCCTGTGCATGTCGGCACTGGGCGGCATCTGGCTGGTGTGCTGGGGCCTGAAGTACTACAACCCCGAAGATCATCCGACGGTTAAACAATCCGAATTGGACTACGTGCAACAAGAACCCGAACCGGAACAACCGCGCGTGCCCTTCAGCCGTATCCTGCGCATGCGTGGCACCTGGGCCTTTGCCCTGGCCTATTCGCTGACCGCGCCGGTGTTCTGGTTCTACCTGTACTGGCTGCCACCGTTTTTGAACCAGCAATACAACCTGGGCATCAACGTGACGCAGATGGGCATCCCGCTGATCATCATTTATCTGACAGCCGACTTCGGCAGTGTGGGTGGGGGGATTCTTTCCTCGTTCTTGATCGGCCGGGGGATGAACTCGATCAAGGCACGGTTGCTGTCGATGCTGCTGTTTGCCTGCTGCATCGTCGGCGTGATCATGGCGGCCGGCTCCAGCCAGCTGTGGGTGGCGGTGTTTGCCATCTCCCTGGCCATCGGCGCGCATCAGGCCTGGACCGCGAATATCTGGAGCCTGGTGATGGACTACACGCCCAAGCACATGATGAGCACGGTGTTCGGCTTTGGCGGCATGTGCGCGGCCATCGGCGGCATGTTCATGACCCAGATCGTCGGCCATATCCTGACCGTGACTAACAACAACTACACCGTGTTGTTCACCCTGATCCCGGCGATGTACTTCATCGCGCTGACCTGGATGTACTTCATGGCGCCGCGCAAGATTCCCAAAGTCGACGTTTGACTCACCGCCGCCGCTGCTGCCAGGCAGCGGCCAACCCGCTCATGCAGATCACCCCGATGCCGACCACCGTGGTCATATCGGGGGTATGGGCAAACACCAGCCAGCCCAGTAAACCCGCGAAGACGATCTGGCAATAGCCGAACGGCGCCAGCAAGGCCGGCGCCGCAAAGCGGAACGCCTGGGTCAGCATCAAGTGCGCAGTCATGCCACAGGTGCCCAAGGCCAGCATCATCACGCCGTGCCACAGGGTCGGCACCTGCCAGAAGAACGGCACCAGCGCACTCATCACCAAGGTATTGCACAGCCCGGCGAAAAAGTTGCTGGTGGTGGGGGTGTCGTATTGGCTGAGGATGCGCGTCAGCAACTGGTAAAAGCAGAAGAACATCGCCGAACACAACGGCAGCAGCACCGCCGGCGTGAACAGTTCGCCACCGGGGTGGATGATCACCACCACGCCGATAAACCCGCAGATCACCGCCAGCCATTGGCCGCGTGTCACATGCTCACCCAGCAGCGGCACGGAGAGCGCCGTCACCAGAATCGGTGCGAGGAAGTTCACCGCAGTGGCTTCGGCCAGTGGGATGTAATGCAGCGCAGTGGTAAAGAACAGGCTGGTACCCAACAGACACAACGCGCGTACCACCTGCATCCCCGGCCGTTTGCTGCGCAGCACGCGCAACCCCGATTGCGGCAGGAAGATCCCGGCCATCAGCACCGTGTGCACCACATAGCGTGCCCACACCACCATAACAATCGGGTAGAACCCGGCGAGGTATTTGGACAGCGCGTCGTGGCTGGAAAACAGAAAAGTCGCCACCACAATCAGCAGGATGCCTTTGAAAGGATGGTTGACGCCGGACAGCGGGGTACTGACAGTCATGGAATTCTCTTGCGTGGCGGGCTTAACGCTGAGCACTGAACGAGGCCGCGCTCAACCCGGTAATCTAGCAGGCGGGCCGCAGCCTGCCCCGAGAGCATAACCAAACACCGGGCGAACAGCGCACTAAATCATGGGAATCGAGTCCAAGCCTGCACGTCGCCTTCCCGTTGCACATTTTTTAATCAAGGCTTTGCCGCTATGAAAAAAACTCTCTTTGTTCTCTCCACCCTCGCCTTGCTCGCCGCCTGTAACCAGGAGGCCAAGCAAGCGCCGAAACCCGCGCCCGCGTCGGTGCAAGCGACCCTGGTTCCGCCAACCCCACCAACCGATCAGTGGGTGGGCAAATGGGTCGGCGTCGAAGGCCTGCACCTGACCATCGCCAAGGACGACAGCATCGGCCGCGGTCATTACATCCTCACCATGCAATACGGCCTCGACGCCGATGACAGCGGCACCTTCAAGGGTGAAGCGGCCGAAGACGGGATCGCCTTCAACCGTCCGGACGGCCCGCAACTGCTGCGCGCCGGTGATGGCGCGGCGACCGGCCTCAAATGGCTGGCGGACAAGAAAGACTGCCTGGTTGTGGTGACCGGCGAAGGGTATTGCCGCGATTAACGGCCATACTCATCTCAATATTTTGTAGGACCGTTCATCAAGAGGATTGCCCCATGCTATGGAAAAAAGGCCGACGCAGCGACAACGTGGTGGATGCCCGCAATGACAGTGGCGGTGGCGGCGGGATGCGCTTCGGCGGCGGCAAGGGCCTGAGCCTCACGGCCATTGTGCTGATTGTCGGTATCGGCTGGTTGACCGGCCAGGACCCGATGCAAATCCTCGGCCAGTTGACCGGTCAGATGGAGCAGGCGCCGTCGGTCAGCACCCAGACGCGCCAGGCGCCACCGGCCAACGATGAGCAGGCCGATTTCGTCCGCGCAGTGCTGGGCGACACCGAGGACACCTGGGGCCAGGTGTTCAAGGAGAATGGCAAAACCTACCAGAACCCCAAGCTGATTCTGTTCCGTGGCCGGGTCAATTCCGCCTGCGGTGGCGCCACTTCGGCGAGCGGTCCGTTTTATTGCCCGGCTGACCAGCAGGTGTACCTGGACCTGGACTTCTTCCGAGAAATGTCCCAACGCTTCCAGGCCGCTGGCGACTTCGCTCAGGCTTACGTGATCGCCCACGAAGTCGGGCACCACGTGCAGACCTTGCTCGGCATCTCGGCGAAGATCCAGGCCGCGCGCCAGCAAGGCCTGCAAATGCAGGGCGACGGAGGGCTGTTGGTGCGTCAGGAACTGCAAGCCGACTGCTTTGCCGGCGTGTGGGCCAACCGCGCACAAAAACGCCTGAACTGGCTGGAACCGGGGGACATCGAAGAAGCCCTGAACGCAGCCAACGCCATCGGCGATGACCGTTTGCAGCAGCAAGGCCAGGGTCGCGTGGTGCCGGATTCGTTCACCCATGGCACCTCCGCGCAGCGGGTGCGCTGGTTCAAGGCCGGCTTCGCCCAAGGCCAGATCAGCCAGTGCGACACCTTTAACGCCAAGAGCCTGTAAATGCATAAACGATCAGGATTGCTGCTGGGTATGTGCCTGGCCTGCTCTACCGCCGGGGCCGTCGAGCATGGGGTCAAGGTAGTCAGCCCTGAGCGTTTCCAGCTGGAGGCCGGCGCCTTAAGCCTGGGTGTAAGCCAGGACTGGGGCCAGCCGCTGCCCCATGTCACCCGCGTGCTGATCGTCGTGCACGGTCGCCTGCGCAATGCGCAGACCTACCTGCACAGTGCCGAAGCCGCCGCCGAACAGGCGGGCCAGGCCGATACGACGCTGGTAATCGCCCCGCAGTTTCTCAACGAGGCCGATGCGCAGCGCAATCACTTGGACAACAGGGTGCTGCGCTGGAAAGGCAATGAGTGGATGGCCGGCGAACCGTCCACGGGCGCAGATCGCGTCAGTTCCTACGGCGCGCTGGACCAACTGATCGAGCATCTGGGGGATCGCCGGTTGTTTCCGGCACTCCAGGACATCGTGGTCGCCGGTCATTCCGGCGGCGGCCAAGTGGTGCAGCGCTTTGCCCTTCTCGGTCATGACCATCCGGCCTTGCATCACGAAGGCATCCGCCTGCGTTATGTGGTGGCCAATCCATCGTCCTACGCCTACTTCAGCCCGCAACGGCCCGTGCCGTTCGACGCGGCGACCTGCCCCGGTTTCGACGACTGGAAATACGGCCTGCAAAAACTGCCGACCTACGCCAACGGCCAAAACGCCGCGCAACTTGAGCAAACCTACGTGTCACGCACCATCACGTATCTGCTCGGCCAACAAGACACCAACCCCAACCACCCCGCGCTGGATAAAGGCTGCGAGGCCGAGGCCCAGGGCGCCTATCGGCTGATTCGCGGGCACAACTATTTTGACTACCTCCAGCAACGCCATCCGCAGCTGCGCCAAGAACTGGTGGAAGTGCCAGGGGTGGGGCATAACGGCGATGGCATGCTCAGATCACCCGAAGGCCAGAAAGTACTGTTTCCCCAGCTTTAACTGAACAAACCGGCCCAACCTGTGGGAAGGAACTAGCACCCGATAGCCATAGGTACCCACACAACCCTCAAAGGCTGAAATAACTCTGTGGTGAACTCGGCTGTTTGTAGTGAGCTGGGCTTGTTGTGGTGAGCTGGGCTTAATGTGGTGACCTGAGCTTATTGTGGTGACCTGGCCTTGCTTTGGTGACCGGGCTTGTTGTGGTGAGCGGGCTTGCCCCGCGCTGGGTTGCGAAGCAGCCCCATTCCAGGCGATGTGGTTTCAACTGACACTCCGAGGTGCCTGACTTTGGGGCCGCTTCGCAGCCCAGCGCGGGGCAAGCCCGCTAACCACAAGAGCCGCAGCTACTGAGGTGTGTTTCACTGAAGATAGGTATAGACACATGCCCCGATAGCGCTGGGTCAGTCAACCCAGCTGTTACTGACTCACCGTTGTGGTGACCTGGCCTTGTTGTGGTGAGCGGGCTTGCCCCGCGCTGGGCTGCGAAGCAGCCCCATTCCAGGCGATGTGGTTTCAACTGACACTCCGAGGTGCCTGAGTTTGGAGCCGCTTCGCAGCCCAGCGCGGCGGGGCAAGCCCGCTCACCACAAGAGCCTCATCTACTGAGGTGACGGTTCACTGAAGGTGGGTAGGGAGCCATGCCCGTTAGCAGTGGGTCAGTCAGCCCAGCTATTGCTGACTCACCGTTGTGGTGACCTGGGCTTGCTGTGGTGAGCGGGCTTGCCCCGCGCTGGGTTGCGAAGCAGCCACAATCCAGGCGATGTGGTTTCAACTGACACTCCGAGGTGCCTGAGTTTGGGGCCGCTTCGCAGCCCAGCGCGGGACAAGCCCGCTCACCACAAGAGCCTCATCTTCTGAGGTGATGGTTCACTGAAGGTGGGTAGGGAGCCATGCCTCGATAGCGCTGGGTCAGTCAGCCCAGCTGTTGCTGACTCACCGTTGTGGTGACCTGGCCTTGCTGTGGTGAGCGGGCTTGCCCCGCGCTGGGCTGCGAAGCAGCCCCATTCCAGGCGATGCGGTTTCAACTGACACTCCGAGGTGCCTGAGTTTGGGGCCGCTTCGCAGCCCAGCGCGGGGCAAGCCCGCTCACCACAAGAGCCGCAGCTACTGAGGTGATGGTTCACTGAAGGTGGGTAGGGAGCCATGCCCCGTTAGCAGTGGGTCAGTCAACCCAGCTGTTGCTGACTTACCGTCATCGGGGCAGGTCGAATCGGCACATCGCCCCTCCCACCTTTGATAGTCATTGCCTGGGCTGGATCATCCGGTGCAGTGCCGCGCAGTCTGCGGCATGCCAGTCCGTCAACTCGGGCCACGGGTTCTCCGGCAGGTTTACCAGCACGGTCCGCGTTCCCGCCGCACGGCCGCAATCGAGGTCGAAGCGGTAATCCCCAACCATCACCATCTCTTCCGGCGCTACCTGCCATGCCGCTGCCAGCTTCAGCAGGCCCCCCGGTTCCGGTTTGGGCGGTGCGTCTTCGCGGCCCAGCACATCGTCGGCGGCGAAGCAGTCGGCCAGGCCGATGGCCTGCAACGTAACGTGGGCCAGTTCCCGTGCGTTGCGGGTCAGGATGCCCAGGCGATAACCGCGCGCAGCCAACTCGCGCACCAGTTCCACCGCACCGTCCGCTGCCACCGAGCCCAGCGCCAGTTCACGCTCATGCTCCAGTAACCAGGCATGTTTGGTCGCCGCCACCTCGGCGGGCAATGCCGCCAGGTGGGTGAGGATGTCGTCCTCGGGTGGAATCTCCAGGGCCACGCGGATGGCGGCGAAATCATGCACAGCCACCGTGAGGGTGCCGTCCATATCGAAGACCCAGTGCTTAACGTCCGTCAGGCTCATGCCCAATCCTTGCGATGGCGGATCAGCCCTTCCTGGGTTACCGACGCCACCAACTGCCCGGCGCGGTTGAACACGCTACCACGGGAGAAGCCTCGGGAGTTGCCGGCCCACGGGCTATCCATGGCGTAGAGCAGCCAATCGTCGGCGCGCAGATCGGCGTGGAACCACAGCGCGTGGTCGAGGCTGGCGACCTGCATGTCTTTCTGCCACACGGTCTTGCCGTGGGGCAGCAACGAGGTGGTCAACAGGCCGAAGTCCGACGCGTAGGCCAGCAGGTATTTATGCAGCGCCGGCGCATCGGCCAGGGCGCCGTCGGCACGAAACCACACGTACTTGACCGGGTCGGACGGCTGCGGGTTGTAGGGATCTTTTTCAGTGACGGGGCGCACTTCGATCGGCTTGGCGCACAGCAGTTTGTCGCGCATGGGCTCGGGGATCAGGTGCGCACGCTGGCGCGTCAGCTCCAGCTCCGATGGCAGGTTTTCCGGGCCCACCACTACGGGCATGGTGCTCTGGTGCTCGAAGCCTGCTTCGTCGTACTGGAACGAGGCGCTGCATGTAAAAATCGGCTGCCCCTTCTGGATTGCCGTAACCCGGCGCGTACTGAAGCTGCCGCCGTCGCGCACGCGGTCCACCGAGTACACCACCGGCAACCCCGCATCGCCGGGGCGCAGGAAGTAACCGTGCAGGGAGTGCACATGCCGCGCTTCTTCGACGGTCTGGCTGGCCGCCGACAACGACTGGCCGAGCACCTGGCCACCGAACAACTGGCGAAAACCCAGGTCCTGGCTGCGGCCGCGAAAGAGGTTTTCCTCAATCGGCTCCAGCGTCAGCAGGTCCACCAGATCTTCCAATACTTGGCTCATTGAGCAACTCCTAAAAACGATAGGGCATTCCGGGCTGCTTATCCGTGCAGCGTGTCCAACCATTGGGCGCGGGTGATGCGGTACAAAACATGATGACGCAGCGGGTCGTCGGCCGCGACTTTGGGGTGCTCGAAATCGGCTTGCGGATCGTAATGCATACCGATGGCCTGCATGACTTTTTGTGAAGGCAGATTGGCCTCAGTGGTGAAGGCGACGATTTCATCCAATTGCAATCGATCGAAGCCACACCGCAGCGCAGTCCAGGCCGCTTCACTGGCGTAGCCCAGGCCCCAGTGCTCGCGCGCCAAACGCCAGCCAATCTCCACCGCCGGGGTGAAGCCGGTTTCAAAGCTGACGTTCTGCAACCCGGTGAGGCCAATAAACTCGCCAGTGTCCTTGCGCTGCAAGGCCCAGAAACCGAAGCCGTATTCGGCGAAATGCCCACGGATGCGCCCGATCAACGCGGCGCTTTCCAGATGGCTCAGCCGGGCCGGAAAATAGCGCATCACCTGAGGGTCGTCGCACATACTCGCAAACGCCTTGAGGTCTTTGTCGCGCCACTGGCGCAGCACCAGCCGCGCGCTTTCCAATTCCAGTATCGGCTCCATGGGGCCCCCTCCCTTGCCATGTGCGTGAGTGTACAGCGCTGTTAAGATCCGTCGCAGGTTCCCGTCAGAAAATTCCATGCCATTGCCACTGATTTACCACGATGACTACAGCCCCGAGTTCCCGGCAGACCACCGGTTCCCGATGGATAAATTCCGCCTGCTGCGCGACCACCTGGTGGCCAGCGGCCTGACCGAAGACCACCAACTGCTGCGCCCGTCATTGTGCCCGCCGCAGATTCTGGCCCTGGCCCATGAACCTGGGTATATCGAACGCTACATGAGCGGCGAGTTGTCCCGCGAAGACCAACGGCGCCTCGGCCTGCCCTGGAGCGAAGCCCTGGCCCGGCGCACGGTGCGCGCGGTCGGCGGCTCGATTCTGACCGCCGAAAAAGCCCTGGAACACGGCCTGGCCTGCCACTTGGCGGGCGGCACCCACCATGCCCATTACGATTACCCGGCTGGCTTTTGCATTTTCAATGACCTGGCGGTGATCAGCCGTTACCTGCTGGAAAGCGGCCGGGTCAACCGCGTGCTGATATTCGACTGCGACGTGCACCAGGGCGACGGCACTGCACGCATCCTGCACGACACACCGGAAGCGATCACCGTGTCGCTGCACTGCGAAAAAAACTTCCCGGCACGCAAGGCCCATAGCGACTGGGACATCCCGTTGCCCATGGGCATGGGCGATGCCGACTACCTCAAGGTGGTCGATGACGCCCTCAACTACCTGCTGCCGTTGTATCAGCCCGACCTGGTGCTGTACGACGCCGGCGTGGATGTGCATAAGGACGACGCCCTCGGTTACCTCAAGCTGACAGACCAGGGCCTGGCCGACCGCGATGAACGCGTGATGCGTCACTGCCTGGGCCGTGACATTCCGGTGATGGGCGTGATCGGCGGCGGCTACAGCAAAGACCGCGCCGCTCTGGCCCACCGGCACGGCATCCTGCACCACAGTGCGCAGCGGGTATGGACGTCATCAGGCTGTCATTGAACCGTGGGCCGTTACCCACAATGCCTGTGGAACGGCCTGTGGATAACTTGAGCGTAAGCGTCTACGAGCCAGTAGCTGTATAGCGTGTAGGAAGCTGTACATTTTTTGATCAGGCAACGCTGCGGCGCTCGGGTAGAATGCTCGGCTTATTTCCGCGACCGTAGCCTCTGCCCATGTCCGACCTTTCTGCTCATCACGTCACCATTATCGGCGGCGGCCCTGCCGGCTTGATGGCCGCCGAAGTCCTGAGCCTGGCGGGCGTGCGGGTCGATCTGTACGACGGCATGCCATCGGTGGGGCGCAAATTCCTGCTGGCCGGCGTGGGCGGCATGAACATCACCCATTCCGAAGCGTACCCGGCATTTATCGCCCGCTACGCCGAGCGCGCGCCGCAGATGGCGCCGTTACTGCGAGGGTTTGGCGCCGACGACTTGTGCAACTGGATACACGGCCTGGGCATCCAGACGTTTGTCGGCACCTCCGGCCGCGTGTTTCCCACCGACATGAAAGCCGCCCCGCTGCTGCGCGCCTGGCTCAAGCGTCTGCGCGAACAAGGCGTGGTTATCCACACCCGGCATCGCTGGACCGGCTGGACTGCCGAGGGCGATTTACTTATCCACAGCCCGGACGGCGATAAAACCCTGCGCAGCGACGCGGTGTTGCTGGCCCTGGGCGGCGGCAGTTGGTCGCGCCTGGGCTCCGACGGCGCATGGCTCAAGCTGCTGGAAGATCGGGGCGTACCCTACGTGCCTCTGCAACCGAGCAACTGTGGCTTTGAAGTGTCGGCCTGGAGCGATTTGATGGTCAGCAAATTCGCCGGCGCGCCGTTGAAAAACGTCGCCATCGGCTTGGGGGACGACAAACCGCGGCTGGGCGAATGCGTAATCACCGCCACCGGCATCGAAGGCAGCCTGATCTACGCACTGTCGGCGCCGATTCGGGAAGCGATCAACCGCGACGGCGCGGCCACCGTGCATATCGATTTGCTGCCGAGCAAGGCGCTGGATAAGGTCCAGGCCGCCCTGGCCAAGCCGCGCGGTTCACGCTCGATAAGCAAGCATTTGCACAGTCAGCTGGGGCTGGATGGCGTGAAAGCCGCGCTGCTGCGCGAGTTGACGCCAGCCGAGCATTTCCAGGATCCCGCGCAATTGGCGGTGGATATCAAGGCGTTGCCACTGACGCTGGTGAAAACCCGGCCCATGGATGAAGCGATCAGCACAGCCGGCGGCGTGCCGTTCGAAGCACTGGACGAACGCTTGATGCTTAAGCAATTGCCGGGGGTGTTTTGTGCCGGTGAGATGCTGGATTGGGAGGCGCCGACGGGCGGGTATTTGCTGACGGGGTGCTTTGCCAGTGGTCGGGCAGCTGGGCGGGGCGTGTTGGAATGGCTTAATCGTTGAGATGTGTGGTGGGTTTGAAACCCCATCGGGGGCAAGCCCCCTCCCACAATTTGACTGTATTCACAAATCAAAAATGTGGGAGGGGGCTTGCCCCCGATAAGGCCATCAGCCACACCAAAAAATCACTTCTTCTTACGCGGCCCGGTATTGAATACCGGCACCTTACGCACCGGCTTGATCGAAGGCTCCGACGGTGCGACATCACCACTGTCCACCCACTTGCCCAAATTGCGCTTGCCGCCACCACCGGACGCCTTGGGCTTCTTCGGTTTTTTCGGCTTCTTCACCACCTGACCGCTGGCGTCGGTTTCGGGCACGCGGTGCTCCGGCTCGAACTCCGGCTCGGTTTTGCGCGTGAGGGTCTGACGGGTCAGCATCTCGATGGCCGACAGCATGTTCACTTCATCGGCGCACACCAGGGAAATCGCCTCGCCGGTGTTGCCTGCGCGGCCGGTGCGGCCGATGCGGTGGATGTAGTCCTCGGCCACGATCGGCAAGTCGAAGTTGACCACCAGCGGCAGGTCTTCGATGTCCAGGCCACGGGCCGCCACATCGGTGGCCACCAGAATCTGCACATCGCTGGACTTGAAGCGGTCCAGCGCGCGTTGGCGCGTAGCCTGGGGTTTGTCGCCATGGATGCCATCGGCGTTCACGCCCAGGCCCTGCAACTTGTCCACCAGTGCGTCCACGCCGTTGCGGGTCTTGGCAAACACCAGCACCTGCTTCCAGCGGCCTTTGCGCATCAGGTGCACAAACAGCTCCGGCTTGCGCTTCTTGTCCACCGGCACCACCCACTGCTTGACGGTGTTGGCCGCCACGTTGCGCGGGCTGACTTCGATGCTCAGCGGGTCGTTAAGCATTTGCCCGGCCAGCAGGCGGATATCATCGGAGAAGGTCGCCGAGAACAGCAGGGTCTGGCGCTTCTTCGGCAGCATGCGGTAGATGTTCGCCAGTTCTTCGGAGAAGCCCAGGTCGAGCATGCGGTCGGCCTCATCCAGCACCAGGGTTTGCAACTGGTTGAGTTTCAGCGCGTTCTGGCGGAACAGGTCGATCAGGCGGCCCGGTGTGGCGACCAGGATGTCGACGCCCTTGCGCAGCTTCATCATTTGCGGGTTGATGCTCACGCCGCCGTACACCGCATAGGTGGTCAGCGGCAGGTGTTGCGCATATTCGGCGACGCTGGCGTGAACCTGCTCGGCCAGCTCGCGGGTCGGGCACAGGATCAGGGCGCGCGCCGAGTTAGCGGCGACTTTCGGCCCTTCCATGGTCAGCAATTGCAGCAACGGCACGGCGAAGCCGGCGGTCTTGCCGGTGCCGGTCTGGGCGGCGGCCATCAGGTCGCGACCGGCCAGCACCGCCGGAATGGCTTGCGCCTGCACCGGCGTCGGGGTCTGGTAGCCGAGCGTCTCAAGGGCGCGCAGCAAGGGTTCGATCAGGCCAAGGGTGGCGAAAGTCATGTAGTTACCGTAGGAAAAATCAACGCAAGGTCGCAATGCGCGGCAGTTTACCTTATTTCCGGCTTGGGCTTGCGCCACTGGGGCAGGCTGATCAACAGCACCGCGCTGATAATCACCAGCATCGCCAAGGCTTCTTCCAGGCCGATGCTCTCACCGACGAACACAATCCCCAGCAACACCGCCACCGCCGGGTTGACGTAGGCGTAACTGGTCGCCGCCGCCGGGCGTACGTGCTTGAGCAGGTACATGTAGGCGTTGAACGCGATGATCGAGCCGAACACGGTCAGGTAGGCCAGGGCCAGCCAGCCTTCCAGCGGCGGCAGGGCTTGCAGGTGTTCGCCGGACAGCGCACTGCCGAGCAGCAGCGCTACACCGGCCACCAGCATTTCCGCGGCACTGGCCATGGCGCCCTGGGGCAATGGCAACTGCCGGCTCCACACCGAACCGAACGCCCACGAAGCCGCCGCAAACAGCAACAACGCGGCCCCTATCGGACTCGATTGCAGGGTGCTGCCCATGTTGAGCATGGCGATGCCGACGATCCCCAGGATCACCCCGGCCCATTCCAGCCGCGTATTGCGCGCGCCCCAGAAGTACCCGCACAGCAGGGTGAACAGCGGCACCGTCGCCACCGCCAGCGCCGCCACCCCGGACGACACGCCGGTGTGCTCGGCCACGCTGACGCCGCCATTGCCGAAGGTGAGCAGCAAAATGCCGATCATCCCGGCGGCTTTCCATTGCTTCCAAGTCGGCGCCGGCACCCCACGCCATCTGAGGTAGCCATACATCAACGCCCCCGCCGTGCAAAACCGAATCCCCGCTAGCAACAGCGGCGGCCAATATTCGACGCCGATGCGGATCACCAGGTAGGTGGAACCCCAGATCACATATAAGGCAAAGAAGGCAGCGATCAACGGTAAGGGAAAGCGACGTGGGCCAGGCATGGGGCGGCTCTATGACGGAAACGGGAGGCTTATTCTAGAAAGGCAGGCGGATAAAAATAAGTTACAAAACCTGTTTAAACGGCCCATACACTTTTCAAAACAGGGTTATGGGGGCTATAAGCTTTGTTTTCGAAAGCAACCGGTGATTGGAGCCTTTCTATGGACAAATACGACCGCATGCTCCTCAACGCCCTGCTTGAAGACGGCCGCGCGTCCTACGCACAACTGGCGCGCATCGTTAACCTCTCCGCCCCCGCCGTGGCCGAACGCGTGGCCAAGCTGGAGGCCAGCGGGGTAATCACCGGCTATCAGGCCAAGGTGGACCTGTCCAAAGTGGGCTTACCGATTCAATGCGTGATTGAACTGCGCCTGACCCACCACGGTAATCAAAAGGTCTACGACGCCCTCGCCGAAATCCCCGAACTGACCGAGTGCCACCGCGTCACCGGCGACCCCTGCGTGATCATGCAGGCGGCGGTGGGGTCGATGCAGGAGCTGGAAAACTTGATCAACCGGATTGCAAAGTTTGGCTTCAGCAAGACCTCGATCATCCTATCGAGCGCGATAGAACGGCGAGTGCCGTTGGGGCAGTTGGAGGGCAACGGGAAAACGCTTGGCTGATAGATCGCCATCGGGGGCAAGCCCCCTCCCACAGTTTTGACCGCGTTGACTGCGCAATCCGAAGGTAAACACAGATCCAATGTGGGAGGGGGCTTGCCCCCGATAGCGGTAGACCGGTCAGCTAATCCGTGACTGACACACCACAATCGGGGCAAGCCCTCTCCCACATTTCCAGCGGAGTTGTTCTGTCAGAACCCGCGATGTTTCTTCAGGTGCTCATTGATCTTCGCCGCCGGCACTTTCTGCAAGGTGCATAGCAGGTCGTGGGACAGTTCGCGCAAGCCGTGAGTCCCGCGCAACTCCTTGGCCAAATGCGCCGTCAGGTTGGCGGCCATTTCCGCGTCCGCCAATGCCCGGTGAGCCTTGCCGGTATGAGGCAGTTGAGCGAAAGCATTCAAGGTGCCGAGCTTATGGTTGGGGGCCGAGGGCATCAGGCGGCGGGCCAGTAGCAGGGAGCAGGCGAATTTCTGCAGGCGGGTGCGGCGGATCAGGCCCAGTTCGAAGTCCCAGAACTTCTGGTCGAACGCGGCGTTGTGCGCCAGCAGCGGCGTGGTGCCGACGAACTCGTTGACTTCGTTCATCACCCGCTCGGCCGGTGGCGCGCTGCGCAACATGGCGTTGCTGATGCCGGTCAGTTGTTCGATAAAGCCCGGCACGCGCACGCCAGCATTCATCAGGCTCTGGTAGCGGTCGACGATCTGCCCACGCTCAAGGATGACCACGGCGATTTCCGTGGCCCGGCAATGGCTGCTCGGGGTGATGCCGGTGGTTTCAAAGTCGATGACCGCTATACGTTCCAAACCTGTTCCTACTCCGTCAAAACAACTATTTGAGCAGCAACGCGCCTTCGATCGGCACGTAGCGGCTGGCGGCGCGTATCAATGAATTGGCCGTGAGCCCCGGTACGCCATAAGCCACGGCTTCAACGCCATGTTTGTGGATGATGCGTTCGAGCAGCATGTCGAAATCGCCGTCGCCGGAGGCCAGCACCACTTCGTCGACGTGGTCGGCGGCGTCCATGATGTCGAGGGTGATGCCCACGTCCCAGTCGCCCTTGGCCGAGCCGTCGCTGCGCTGGATATACGGCTTGAGCTTTACCGTGAACCCCAGGTTGCGCAGGATCTGCTGGAACTGCTGCTGCTTGCTGTCGCCCCGGTCGATGGCATAGGCGTACGCCTCGACGATCTGCCCGCGCGAGCTGATATCAGCCCACAGGGCGGCGTAATTGAAGTGGCAGCCATAAGCCTGGCGCACGGTGTAATAGAGGTTTTGTACATCGGCGAACACTGCAATTTTCTTCACCGCACTTCCCCATGACAGCCATTTGGACCCGGCATACGGGGGTCCGCAAAGGCGCCAGTATGCCAGCCAGCGGGAAGTTTCCGGGAAAAATCAGACCGGGGCGCTATGCCGCCCCGGTCTGGCTATGTTCAGACGAAGGAATCGTCGTCGCCGAAGGAGGAAGAATCGTCGGAATAATCGCTGTCGGCAAAGCTGTCGGCATTGTTGCTGCCCCAGCTGTCATTGCCGGCGTATTTCTGGTCATCGCTGCCCCAACCGCCTTGATCGCTGGCCGGCGCCGGTTGTTCGATGATTTCCTCCACCACCTGCGGTTGCGAGTTGTGATGGAACAGGCTGCTGATGCCCTCGGCCAGTAACACACCACCGGCCACGCCGGCGGCGGTTTTCATGGCGCCGCCAAGGAAGCCGCTGCCCATGGGCGCGGCAGGCGCTTGGGGTGGTTGCTGATAGTTCTGTTGTGGCGCGGGCTGGCTAAAGGAAGGCCGCGCCGGTTCGCGCCAACCGCCGCCCGTGGAGGCCGGAGCGCTCTGGGTCGGTTGTGCGTCGCGGGAGCCGCCGCCAAAGATGCTCGACAGGAAACCGCCACCGCTGGAGGCCGCAGGTTGCGCGGATTTGGCACGCTGCAACTCTTCCTGCAACTGCTGGATCTGCTGCGCCTGTTGCTTGTTCTGCGCGTCGAGGCTCTGGAGTGCGTGTTCCTGCACCAGAATCGACTGGGTCATGTAGTACCCGGCGGCCGGTTGGCGAGTCATGTGCTCCTTGATCCGCGCTTCGGCCTGGGCGTCGCGGGGGGCTGAGTCCGTTTCGGCTTGCTGCAACCGTGAAAACAGTCCATCGATCAGGGTTTGCTCTTCGCTGTTCATGGCGACCTCGTTAGATTGCCGGTAGAAATCATGGTCCTGACCTTGATCAGGCCAGGTGCGTGCTAGTTATGGGGCTGTTACCAATTGTTTCAATGGTCTTTACTCAAGGTTTACGTTTGCGCCCCTGCGATGCTGATCGGTTAAAGTGTCGCCCTTGTTTACAGGCCTGCGATGAACCTGATGAATCCGTTAGACGTACTGCGCGACTCCTTCCGTTTTACCCAGCGCAATCTGGGCGCCATCGTTCAGTTGTGCCTGCCCTTGGTGATTCTTGAAGCGGTGCTGCAACAAGTGCTCGACCATACGCTGGGGGCGGATGCCTTCCCCGGTTACAGCGTGGTGGTGGGGCTGCTGGTGTACCCGTTGTACACCGGCGCCCTGATCCTGTTCCTCGATGCCCGCACCCGTGGCGAGGCGCCGCGTACCCGCGATGTGTGGGCGATGGCGCTGACCCTGTGGCCGCGTTTCGCGCTGCTGACGGCGATGAGTACGCTGCTGATTCTGCTGGGGCTGTCACTGTATTTTCTGCCGGGGCTGTGGCTGATGGTGGTGCTGGCGTTCGCCGAATACCTGTTGGTGCTGCGCGACATGCCGGCACTGGAGGCGATGAAGGAAAGTTTTCGTCTGACGCGCGGCCACTTCTGGCGCATCCTGGTGTGCCTGCTGTGTGTGATGACGCCGCTGTGGCTGCTCAAGGGCGTAAGCGTCGCGGCGTATCCCGAACCCGCGCCATTGCTGGGGGTATTGATCGACAGCGCCCACAGCTTCCTGCAATTGTTCACCAGTGTGGTGCTGTTCCGTTTATTCATGCTGATCGGTGGCGACGCCGACGCACGGTGATATGCTCCCCGCCACTCCTGACACGCCATAAGCCGAGCCGATGACCCGTTTATTGCGCATCACCTTGCTGGGCCTGTTGTTGATCGCGGGCCTGTTGACCGCGTTGATCTACAACCTGACCTGGCGCCCCGAGCCCAAGCAGACCCTGCCCGTCAGCTGCGTGGCGCCACGTGCGCCGACCCTGTTGCCCGGGCAGGCGCTCAAAGTGATGACGTGGAACGTGCAATACCTGGCCGGCAAGAACTACGTGTTCTGGTATGACACCACCGACGGCAGCGGCCCGGACGAGCGCCCCACCGTAGAAGACATGGCCGCCAGCCTCGACGAAGTGGCGCGGGTGATCCGCGACGAACAACCCGACATCCTGCTGTTGCAGGAACTCTACGAAAACGCCAAGCCCTCCCATTACCAGGATCAACTCGCGTTGCTGCAAGAGCGCTTGGTGGACCTCTACCCGTGCAGCGCCCAGACGTTCGACTGGAAGGCCGATTTCGTGCCCGACCGGCATATCTTCGGCAGCGTCGGCCGCAAGCTCGCCACCCTCAGCCGCTACCAGATCGAACACGCCGAGCGCCTGCAACTGCCGGCGCCCGATGCCGGCTTGATCAGCCGCCAGTTCCAGCCCAAGCCGGCTCTGCTGCTGACGTATTTACCCCTAAGCGACGGCGGCCAACTGGCGGTACTGAACACGCGCCTTAGCGCCGACATGCCGGGACGCAGCGTCGCACAGGAACAGGTGCAGGCCACGGTCAAGCTGCTGGATAAATTCGAGGGGCGTGGCACGCCGTGGTTGATCGGCGGCGATTTCAACCTGCTGCCGCTGGGGCAATTCCTGCGCCTGGACGCCAGCAAACGCGGGCAATATTCGCCGGACAGCGAACTGCATCTGCTGTGGGATAAATACCCGATGATCCCCAGCAACAGCCAGTCCAGCGGCATTGACCGCGAGAAGTGGCTGACCTACTTCCCCAATGACCCAAGCATCGATGGCCCGGATCGCACCGTCGATTACCTGTTCTACAGCCCTCGTATCAAGCGGGTGGAGGCCAAGGTGCGGCAGGAGGATACGTTGCGCATTTCCAACCATTTGCCGGTGATTGCCCGCTTCCTGCTGCCCGCCGCGCAATAACTGTGGGAGGGGGCTTGCCCCCGATGGCGGTATGTCAGTCAGCTCTCTAACTGGTCCACCGCTACCGGGGGCAAGCCCCCTCCAACATTTGGAGGCTTAGGGTTACGACTTTCGGGGTTTGATCCGCGCGGTCGGCTCGGCTATCAGCGGATCATCCGGCCAGTAATGCTTGGGATAACGCCCCTTCAGATCCTTCTTCACCTCGGCATAGGTACTGCGCCAGAAGTTCGCCAGGTCCTGAGTCACTTGCACCGGGCGTCTTGCCGGGGACAACAGGTGCAGCTTCACCACTTGGCGCCCGCCGGCGATGCGCGGGGTGTCGGCCAGGCCGAATAATTCCTGCAAACGCACCGCCAGAACCGGCGGCTGCTCGCTGTAGTCCAAGCGCACCGATGAGCCCGAGGGGACTTTGATGTGCTGCGGCGCCAGTTCATCGAGGCGCTGGGGCAGCGGCCAGGGCAGCAGGTTATGCAGGTAGCTGGAAATATCCAGGTTAGCGAAGTGGCTCAGGCGCGAGACTTTACCCAGGTATGGCATCAGCCAATGCTCCAGGCCGGCCAGCAACGCGCTGTCACTGAGGTCGGGCCATTCGCTGATTTTGCCGGCGTCCAACTGGCGCAGCAGCATCACGCGGGATTGCCATTGGCGCAGTTCCGGGGTCCAGGGTAATAGCTCCAGACCTTTGCGCCGCACCAGGTTGACCAAAGCCTGGCTGCGTGCAGCTTCGTCGAGGCCGGCCAGCGGTTCGCGGCTGAGCACCAGTTCGCCGACTTTGCGCTGACGCTCGGCGCGCAGTACGCCTTCGCGTTCGTCCCAATCCAGTTGATCGACGTTGCGGACTTGTTCGGCGAGCACCGTGTCGAACAACGTCGGATCGAAATCCGCCGCCAGGTAGATGCGTTCTTCGCGCTGGCCCTGACGGCTACCCAGGTCGGCGATTACCAACCACGGCTGTTTCATCAGGCTATCAGCCTCCGCGAATAGCGCCGCGCGACCGTTGGCCAAGCGGTATTCGGCTCCGCCTGGGCGGCGTTGCTGGGCCACGCGATCCGGGTAAGCCAGCGCCAGCAAGGCGCCGAGCCAGCGCGGGTGATCGGGATCGGCCACCGCTTGGGTCGGCTTGCCGCGCAGATACCCGCGGTATTGCCGCGCCAGTTGCTTGGCCCGCTGCACGCCACCTTGGCTGCCGCGCGCGCGCTCCTTGCCGGACAACAACGCCAGACGGCTATGCAGGTCCGCACCGCCACCGCGCACGATATCGCGCTCGCCCAACAGCGCAGCGACGTCACACGCGGTCGCCGCCAGCCCCAGGTCCTGCCCGCGCAGCAGCAAATGGGCGATGCGCGGATGGGCCGGCAATTCGGCCATTTTCTGGCCGTGGGCGGTAAGCGTGTCGTCATTCAATGCCCCCAGACGCACCAGCAAGTCCTGGGCCTGGGCATAGGCCGCGCTCGGCGGCGCATCCAGCCACACCAGTTGGTTCGGCGTCACGCCCCAGCGCGCCAACTGCAGGGCCAGACTGGCGAGGTCGGCGGCGAGAATTTCTGCGCTGCCATACGCGGCCAGGCCTTCATGCTGGTCTTCGGACCACAACCGATAACACACCCCCGGCTCCAGGCGCCCGGCCCGGCCGGCGCGCTGGGTCGCACTGGCGCGGGAGATGCGTTGGGTGTCGAGGCGGGTCATGCCGCTGCCGGGGTCGAAACGCGGCACTCGTGCCAACCCGGCGTCAATCACTACACGCACGCCATTGATGGTCAGGCTGGTCTCGGCGATGTTGGTGGCCAGGACCACCTTGCGTTTGCCGGGCGGCGCAGGGTCGATAGCGGCGCGCTGGGCGTTGAGGTCCAGCTCGCCGTGCAGCGGGCACAGCAACACGTCGGGGCGATCACCCAGGGCGTCGGCGAGTTGCTGGTTGACCCGACGAATCTCCGCCTGGCCCGGCAAGAACACCAACACGCTGCCGGTTTCGTCATGCAGGGCTTCAAGGATGGTTTGCACCACGCGCGGTTCGATAAATTCACCGGGCTGGTACGGCCGCCCCCAGCGCATCTGCACCGGGAACATGCGCCCTTCGCTGCGCAGGATCGGTGCGTCGCCCAGCAAACCGGCCAGGCGCTCGCCTTCGAGGGTGGCGGACATCAACAGAATTTTCAGCGGCTGCTCATCGCGAAACAGCTCACGACCGTTCAGGCTCAGGGCCAGGGCCAGGTCGGCGTCGAGACTGCGCTCGTGAAATTCATCGAAGATCAGCAGGCCCACGCCCTCCAGCGCCGGGTCGTCCTGCAAGCGCCGCGTGAGAATACCTTCGGTGACCACTTCGATACGCGTGTTGGGGCCGACCTTGCTGTCGAGGCGGATGCGATAGCCGACGGTGTCGCCAACCTTTTCCCCCAGTTCGCTGGCCAGGCGTTCGGCGGCGGCGCGGGCGGCCAGGCGCCGCGGTTCGAGCATCAGGATGGTCTGCCCGGCCAGCCACGTTTCATTTAATAAGGCCAAGGGCACGCGGGTGGTTTTACCGGCGCCGGGCGGTGCTTCGAGCACGGCTTCATGGCGATTGGCCAAAGCGTCACGCAGGGCGGGTAAAACATCATCGATGGGCAACGAATTCATACTGGCTCCAAAGCAGAGCGGCGAGTATAACGGCGAACTGCCGGATGCCGACGCTGGTCTCAAGGCCGGTGTTATATAGTCGCGTATCAACCCTGTTGAGGAGCTTGTCCATGCGTATCGCTTCCCGTGTCATCGGCGGTGTTTTAGCCGTCACCCTGCTCAGCCAATTGACCGCCTGCGGTTCGATCTTCTACCCCGACCGCCGTGGTCAGATCGACGGCAAGATCGACCCGGCCATTGCCGTGCTCGACGCCGTGGGCCTGCTGTTTTATGTGATCCCCGGCCTGATCGCGTTTGGCGTCGACTTCGCCACGGGCGCGATCTATTTCGAACCGGGCAAGACTGCCCAGGTCGCCCCGGAAAAACTCCACGAAGCCATCGGCGCCGACGGCCAGGTCGACAACGCCAAGCTGCAAAGCATCATCCAGAAAGAAACCGGCCACAGCCTGCCGCTGGACGACCCGCGCCTGATCCAGTTCAAGGGCAGCGTGCAGCAACTTGCCGCCCTCGGCCTGCAACCCGCCGCGTAAGGACTGCCCATGATCAGCAGTCCCGAACACGCCCGCCTGTTGCGCCTGGCGACCCGTGCGTCAGTGGCGGTCGCCTGCGTATTGATTGTTACCAAGGCTATCGCCTGGTGGTTCAGCGGCTCGGTGAGCATGCTCGCGGGCTTGACCGACTCGTTGCTGGACGGCGTGACGTCGCTGCTGAACCTACTCGCAGTCCATTACGCGCTGCGGCCGGCCGACGACGATCACCGCTATGGGCATGGCAAGGCGGAATCGCTGTCGGGCATGGCCCAGGCGCTGTTTATCAGTGGCAGTGCGGTGCTGATTGCATTGCAGGCTTATGAACGCTTGCAGCATCCGGAACCGGTAGGGGCGCCGTGGCTGAGCATCGGTGTGATCGTGTTCTCTCTGCTGCTGACCGTGGGGTTACTGACGCTGCAACACCGGGTGGTCCGTGAAACCGGCTCCAACGCGGTGCGCGCCGACTCATTGCACTACCGCTCGGACTTGCTGCTCAACGGCAGCATCCTGCTGGCGTTGGTGCTGGCGGCCATGGGCTGGCATCAGGTGGATGCTTGGTTCGGCCTGGGGATTGCGGCTTACATTTTGTGGAGCGCGATCCATATCGCCCGGGAAAGCTTTGCGGTGCTGATGGACGAGGAATTGCCGCCGGAGGTCAGCCAGCACATGCTGGAACTGGCCCGTGGCGTGCCAGGCGTGCTGGGCGCCCATGACCTGCGCACGCGGGTATCGGGCAACCATTGGTTTGTGCAGTTGCACCTGGAACTGCCGGGGGATCTGAGCCTGTCAGTAGCTCACGGCATCAGCGACCAGGCCGCCGACGCCATTCACGCCGCCTACCCGCGCGCCGAAGTGTTGGTACACGCCGACCCGCAGGAAGTGGTCACAGGCGCCAAGGATTAGTACTGCACCTGATAGCCGCGACTGCTCAGGCAGTTGCCTTGGGCCTGGCGGTAGGTCTGCACCACCGCCGGGTCGGGTGCGTAGGTGACGGCCTGGGGGTCGAAGCCGCTTTGCTGCACCGCCCAGCGATAACAGTCATAACCGTCCTGTTGCACCTGGGCCGGTGATTGGCCATTGGCGGGATAGGCCACCACGTCATAACCATTGCCCTGGGGCGCAGGCTGCGGCGCGGGAACCGCTGCCGGCGGCTGCACCACCACGTATTGCTGGGTGCTTTCTTCGTAGGCGTAATAAGCGCCGGCGGCGAGGAACAGCAGCGAACCGCCGACCCACACTTCCCGCGCATAGTCCGGCAGGTAATGCACGCGGATGCCATACGGCGGCGCAACCACCACATAGCGCGGGCCTTGGGGGCGATACCAGTAACCGCCGGAGAAGAAGTAGTCCTGGCCGCGATAGGGCACGCGGTAGTTGCGGTCGGGAAAGCGGTCCACCACATAACCCGGACGGTACTGCGGGCCGGGGCCCCAGCCATTACCGTGACCATCGGGGCGGCCAGGCCAGCGATGGTCATCCGGATGCCCGTTGTAGCCGGGGCGCGAACCGGGGCCGCCGGCCTCCCAATGGCGGTTGTCGTCGCTGCGTCGAGGTATGTCACGGTAGTAACCCTGGCGCGGCTCCTGGGTCTGGCGCACGGTATCGGGGCGCCCCTGGATCGGCAGGTTATTCGACGGCTGCGGCGCCGGCCGCGCCTGCTCGTTGCCTTGTGGCCGCGCCTGCCATTGACCGCCGCCTTTCGGGCCGCCGCGTTCATAATGCTCGTTCTGCGGGCGTGGTTGAGGGTTCTCGGGACGCGGTGGACTGTTCTCCGGCCGCCGCCCGCCCTCAGGGCCTCGCTCATGCTGCCCACCGCCCTGCGGCCCTTGGCCTTCGCGAGGTACGTTATCGCGCTCGTCGGCCAATACCTGCGTGCCGACACCGACCACCAGCAAACCAACACCTGCCAAACGCCAGATGCGCTTCATGCTTTTCCTCACTGCGATTCAGGGCTTGAACATGAGACTGGGAAAGCCTCGCCCGGTTCTGAGACAGGTTATCAGTCACGAGAACAATTTTCTTAAGGCAAAAGAAAAGGGGCGACCCGTCGGCTACCCCTTGAGAATTTCGTCCTGGCTCAACGCTTTTGACGTTGGCTCACCTCACGCCGTCTTGTGGACAGTGTGCAGCCTGGAGGCCGGCTCAACCCTGCTGGGGTGGCGGCCGCAGCGGGCCTGATTGGGCGAGCTGCAGTGGACTGTTGTCCAGGCGGTGATTCTGTTGCTAACGATACGCGCCAGCGCCCGACAGATGATTGCGAAGATTGCGTCAATAAACAGTGCTTGCGCAATTTTTAACCCTTCATAGATAATTCGCCGCAATAGTTACGACAAAGGCCAACCCAATGAGCAAGCTTGACCGATATGACCTGAGTATTTTGGCTGAATTGCAGCGCGATGCGCGGATCTCCAACCAGGAGTTGGCCGAACGCATCGGCCTGTCGCCGTCGCCGTGCTCACGCCGGGTCAAGCAGTTGGAAGACGATGGCTACATCGCGCGCCAGGTCGCCCTGCTCGACCGCAAGATGCTCGGCCTGAGCCTGACCGCGTACGTGCTGATCGGCATGGACCGCCACACCCCCGAACGTTTCGAAAACTTCGAAGCCGCCATCCGCACCCTGCCCCAGGTACTGGAATGCAGCCTGGTCACCGGCATGGATGCGGACTATCAGTTGAAGGTGGTGGTGCCGGACATGGATCACTATCAGAAATTGCTGCTAGGGCACTTAACCCGTATTGAAGGCGTAACCAGCGTACGTTCAAGCTTTGTACTCAACCAAGTGCTCAACAGCACAGAGCTGCCACTGACCCACCTACGCACCTAAGGTCAATGAAGATCAAATGTGGGAGGGGGCTTGCACCCGATAGCAATACTTCAGTCAGCTTATCCATAGCTGACCCCCGCCCACATTTTGATTGCACTTCGATCCAGGTCAATGTTGCGCTTGTGACACTGCCCTATACTCGCCGCCTGCCCCGTTGGAAGAGCCCATGAACAACATCGACCCCGCCCTGTTTGAAGAATGGATGATGACCGGCCTGGTCACGATTCTGATTATTTTCATGGGCTTTATCGTCTGGGACCTGGCGAAGAAATCCAAGGCCGGACGCTTCGGCTCGTTCATCCTGTTCTTCGTGCTGGGCCTGGGCGTGGCGGCGTTTATCATCAAAAGCGTGGTGATTGGCCTGATCGAATCCGGCGCTTTATAAACGCGCCGGGACTTCCTTCCATTGGCCTTGGTCCAGGCCGTCGATTGTCCAATCGCCAATGCGCACCCGCACCAGCCGCAGGGTCGGCAAGCCCACGGCGGCGGTCATGCGCCGCACTTGGCGGTTACGCCCTTCTCGAATCACCAGTTCAAGCCAGTACGTCGGGATGTTTTTGCGAAAGCGTACCGGTGGGTTGCGTGGCCATAACGCGGGCTCATCCAAGCGCCGAGCCTCGGCGGGCAAGGTTTTGCCGTCGTTGAGTTCTACCCCATCGCGCAGGCGTTGCAGCAATTCTTCCGTGGGTTCGCCCTCCACCTGCACCCAGTAGGTTTTCGCCAACTTGTGCTTAGGGTCGGCAATGCGCGCCTGCAACTGGCCATCGTTGGTCAGCAGCAGCAAGCCTTCGCTGTCACGGTCCAGACGGCCCGCCGGGTAGATGCCGGGAATGTCGATGAAGTCCTTGAGCGTCGCGCGCCCGCCTTCGTCGCTGAACTGGGTCAGCACGTCGAATGGTTTATTGAACAGGATCAACTTCGGCTCGGCCGGCGGCGCCTTGGCAACGCGACGCGCAGCGGAATACGGAGGTTTCACGCCAGGGCGGCGCGAATCGGGACGGGTGGGACGAGACATGGCAGAACAACATCTAACGGTCAGGACCGACAATGCTAGTGGCCTGACCGTTAAATGACCATCCCAACCGCTTAGCGGAACGGCGGCTCGTCGAAGCTGCGCAGTTTGCGCGAGTGCAGCGAGTTGAGTTCGTTGCGCAGCAGGTCCACCGCTTCGATGCCAATCTTCAAGTGCTGGCTCACTGCGCGCTCATAGAACGCGTTGGCCGAACCAGGCAATTTGATTTCACTGTGCAGCGGTTTATCCGATACACACAGCAACGTGCCGTACGGCACCCGCAAGCGATAGCCCTGGGCGGCGATGGTGCCGCTTTCCATGTCCACGGCCACGGCGCGGGACAGGTTGATCAGCGGTCGCTCCTGGGCCCAGCGCAGCTCCCAGTTGCGATCGTCGTAAGTCAGCACGGTGCCGGTGCGCAGGCGTTTTTTCAGCTGTTCGCCTTTTTCACCGGTAACGTGGGCCGCCGCTTGCTGGAGCGCCAGTTGCACTTCGGCCAGGGCCGGGATCGGGATATTCGGCGGCACCACACGGTCGAGGATGCCATCGCGACGCATATAAGCGTGAGCCAGGACGTAGTCACCGATGGTCTGGGATTGGCGCAGGCCGCCGCAGTGGCCAATCATCAGCCAGCAATGCGGACGCAGTACGGCCAGGTGATCGGTGATGTTCTTGGCGTTGGACGGGCCCACGCCGATATTGACCAGGGTCACACCGTGACCATCGCTGGCCTGCAAGTGATAGGCCGGCATCTGGTAGCGGTGCCAGACCACGCCGGCGGCAATGGCCGAGGCTTCGCCGTGATCCATGCTCTTGTCGATCACCACGTTGCCCGGCAGCACCATGCGGATAAAACGTGGGTCGCTGCGCAATTGTTCCAGGCCATGCAGGATGAACTGGTCGACATAGCGGTGATAGTTGGTCAGCAGAATCCAGGGTTGTACGTGGCGCCAGTCGCTGCCGGTGTAATGCACCAGGCGGCGCAGGGAAAAGTCCACGCGGGCCGCATCGAACAGCGCCAGGGGCAGTGGGTTGGTGTTTTCCCAGTCATACAGACCATCGGCGATGCCGTCGGTGGCGGCCGACAGGTCGGTGCTCGGGAATACGCGGGCCAGGGTGGCAGCAGTCACGCCGGAGCCGGCGAGTTCATCGCCCTGCTCGACCACATACGGGTAAGGAATATTCTGTTGGCTGACGCCCACTTCCACCGTCACGGTGAAGTCGTGCATCAACGGCACCAGTTGCTCCAGCAGGTACTTACGGAACGCCGCAGGATGGGTGACGGTCACGCTGTAGGTGCCCGGCAGTTGCACCTTGGCATAGGCGCGGGTGGTCTGTGGGACTTCGCCGTGGCAGTGGTAGGTCAGGCGCAGCTCGGGGTAGCGGAACAGCGCGCGTTGCTCGGCGTCGGGTTCGACGCGGTCCTTGAGGTATTGCTTGAGGGCCTGATTGAGCGCGCCGGTAGCTCGCTCATGCAGAGCCGCCAGCCGGTCCACGGCTTCTTCGGCGGTTTTAACGACAACAAAAGCTTCGGTCACGGTAAGCATCCTGTGTTCTGACATGCAGGCCTGTATCTTGCCTGCATCCCAGCCGCACCGAAACAGTGGCGTTGGAATGCACTCAATAATGTGGGAGAGGCTTGCCCCCTCCCCCCTTTGGACCGGGCTTATTCAGAAACAGAAGGCGTTGAGCGGGCGACAATCGCCGCCACATCCACACCTCGCGGCAAGGCGCCATAAGCGCGGCCGGAGGAATCGCTCAAGCGGCTGGCAATAAAACCGTCGCTGACCGCGGCATTCCCCGCCTCCAACAACAGCTTGGCCTGCAAGGCCACGGCAATGTCCTCGGTTAACTGCCGCGCGCGGTATTGGATGTCCTGGGTATCCATAAAAGCTGACTTTAGCTGTTCGATATGCCGCGCCAAATGCCGGTCGCCGTGGCCATTGCCCAGTTCGATAAACAGCGTCTCCAATACGCCCGGTTCCTTGGACAGCGCACGCAGCACATCCAGGCATTGCACGTTGCCGGAGCCTTCCCACGTTGAATTCACCGGTGCCTCACGGTACAGGCGCGGCAGGATGCTGTCCTCCACATAACCGGCGCCGCCCATGCACTCGGCGGCCTCGTTGATCATGGCCGGCGCGCGTTTGCAGATCCAATACTTGCCCACCGCCGTCACCAGCCGTGCGAATTTACTCTCCTGCTCGTCATCCAAATGGTCCAACGCCCTCCCCATGCGCATGCTCAAGGCCAGGGATGCTTCACTTTCCAGGGCCAGGTCGGCCAGCACGTTTTGCATCAGCGGTTGCTCGCTGAGCACGCGGCCGCTCACCGAGCGATGGGCGCAATGATGGCTGGCCTGGGTCAGGGCCTGGCGCATCAGGGCGCTGGAGCCGACCATGCAATCGAAGCGGGTCATGGCCACCATCTCGATGATGGTCGGCACACCACGGCCTTCTTCGCCGACCATCCAGGCCAGGGCGCCGCGAAACTCCACTTCGCTGGAGGCGTTAGAACAATTGCCGAGTTTGTTTTTCAGGCGCTGGATGTAGAACTCGTTGCGGGTGTCATCCGGGCGGTGCCTTGGCAGTAGGAAACAGCTCAGGCCCTTGTCAGTCTGGGCCAGCGTGAGGAACCCATCGCACATCGGCGCGGAACAGAACCACTTGTGGCCCACCAGCTCATACGCCTGCCCAGGGCCGCCAGCGCCCACCGGATAAGCCCGGGTGGTGTTGGCGCGCACGTCGGTGCCGCCTTGCTTCTCGGTCATGGCCATGCCGAGGGTGGCACCGGCCTTGTGGGCGATGCCGACGTTGCGCGGGTCGTATTGGGTGCTGAGGATTTTCGGCAGCCAGGTCTTGGCCAAATCCGGCTGCAACCGCAACGCCGGTACGCAGGCAAAGGTCATGGTCAATGGGCAACCGCTGCCGGCTTCGGCCTGGCTGTGCAGGTAGGTCATGGCGGCGCGGGCCACATGGGCGCCGGCCTGCGGATGAGCCCAGGGCAGCGAAGGTAGGCCATGTTCGACGGCGGTGCGCATCAGCTCGTGATAGGCGGGGTGAAACTCAACCAGATCAATGCGGTGACCGTAACGGTCGTGGCTGTTGAACACCGGTTTGTGTTGATTGGCCAGAAACCCAGCCGCCATCAACGGCCCGCCGGCCAATGCGCCATAGGTATCGATGCGCGAGTGCGCCCAACCGGCGCCGAAACGTCGCGACCACTCTTGCAGGGGCAGGTCGATGCGGTACAGGTTGACGCCGTCCAGGGAGGGCGGTTGGTTGGTCACGTCGTGGGTTTCGGCAAATTGATGCAGGTTCATCACGGGCGTCCTGGAAAAAAGGCCACGCTCAGTTGAGGCCGGTTTTTTCAGTTAAGCACCGCTACCGCGCTTAAAAAAGTGACATACGCGCCGAATGCGCGGCGCTTTCACCCTCTAAAACCCCTAGCACGCAGCGCTCCATCACCGCTTGCAGCGCCTCGAAACGCACCGGTTTGGTCAAACGCTCAGTGACACCTACGCCCAGGCACCGCTCTCGCTCAGGCACATTCGACGATGTACCCAGGGCGATCACCGGCAATTCTCCCCCACCAGGCAGTGCGCGGATCTGACAGCACACAGAGAAGCTTCCTTCGGGAAGGTCCAACAGAACCGCGTCAAACGCCTGCGCTTGCAGCGCCTCCAACGCCGCAGGGCCACTGTCGACGGTTTTGACCCGATAGCCGAGCTTGAGCAGCATGCCGCGCACGGCCAGTTGACCGACGCTGTTGTCATCCACCAACAACACCGCGCAATCCTGCGGCGCTCGTTGCCGGGCCGGCGCCGGCTTGGCTTCGGACGGAACCGAGCGCACCTGCATTTCGAGCTGGAAGCGACTGCCCTTGCGGGGTTCGGAATGATGGGTGAGGCGCCCGCCGATCAGTTCGATCAATTGCCGGCAGATCGCCAGACCGATGCCCAACCCGCCGTATTCGCGGGTGGTCGATCCATCCAGTTGGAAGAAGCGCTGATACAGCGTGGCCTCATCCAGGGAGGCAAAACCAATGCCGGTGTCAGTCACGATAAAACTCAGGTGCACGCCGCCGTCGCGGTGAGGCACTCCCACCACGCGCAGGCGTACCGAACCTTCGTGGGTGAATTTGAAGGCATTGTCCAGCAGGCAATCCAGGCACTGAATAAGCTTGTCGACATCCCCCTCCAGACGGTCCGGCAGCTCATCCGCCACGTCGATGGAAAACGCCAGGCCCTTGCCCTGGGCGCTGGTATTAAATTGCTGGCGCAGGCTGTTGAGCACGCCACGCAGGCTGAACACGCGGTGTTGCGCACTCAGGCGACCGGCCTGCAATTCGGTGAGGGTGAGGATGCCATTGACCATGCGCATCATGTCCCGCGCGGAGCCGGCGGCGGTCTGATGGTATTGGGCCAGATCGTGACTCAGGGGCACCGTCTGCATGAGTTCCAGGGAACCGATCACGCCGTTCATCGGCGTGCGTAGTTCGTGGGTCAGGGTGGCGAGAAACTCATCCTTGAGCCGGTTGCTGCGGGCCAATTGGGAGTTAAGCACTTCGAGCTTTTGGCTGGCATCGAACAGAATCTGCGCCTGCTGCTCGCGCATGGCGTTGATGCGGTCGGCCAGGGCCAGGGACAGCAGTGCCACTTCAATCGCCGAACCGATCTGACTGGCGTACATGGTCAGGAACATATTGGGCAGATAGCCCAGCACCATCAGGGTGTTGACCACCCCGCCCAGCAGGAACGCCGACCAGGCGATGATGAAGTAACGCGCCACCCTCTGCCCGCAGTACCAGGCCTTGATGGCGGCGACGAAGATGGTCACGGTGAACACCAGCGCCAGGCCCGTGGCCAGACGCAACGCCAGCGCGTAGCTGGTCATCAACGACAGCAGCATGACCACTGCCCCGCACGCCACCAGCGCCAGCAACACACGGTTGATCCAGCGACTGTGTTGAGCGGTGTGCAAAAAGCTGCGCGCGAACAGACTGCCGAACAGCGCCGACGCGCCGATCAGAAACGGTGTCGCGGCGTTCGTCCACCAAGGGTTGTTGGGCCAGAAATATTCCACCGCCGCGCCGTTTACCGACAACTGGTACAGACCGAACGAGGCGATATAGAAGATGTAATACAAGTAGCTGGTGTCGCGCACGCTGAGGTAGATGAACAGGTTATAAACCAGCATCCCCAGCAACACGCCATAGATCAGACCCAGCACATACAGGCGCAGCGGCTGCTGTTCCAGATACGCGGTGCTCGACCAGAGGGTCAGCGGCGCCTGAATCGAGCCCTCGCTCTGCACTCGCAGATAAACGGTTTTATCCTCGCCCGGGGTGAAATCCAACTTGAACAGGTAGTTGTTCTGACGGATCTCGCGACTGGCGAACGGCAACGCATCTCCAGTGCGCCTGACCAAACGATAGGTGCCCGTGCTGTCGGGCAGGTACAGGTCCAGATGGTCCAGCGGCGGGTACGCCAGCTCCAGCAGCCAGGTGCGTCGGGCCTCGGCGTTGTGGGGCACATAGTGCAGATTGAGCTTGAGCCAGAACACCGAACGCGAATAGCCGGCGTTGAGGGTGTCCTTATCGTGGAGCTTGAATTGCGCGAGCGCGGAAGGCGCGCTGACATCGGCAATGGTGAGGGCGGCGCTCGGGTCTTCGAGCACTTGCAGGGCTCGGCCCAGGGGCAGGCTTCGGGTGTCCTGGTTGAACTCAATGGCGCTGGCGAGCATCGGCAGCCCGCACAACAATAGAATCAGCAAATAGCGCATAGAGCCCCAGCGTGGCCTGTCCGGTTATATCAAAAGCCCCCCATTCCTTTTGAGAAGACGTACACCGGCGGTACAGATAAGTTGTTTGAATCCACTCTAGCATAGCCGTTGCAGGCCATTGGACACCATTGAAATAATTTTTTGAAAGGCTCTAGATCAAGGCTTTCAGCGCTGTTTTTCAGGGTTTCAGGCAGCAAAAGAAACTCGCCGGGTGCGACAACATTCAGCCACCGCCCGAAGGCCACGCAAAAAGCGTTTGGTGGTAAGCTCGCCCACCATGAATATCTACAGCTCTCGCCCTGTTGTCCTCTGTCTCTCCGGCCATGATCCCAGTGGTGGCGCCGGCTTGCAGGCAGATATCGAAGCCCTGCTCGCCCAGGGTTGCCATGCGGCTCCGGCCGTCACCGCGCTGACCGTGCAGAACACGGTGAACGTCAGCGACTTCCGCGTGCTCGACCGCGAGTGGGTGCTGGCCCAGGCCAACGCCGTGCTCAGCGACTCCGAGGTGGCGGCGGTCAAGCTGGGCATGCTCGGCTCCACCGCGATGGTCGACACCGTAGTCGAGCTGCTGCAGGCGCACCCGCACCTGCCGGTAGTCTGCGACCCGGTGCTGCGCGCCGGTGGTGGCGGTAGCCTGGGCAAGGACGAAGTGGGCTACGCGATGCGTGAGCGGTTGTTGCCGCTGTCGCTGATCGCCACGCCGAACCTGCCCGAGGCACGTATCCTCGCCGAGCTGCCCGAAGGCACGGCGGACGAGTGCGCCGACAAGCTGCTGCCGTTTATCAAACACCTGTTGATCACCGGTGGTCATGGCGACGAGCATGAAGTGCACAACCGCCTATATAGCCGCGACGGCACGCGCCAGACCTTCACCTGTCAGCGCCTGCCGGGCAGCTATCACGGTTCGGGCTGCACGCTGGCCAGTGCTTTGGCCGGGCGTCTCGCCCAGGGCGAGGGCCTGGTCAGCGCCGTGCAATCGGCCCTCAACTACACTTGGCGCACGTTGCGTGACGCCGAACAACTCGGCCAGGGCCAGTTCGTACCGCGCCGGCTGCCGCTGGATTTCTGCTCGTAGGCGCCTGCTCGCCACTTCAAGGGACATGCCCGATGAAATTACGTGGCCTTTACGCCATAACCGACGGCCAACTGTTGGCCGGCAAATTCCTAGCCTACGTCGAAGCGGCGTTGGACGGTGGCGTGACCCTGCTGCAGTACCGCGACAAAAGCAGCGATGACGCGCGCCGCCTGCGCGAAGCCGAAAAGCTGCGAGAACTGTGCTCGCGCTACAAGACCCAACTGATCATCAACGACGACGCCGAACTGGCCGCGCGCCTGGGCGTCGGCGTGCACCTGGGCCAGACCGACGGCCCGCTCACCCCGGCCCGTGCGCTGCTCGGCCCCAAAGCCATTATCGGCGCCACCTGCCACAGCCAGATCGAACTGGCCGAACAGGCCGCCAAGGAAGGCGCCAGTTACGTGGCGTTTGGCCGCTTCTTCAATTCCAACACCAAGCCCGGCGCCCCGGCCGCCACGCTGGAGATGCTGGCCGAAGCGCATCAGCGCCTGCATGTGCCCATCTGCGTGATCGGCGGCATCACTCTGGAGAACGCCGAACCGCTGGTGGCCCAGGGCGCCGACCTGCTCGCCGTGGTCCACGGCCTGTTCGGTGCCGACAGCACCCAGGAAGTGACGCGCCGCGCCCGCGCCTTCAACGACCTTCTTAAATCTTCAGTTTAGAGAGCCCGCTCATGTCCCGTTCCGAAACCCTGTTTGCCAATGCCCAGAAACACATCCCCGGTGGTGTGAACTCCCCCGTGCGTGCGTTCAAAAGCGTGGGCGGCACGCCGTTGTTCTTCAAACATGCCGAAGGCGCCTACGTCACTGACGAAGACGACAAGCGCTACGTGGACTACGTGGGCTCGTGGGGCCCGATGATCCTCGGCCACAGCCATCCGGACGTGCTGGACGCCGTGCGCAAGCAGTTGGAACACGGCCTGTCCTATGGCGCGCCGACCGCCATGGAAACCGAGATGGCTGACCTGGTGTGCTCCATCGTGCCGTCGATGGAGATGGTGCGCATGGTCAGTTCCGGCACCGAAGCCACCATGAGTGCGATCCGCCTGGCTCGCGGCTTTACCGGGCGCGACAGCATCATCAAGTTCGAAGGCTGCTACCACGGCCACTCCGACAGCCTGCTGGTCAAGGCCGGGTCCGGCGCGCTGACCCAAGGCGTACCGAGCTCGGCCGGTGTGCCGGCGGCGTTCGCCAAACACACCCTGACCCTGCCCTTCAACGACATCGCCGCCGTGGAGCACATGCTCAGTGAAGTCGGCCAGGAGGTGGCGTGCATCATCGTCGAGCCGGTGGCGGGCAACATGAACTGCGTACCGCCGGCGCCGGGCTTCCTCGAAGGCCTGCGCGAGCAATGCGACAAACATGGCGTGGTGCTGATCTTCGACGAAGTGATGACCGGTTTCCGCGTAGCCTTGGGCGGCGCGCAGGCGTACTACGGCGTCACGCCGGACCTGAGCACCTTCGGCAAGATCATCGGCGGCGGTATGCCGGTGGGCTGCTTCGGCGGCAAGCGCGAAATCATGCAGCACATCGCCCCGCTGGGCCCGGTGTACCAGGCCGGCACGCTGTCGGGTAACCCGCTGGCCATGGCCGCCGGCCTGACCACCCTGCGGTTGATCAGCCGTCCGGGCTTCCACGCCGAACTGACCGACTACACCACGCGCCTGCTCGACGGCCTGCAACAGCGCGCCGATGCGGCCGGTATCCCATTCGTCACCACCCAGGCCGGCGGTATGTTCGGCCTGTATTTCAGCGGCGCCGACGATATCGTCACCTTCGACGACGTGATGGGCAGCGATGCGGACCTGTTCAAGCGCTTCTTCCACCTGATGCTCGAGGGCGGCGTTTACCTGGCGCCAAGCGCGTTCGAAGCCGGTTTCACCTCCATCGCCCATGGCGACGCCGAGTTGAAACTGACCCTCGATGCCGCTGAACGCGCCTTCGCCGCTCTGAAATAAACATTTGAAACCGGTAGGCGCCACCCCAGTGGCGCCTGATGGACTACTTTGCCTACGGATATTTCCGAGTTTTTTCGAGAAATAACCTGAAATCCGGCAGATAACTTGCCCAACCAGCAGAAAAACGAGTAAAGACTTTGTAAGCAGGGGCCTGCTTATTTCATAATGCGCGCTTATTGGATCCCACGAGGATCCGCGCGCCCCGTCAGAGGTAAGTCGATTCCCATGAAACGCACCGGCCGCACCCTGGTTCTGGGCTGCCTGTTGCTCCTTCAGCCGCTGCTGGCACATGCACAAGCAGGCGGCAACTCGTTGTTAATCCCAGCGATGGGTCGTTGCACCCTCAATACCCAGCCAGACAGCCAGGCCGAAGCGCTGAGCGCGTGCCAGAAACAGGCCGACGACGGGGATGCCCAGGCGCAATACGAGTTGGGCGAGTACTACCATGACAGCAAAAACCCCGCTCGCGACCTCAACAAAGCCCTGAGCTATTTCGAAAAAGCATCGTTACAGGGCCACGCGCAGGCGCAATTCGAGCTGGGTAACATGTTCTTCCACGGTGAAGGTGTACCGGCCAATAACGTCCAGGCTTACATCGTGTTGAAAATGGCGGCGGTCAACGGCGCCGAAGACGCGCTGGACACAGCCGACGAAGTCGCCGAACACATGCAGCGCGATGAACTGGAGGTGGCTACCCAGGTACTGGGACAGATCTTCCGCAAGTACCTGCTGGAATTGCAAAGCGCCGACGGGCGTTCGCCCTTCTCGCCCCTGCCTTGATAACTAAGGCGACAAGAGGTCTCCCTGGCGATAGGCATGTGCGCCGGCGACATGCGCGATCGTCATCCCCGCGGTCGCCATTCGCCGTATAGACCGAACGTATAAGAGCCCGGCGTACGTGCACGCCACGTGTGTCACACGGTCTGTGATCGGATCAATGATTTCGGCCAGGATTTGCCCCGCCTCCACGTACTCCCCGACCTGTGCGCAAAACACAATAAGCCCACCCACCGGAGTCTTTACGGGCTCCACCCCCGCCAAGGGTGTTGGTGGATTGAGCAAGGGCGGCATAGGTAACGCTTGGCCTTCAATGACACCGCGCTGCATCAAGAAGTTGATCATCCCTTGGCAATCCCTGCGTGCCAGCCGATGGTCGACATCGGCAACACCCCGCAACTCCACGGTCACTGCAAAACCGGGCGCACAAAAGCGCCCGTTGAACCTCTCCTGCATCTGCTCCCAAAACAACGTAAAGCACTCATCGAAAGAGTGCCCGCCAGCCTGCTTGGTCAAAAAACACGCTTCGGCGCCCAAGTAACGAGCCAACGGTTCCACTTGTGGCCAGAAATCCGGCGACAGGTACAAGTGCTGCACTGCTTCAAAATCACAATGTAAGTCCATCACCAAGTCGGCATCACAGGCCAGTGTCTGCAGGATCAAGCGCATGGAATGCAGTTGTGTGGCGGGCACTTGGCTGGCAAGCGTTCGTAGCAGAGTCGAACGGATCAAGCGCAGGTTGCTGACAGGGTCTTCGGTCAAGATGTCTTGCACACTGTCGCCGACCTGCTGGCTGACATCCAAGAACAAGCGATTGAAGTTTTCCCGACTCTCGTTATCGAAACGCCCCTGCGGCACGTCCATCAGCACCTGCTCCAGCCCCAGCGGATTGGCCACCGGCACGAGCACCACAGCGCAGCGCAACAACCCGGCGGCCTCCAACTGCGCAAGTTGCTGCTTCAGATGCCACACCACCAACATTCCCGGCAACTCATCGGCGTGCAGTGAGGCTTGGATGTAAACCTTGCCCGCCGCTGCGGTCGGGCCGTAATGAAAACTATGGATCCGCCGTACCGTACCCGGCACGGCCGCCAGCAATTCGTGCGTCTGAATTTGCATAACAGCCTCCTATCGGCCCACATCGAGAAAACGCAGCCAACGCCGTTCAGCGAGACGAAACAAACCGACCAGCGCAAAAGTAATACACAGGTAAAGGAGTGCAGCGAGGCCGAAGGATTGGAAGGTCAGAAAGGTCGCGGCATTGGCATCCCGCGCGACTTTGAGGATGTCCGGTACCGTAGCCGTGAACGCCAACGTGGTGGAATGCAGCATGAAGATCACCTCATTGCTGTAGTAGGGCAATGATCGGCGCAGTGCCGAGGGCAAAATCAAGTGCACGTATAGCTTCCACCCATCGAACCCCAAGGAGCGCGCGGCCTCGATTTCACCCCGTGGCATCGCGCGAATGGCGCCGGCCAATATTTCTGTCGTGTAAGCACCTGTATTCAGGGCGAACGCGAGCAGCGTGCAATTGAGCGCCTCGCGGAAGAACGCATCCAGGACCGGCTGTTCTCGCACGGCGGCGATGCTGTAGATGCCGGTGTAGAAGATCAGCAATTGGATATACAGCGGCGTACCGCGAAACAGGTAAGTGAAGGTACGCACCGGCCAACGCAGCCAGCACCGGGGAGAGTCCCTGGCGATGGACAATGGCAACGCCAGTATCAGCCCGAAACACAGCGAAGCGCTGGTCAGCCATAACGTCATGGCCAAACCGGTGAGTTGATGGCCGTCGGAGTAAATGAACGGCCGCCAATACGTCTGTATCAACTCAATCATCGTGACGGCTCCTGCGCACCCACGCCGTATCGACGCTCCAGCCAACGCAAGGCGAGGTTGGAAACGCTGCTGAGCAGCAGGTAGATCAGCGCCGCCAACAGCAGGAAAGGCAACAACAGTTGGCTGCCCTTGCCTGCCATCTGAGCCACTTTGATCAGATCCGCTAAACCAATGACCGACACCAGGGCCGTGGCCTTGAGTAATACCATCCAGTTATTGCCCAGCCCCGGCAGGGCGAGCCGCATCATTTGCGGGAACACCACATGCACAAACCCCTGAGTGAACGTCATACCAAGCGCCTTGGCGGCCTGGAATTGGCCGCGTGGTACAGCCAGCAAAGCCCCCCGAAAGGTTTCGGTGAAATACGCGCCGTAGATGAATCCCAACGTGAGCACGCCAGCACTCAAAGGGTCGATTTCGATGTAATCCCATCCCAAAGCGCGGGTCAGGCGGCTCAAGCCGGTTTGTGCCCCATAAAAAATCAGCAACATCAACAGCAGGTCTGGCACACCCCGTACCAGCGTGGTGTAGAGCTGCGCCCATAGGCGCAAGAGACGCAAGCCGGATAATTTGGCCGCCGCACCGAGCAAGCCCAACAGAAGTCCCAACAGCACTGATAGCAGTGCCAGTTGCAGGGTGACGCAGACGCCAAGCAGCAAAAGCGGTGCATACGCGTCCAGCGTCGAGATGAAATGAGTGAACGTGACTGGCATCGCTCGCGCCCTCGTCGACGATTGAAAGGCGGTTATTGACCGCTGTACATGTTCACACCAGGAAAATACTGGTCTTGCAGGCGCGCGTAGGTGCCATCGGCGTGCAGCGCGGCCAGCCCTTTATCCAGCAAGGTTTTCAAGGCGTGGTTGCCCTTGGCGATGCCGATGGAGCTTTTGGAGGGCATTAAATCGCTTTCAATCAACGGTCCCATGACGAACCCGGCTCCCTGAGGTAACCGCAGGAAGCCACTTTGCGCCTGCTGGGCATCTTGCAGGGAGGCGTGCAAACGCCCTGCGACCAAGTCGGCATACACCTGCTCCTGGTCGGCATACGCCACGACTCTCATGCCTTGGGTGGCGAGCACTTGGCGAGCGTAGGTTTCCTGGATACTGCCTTGCAGATAGCCAACGGCCATGCCCTTGCCCAGCTCGGTGCCGGGGCGTAAGACCATGGCCGTAGGGCTGGAAAACACTTCGGATGAGAAATCGATCACCTGCTCCCGGGCATCGGTCACGGTCATCGACGCCAGAATCGCGTCGATCTTGCCAGCGTTCAGGCTGGGGATAAGCCCGTCGAAATCGCTTTCAACCCATCGGCAACTAACGTTCAACTGTTTGCAAAGGGCATTGCCGATATCAACTTCGAAGCCGGTCAACTTCCCCGCATTGTTCTTATAAGCAAACGGGGCATAGTTAGGATCCACACCAAAACGAATAACGGTGTATTCCTTGGCAAACAGCGAAGTATTTAAAAAAAGAAGCATGAGAAGAAACAGGCATATTTTTTTCATTGTTGTATTTCTCTCGTGATTGATTAACGACGGATTGACTACACCTCGATAAAAGGAATTTCTCTACGAACAACTAAAGAATGGGCTGGCGCATCAAACTCCCGCGCATGCCGATGCCCCGAATAAACAGCCGCGGCGATGGTGCCAGGTGCCAGGCTGTCGCCAACCAAGGTGAGCGTGCCAATGCCACGCTCGTGCATAAGTTCCGGGGTGCTGACCAACGCCTGATAAAGCGACTGCTCAGGCTCGCGCGAGGTGACCAACAACACCGATGCGGCAGGCAGCCGGCGCGTACGCCCGGTGTAGACACACGCAACCTCCATACCTTCCGGTACCGCATTGACCAGCGTATGGGACGGGACGATTGTGATGTTAAGTTCCAGCAAACGGCGCTGGATGCGGTGTTGCTCCAGGGTGTTGTGCGTCCACGCCGCCACATCCGCCGCCGGAGTGACGAAGACCACCTCTACACCCTGCGCCACCAACCATTCGGCCAGCACGCTGCCCATGTAGTAATGATCGTCGTCAAACAGCAGCACCGGCGAAGGCGGCACTGCGCCAGCCATCAGATCGTCTGGGGTCAGCACCGGGAGGCATTCGAGGCCCGGTAATGCAACGCGCAGAGCACGGCCCAGACCGTCCCGCCGCCAGTGCGAGCCGGTGGCGATAACCACATGCTCGGCCGCGAAATCGAGTACGTCTTGGGCCTGCAGGGGGCTCTCACGGTAAATGTCGACCGATGGCAGGCGGCTCAACGCATACAGCCGATAGTCAACGACCCGCGCCCAACTCGCCAGGCCCGGGAGCCGGGATTCCAGCGCTACACGCCCACCCAGGGTACGCCGGCTGTCGACCAGCGCCACCTGCATCCCACGCGCGCCAAGCACCCGCGCGCACTCCAGCCCCGCGGGGCCGGCGCCCACCACCAGGGCAAGGCCGGGCTGACGGACTTGATGGAGGTTCTCCGGGTGCCAGCCGCGCCGCCATTCCTCGCCCATGGTGGGGTTCTGCGTACAGCGCACAGGCGTACTGGTGTGGTCACCACTCACGCAAATATTGCAGCCAATACACTCACGGATCTCGTCCGCACGCCCCTCTTGGATCTTTCGCGGCAGAAACGGATCGGCAATCGACGGACGAGCCGCGCCGATCAGGTCGAGCACCCCGCGGCGTACCAGAGAGACCATGGTGTCCGGGGAGGTAAAGCGCCCGACGCCCACCACCGGCTTACTCGTAAGCGCCTTGAGCCCCAGCAGGAAGGCTTCCTGATAACCTTCCGCGGCGAAACGTGCCGTCATACTGTCGTTTGCCCAGTCGGCGACATTTACGTCCCATAGGTCCGGCAGGTCGGCCAGCCTCGAAAAAATCTCCGCCCCCTCGCCCTCGCGACATAGGCCGCCAGCCATCTGCTCATCCACGGCCAGACGCACCGCCACGGCGCAACGCCCTCCCACCGCATCGCGGGTGTCTTCAATCAGCTCTCGCAACAGGCGCACGCGATTCTCCAGCACACCACCGTACTCATCGGTGCGCCGGTTGTTACGCTGGGTCAGAAAATGAAAGGCCACGCTCAGGTCATGTCCGGCGTAGACGTAGATGATGTCGAACCCTGCCGCTTGCGCCCGTAATGCGGCAGCCCTGTGCAGGGCGCGCAGCTGACGGATATCGGCGAGGCTCATGGCCCGCGCCTGTACCGGGTCGTACCCGCGCACAGGTGTATTCGAGGGAGCCCAGGGGATTTCCCGGCTATAGCGATTGGGCGCCGCATAGCCGTTGAAGGCCAACTCCACACCGGCCAGCGAGCCGTATTGATGTACCTCTTCGCACATGCGCGCCAGGGCAGGAATGTCGCGTTCATCCCACAAACGCGCCTCAATGCAGGGAGAAAACTCGCTCAACGGGCTGATTTCGCACTCTTCGGTACAGACCACGCCCCACCCGCCCTCAGCTTTTATACCGCGCATGCGGGCCATGGCCGATGGATGTACATGCCCCATGCCATTGCAGTGCGGCACTTGATAAAAGCGGTTTGGAGCGCGAACGGGGCCGATGAGGACCGGTTCAAACAGAATGTCATAGCGTGAATCGCGCACAGGGATACTCCCGAACGGATACGTTCTTTGAAGACTGCTATAAGAAACTCGGCGACAACTAACGGCTTTATAAATGAGGTGACAACCTACTCAGGCACTCACCCTGTTAAAGTCGAATCAACGTGACAGCTCAATAACAAGAACATCAAGATCCAGGCCCATTATTACGGCGAGACTTGAGGTGATTTGTTATTGGCATCGTTATATCGCCCTCCAGACACAAACAAAATCTGCTATTTTTTAAACAGAATGTCTATGTACTAGAGGGCAAAATCAGAAACGCCCTACAAAATAGTTGAGCCTTACTTTTCAGGCATCGGCATCGGAAACGGCATGACATTGCTCATGCCCCGTGCTTCGCTGATCTTCGGTGTACCCAGGCGCTCGACTTCATCGATGCGCACGATCGAGTGCATCGGCACAAAGCTGCGCACTACACCTTCGAACTGCGCCTTGAGCTTTTCCTCGCCCGGATCGACGACCAACTGGGTGCGCTCGCCAAAGACGAACTCTTCCACTTCCAGGAAGCCCCACAGATCACTTTGATAGATCTGCTTGGCGTACATCTCGAACACCTGGCCCTGGTTGAGGAAAATCACCTTGTAGATTGGAGCTTCACGTTTGGTCATGGTGGGCGAACAACACATCGGGGATATAAAAGAGGGCGCGAACTATAGCATGGCACCCGATGCACAGCGCTAGGAACCAATGGGCATGCCCCCTATAATGCGCGGTTCTTTACCACCAGTTGACGATTCCCATGGCCAAGAAGCTTTACATCGAAACCCACGGTTGCCAGATGAACGAGTACGACAGCTCGCGCATGGTAGACCTGCTGGGTGAACACCAGGCCCTGGAAGTCACCGCCCGCGCCGAAGATGCCGACGTGATCCTGCTCAATACCTGCTCGATCCGCGAACGGGCCCAGGACCGTGTGTACTCGCAGCTGGGTCGCTGGCGCGAATTGAAACTGGCCAACCCGGACATGGTGATCGCCGTCGGCGGTTGCGTGGCCAGTCAGGAAGGCGCTGCAATCCGCGATCGCGCGCCCTATGTCGACGTGGTTTTCGGCCCGCAGACCCTGCATCGCCTACCCGAGATGATCGACGCTGCGCGCACCAGCAAGCTGCCGCAGGTTGACGTGTCATTTCCTGAAATCGAAAAATTCGACCACTTGCCCGAGCCGCGCATCGACGGGCCCAGCGCCTACGTGTCGGTGATGGAAGGTTGCAGCAAGTACTGCACGTTCTGCGTGGTGCCCTACACCCGTGGCGAAGAAGTCAGCCGTCCATTTGACGATGTGCTGTCGGAAATCATCCATCTGGCCGAGAACGGCGTGCGCGAAGTGACCCTGCTGGGTCAGAACGTCAACGGTTATCGCGGCCAGACCCACGACGGGCGGCTGGCGGACCTTGCCGAACTGATCCGCGTGGTCGCGGCGGTGGACGGCATCGAGCGCATCCGCTACACCACTTCGCACCCGTTGGAGTTCTCCGACAGCCTGATCCAGGCCCACGCCGAAGTGCCGGAACTGGTCAAACACCTGCATTTGCCGGTGCAATCGGGCTCGGACCGCATTTTGGCGGCCATGAAGCGCAACCATACGGCCCTGGAATACAAATCCAAGCTGCGCAAATTGCGCGCAGCCGTACCGGGGATTTGCATAAGCTCGGACTTTATCGTCGGTTTCCCCGGCGAAAACGAGAAAGATTTCCAGCAAACCATGAAACTGATCGAAGACGTCGGCTTCGACTTCTCCTACTCGTTCGTCTACAGCCAACGCCCCGGCACCCCGGCGGCGGACCTGGTGGACGAAACCCCGGAGACCGTGAAAAAAGAACGCCTGAATGCCCTGCAACACCGCCTGAATCAGCAGGGCTTCGAGATCAGCCGACAAATGGTCGGTTCGATCCAGCGCATCCTGGTCACCGACTATTCCAAGAAAGACCCCGGCGAACTGCAAGGCCGCACCGAGAACAACCGGATCGTCAATTTCCGTTGTGATAATCCAACATTGATCGGTCAGTTTGCCGATGTGCACATCGATGCGGCGCAGCCGCATTCGTTGCGCGGCTCGCTGGTGCAATAAACGTGGGAGGGGGCTTGCCCCCGATGGCGGCGAATCAGACCACTCATTTATTGGCGACACACCGCTATCGGGGGCAAGCCCCCCACCCACATTGGAACCGTGCAACATTCCAATGACGTAAGTGCTTTCGTACCCGCGTCACTGGCGTTATCCTCTCTTTCACTTAAACAGCCAAAGGGCGGCTAAAAGCAACCTTGAACGCACCCATAGCAGAACCCCATCGTTTTCTCCTCGAGCCATTTGAGGCTCGCCGTTTCGCCAATCTGTGCGGACAGTTCGACGAGCACCTGCGTCTGATCGAACAACGCCTGAGCATCGAGATCCGCAACCGCGGCAATCAGTTCGAACTCATTGGCGACCCCCAGCACACCACGTCCGCAGAAAACCTGTTGCGCCGTCTCTACCGCGAGACGAAGGGCAGCGAGTTGTCACCGGAAACCGTGCACCTGTACCTGCAGGAATCGGCCGTGGAAGACCTGGCCAACAACCCTGTAGCCGAAGCCAGCGTGGCCCTGCGCACCAAGAAAGGCATGATTCGCCCACGCGGCTTGAATCAGCAGCGCTACGTCAAGGAAATCCTCGGCAACGACATCAACTTCGGCATCGGCCCGGCCGGTACCGGCAAGACCTACCTGGCCGTGGCCTGCGCGGTCGATGCGCTGGAACGCGAGCAAGTACGCCGCATTCTGCTGGTACGCCCAGCGGTCGAGGCCGGTGAAAAGCTCGGTTTCCTGCCCGGTGACCTGGCCCAGAAGATCGACCCGTACCTGCGCCCCCTCTACGACGCGCTCTATGAGATGCTCGGCTTCGAGTATGTGGCCAAGCTGATCGAGCGCCAGGTGATCGAGATCGCTCCGCTGGCCTACATGCGCGGCCGTACCTTGAACAACAGTTTCATCATCCTCGACGAAAGCCAGAACACCACCGTCGAGCAGATGAAGATGTTCCTCACCCGTATCGGTTTCGGCTCCACGGCCGTGATTACCGGCGACGTCACCCAGGTCGACCTGCCCAAGGGCACCAAGTCCGGCCTCGCCCAGGTGATCGAGGTACTCAAGGACGTTCCGGGTATCAGCTTCACGCACTTTATGCCCAAGGACGTGGTGCGCCACCCGCTGGTGCAGCGCATTGTCGAAGCCTACGAGCGCTTCGACCATCGCGATGGTGCCCCGGCCAAGGACGTTCGCGGCGATGCTTGAACTGGATCTACAGCTGGCCACCGACGCGCCAGCCCCCAGCGAGGAGCAGTTTCGCCAATGGTGTGCACTGGCACTGCGCCAGCGCAGCGCCGACTCGGAGCTGACCATCCGTCTGGTGGGCGAGGCCGAGGGCCGCGAGCTGAACCACACCTGGCGCCACAAGGACTACGCGACCAACGTGTTGTCCTTCCCCGCCGATGTTCCCGACGAGTTGCTGGACATTCCATTGCTGGGCGACCTGGTGATCTGCGTCGAAGTCGTCGAGCGTGAAGCCAGGGAACAAGGCAAGGAACTTGAGGCGCACTGGGCCCATCTAGTCATCCACGGCTGCTTGCATCTCTTGGGTTACGACCATATAGACGATGACGAAGCCGAGGAAATGGAAGCGCTGGAACGAACGTTGCTTGCGCAATTGGGTCATCCCGACCCTTATGCCGATGACGAAGCTTAAAAAACACTCAACTGTAACAACGAAGGATTCAGAGTAATCGCTATGAGCGAAGACCGATCGAGCAACGGGCAGAAGTCATGGCTGGGTAAACTGACCCAGGCTTTTGCCCACGAGCCGAAAAACCGCCAGGAGCTGCTGGAGCTGCTGCGCGAGGCCCATCAGAACAAGTTGCTGGACAGCGAAGCGCTGGCCATCGTCGAAGGCGCCATCCAGGTGGCTGACCTGCAGGTCCGGGACATCATGGTCCCGCGTTCGCAGATGATCAGCATCAAGGCGACCCAGACCCCACGGGAGTTCCTCCCGGCCGTGATCGACTCGGCGCACTCGCGCTACCCGGTGATCGGCGAAAGCCATGACGACGTCATGGGCGTGCTGCTGGCCAAGGATCTGCTACCGCTGATCCTCAAAGAGAACGGCGACAGCTTCAACATCAAGGATCTGCTGCGCCCGGCCACCTTCGTGCCCGAGTCCAAGCGCCTGAACGTGCTGCTGCGCGAATTCCGCGCCAACCACAACCACATGGCCATCGTGATTGACGAATACGGCGGCGTGGCGGGCCTGGTGACCATCGAAGACGTACTGGAACAGATCGTCGGCGACATCGAAGACGAACACGACGTCGAAGAAGACAGCTACATCAAGCCCCTGCCCAGCGGCGACTTCCTGATCAAGGCGTTGACGCCGATCGAGAACTTCAACGAGTTCTTTGACAGCGAATTCTCCGACGACGAGTTCGACACAGTGGGCGGTTTGGTGATGAGCGCGTTTGGCCACCTGCCCAAGCGCAACGAAACCACCGAAATCGGCGCCTATCGCTTCCGCATCCTGAATGCCGACAGCCGTCGTATCCACTTGATTCGCCTGACACCTATCGCCCGCTAAGGACTGACATGCGCCGTCTTATCGCACCCGGCTGGCCCGGTAACCTGCTGGCCGTGGTGGCCGGCGCCATCACTACCCTGGCGCTGGCGCCGTTCGATTTGTGGCCATTTGCGCTGGTGGCCGTCGGGCTGTTCTATATCGGCCTGCGAGAGCTGACACCGCGCCAGGCCTTGGGGCGTGGCTGGTGCTTCGGTTTCGGCCTGTTCGGTGCCGGCACCAGCTGGATCTACTACAGCATCCACCACTTCGGCGGCGCTTCGGTGCTGCTGGCGGGGTTCCTGATGCTATTGTTCACGGCCGCCATTGCCTGGTTCTTCGCCCTGCCCGCCTGGCTGTGGGCACGCTGGCTACGCCGCAACGAAGCGCCGCTGGCGGACGCCCTGACATTCGCAGCGCTATGGGTGGGTCAAGAGGCCTTTCGCGGCTGGTTCCTCACCGGTTTCCCGTGGCTCTATTCCGGCTACAGTCAACTCGATGGCCCACTGGCAGGGCTGGCCCCGCTCGGCGGGATGTGGCTGATTTCCTTTGCCCTGGCGCTCACGGCTGCCGTGCTGTGCAACCTGCCGCGCCTGCTGGCCGCCAAACGCAATGGCTTTGTCGCCGCGGGCCTGGTGCTGCTGGTCGCGCCATGGGGCATCGGGCTGGCGCTCAAACATCATGCCTGGACCGAGCCATCCGGCGCTCCGTTGAAGGTGGCCGCGATCCAGGGCAACATCGAACAGAGCATGAAGTGGGACCCGCAGCAGCTCAATGCGCAATTGGCGCTGTACCGCGACATGAGTTTCAGCTCCAAGCCTGTGGACCTGCTGGTCTGGCCCGAAACAGCGGTGCCGGTGCTCAAGGAGTCGGTGGAGGGTTACCTGGGGATGATGGGGCGGTTCGCGGCCGACCGGCATACCGCGCTGATTACTGGCGTGCCGATTCGTCAGGAAGTGCACCACCAGAAGCGTTACTTCAACGGCATCACCGTAGTGGGCGAAGGCGACGGCACCTACCTGAAGCAAAAACTGGTGCCTTTCGGTGAGTACGTACCGTTGCAGGACATATTGCGCGGGCTGATTGCGTTCTTCGACCTGCCGATGTCGGACTTTGCCCGTGGCCCCTCCGACCAGGCCATGCTGCAAGCCAAGGGTTATCAGATCGCCCCGTTCATCTGCTACGAAGTGGTTTACCCCGAGTTTGCCGCAGGCCTTTCAGCCCAGAGCGACCTGTTGCTGACCATCAGCAACGACACCTGGTTCGGGCGCTCCATCGGCCCTCTGCAACACCTGCAAATGGCGCAGATGCGTGCGCTGGAAGCGGGGCGCTGGATGATCCGCGCCACCAACAACGGCGTGACCGGGCTGATCAACCCGTTCGGACAGATCACCGTGCAGATCCCGCAGTTCGAACGCGGCATCCTGTATGGCGAAGTAGTGCCCATGCATAACCTGACGCCGTACCTGCAATGGCGTTCGTGGCCGTTGATCATCGTGTGTCTGGGGCTGTTTGGCTGGGCGCTGCTGGCGGGCCGCCTGTCGAAAATCGGCTGACAAGAGCCCCACCCGCAGGCAGGGCTTTCTCCGAGGAGAAAGCCCTTGCACCTACCTTAGCGTCATGGCGATTCTGCCAGTGATTGCCATGCCCGACCCAGCCAGTTTCACGCGTCGCCCGTAATAATCCATGTGACCGTCGACAACGGCCAGCATATGGCCGGGGGTATACATCGAGCCCGTTCCGCCCTTTCGTAGCTCGCGCATCGACGCGGCGACCATCTGGTGCTTCAGCCCCAACCGTCGTAATGCCTCACCTGGATAATCACCTGAACTGAGCATTTGCAGCGCCGAGGCAAAGGTTTCACTGCTGCGCTCGTAAAACTTGTCGAGCTGCATGCGTTTGGCGCTGACCGCATATAAAAACTGGGCGTTAACCAGCACATCATTGGAACCGTCGCCTATAAATCCCGAAGCGGCGGCAGCCTGCCGAATTTCGTCATGAGTAATGAAGAGCTTATAGCCGTCCCTCATCCTCACATTGAACCCATCAGCCGTTGCCTCTATTTTTTTATAGATATGATGAGGGTTGTGGCCAAACTTCATCATGGCCAGTTTAATCGCCGAAATAGCCACTGAATTTCCACTGCCGCCCTGGTAGAAATCGCGGAAAATATTCGTCGGGATAACGCTGGGTGAATCCGCATCGCCCTTGATCAATGAATTGCCGGGCTCTGCTCCGTTGTCGAGACTGGCATACGCCTGGTTTGCGGACGGTCTATTAAGAGGCGACCGGTACGATGAATAGGTGTTTTCGTTACTGTTGCGCTGGGCGGTGACAGGCTGACCGTAACGCCCCTCGTAAAAACTGTTAGCGACTCTGGACACGCTCATCAGCAGTATTCCTTACTTACTTGATTGGTTTAGATCAGTTTGGCGCCATAACGCCAATGAAAGTCCTTATAGACGCTGGTCTTGGTGCCCCACATATCAAGCGCGCCATCGACTACAGCCATTTGGTGCGGCCCATTGCAGAGAACTCCGATGGCACCCTCGGCCAGTTCCCTCACGGTGGTAGGCGCCATATGCGCCCGCAATCCCAGGCGAATAAGCCCCTCGCCCGCAAGCTCTCCATCGGCGAGCGTCACCATGGCATCCTCGAAGCTCTCTTCGGCGTTTCCGTCATTGTTTTCAAGCTGCGCTCGTTTGGCACTGACGGCGTATAGAAACTGCGCATTGATAAGAACATCCTCCGAGTGACCCGGCCTAAGTCCGGCACCTTCTTGAGCCTCGTCCAATTCCTCAAAGGAAATATGCAACTTGAAAGAGTCCCGCACGGTGACTTCAAAACCGTCCTTAACTTCGGTGATTTGCTTGTAGATGCCATGAGGGTTATGGCCGAACTTAGCCATGGCGGCCTTGATTGCACTGACGGTGACGCAGTTACCCACCCCTTCCTGAGAGAACGCCCCCCAAATATGGGTCGGTTTTATGCCGGCATTCTCCGCGTTGCCCCGGATAAATTTTCGATGTGGCGTCTCGGGAACATCTGAACCCGAATCTACGCCGAGCGCCGAGCGTTCCAATGGCGGGCTATGGGGCTGAAGCACTGATCGTGTTTGATCAGGAGTCAACTTAGTAGCGGGTAATGTCCTGTGCTGCTGCCCACCCATACGTGCGGACAGCGTAGTGATCATGTTATTTAACTCGCGCAACATGTCAGTGATCGCGGAGAACGAAGCCTGGGCATGGGGGGCCGCACTATTGGCTGTTGCACCATCGGGGCGTGCAGCCCTGTCGAACGCCCCTGCCCCGTGCGGCCTTTCAGGCGCAGCCCCCACATAACTTTTATGCACCTCAGCCTGATAACGCCCGTAGTAACCATTTACGGGGCTGGCAACCGAATGACTCATACCTCTTTCTCCCTGGTTTTCATTAACAGCCACGGCCAGCCAAGACTAACCGGCACTCATCAACAGATAGCCCTAATAACCCTTGAAATATCTTCCATCAGAGGCTCAGTAATTATGTTGCCGTACCTTTCTTTCACGAGGACCTTTGGCCAATTCAGTGGTGCTGATCGCGTCGCGCAATCCAAGCGCCGCCAGAATTTCATGTTTGTTCGTATTAAATGGCGTGAGCGCTAATACACCGGCATAGGTGCGCATTTTCGGAATTTTTTCAGCAGATGAGCGCGTCCAAGGTTCATTGTCCGCGAAGTGCTTCGCTTGCTCAGTCAAATAGATACGCTTGCACAGAACCCCAAATAAAAACGAAGCATCGTTCACCATGCCTTCATCGAAGCCCACAAACCCACAGGCCTTGGACGCCAATTGCAACTCTTTATGAGTGATATTTAACGCGACACCATCTTTCATAATAATGTCGTACCCGCCAGGCACGGCCGTTACTTTTTCCAGGACACTGTCCACACTCTGGCCATACTTCGACATGGCCAACTTAATGACTTCCAAATAAGGAACACGGCTGTCATGGCCCAACCACGGGTACGGCTTGTATTGCCAGGACACCCCCGCTTTCAGATCATCCGGTTTTTGCCCCTTGGGTTTTCCAGACAACTCCACCGCCCAATCGTCTTCATTGATCACTTCGCTCCATATCCGCCGCCATTCATAATCCTCAAGTGCAACGCCTGCGCCGCCATGCTTGCCATCAGCGAAGTCCAGTGCATCAAACGGATCAAGCTCCTCGTCAGCCACAGGCAAGCGGTCTACGAGGTGCCTGACCTTGATATCAACTGCTGGCAGCGCTTCGAGTTCACGCGGTTTGGGCGGGATAATCGAGGGTGGCTTGGGCGCTACGTCGGTCGCGGGCGCCGGCAATATCGCGTCGGCATCCAAAAACTGTTTCAAGCTGTCGGTGACGTTTTTCAATAACAAAAGCAACGTCGTCAGCGTTTGACCTAATTGCGCGTCGTCCTGTTTTAAAGGGCCAAGAACGTTAGGGCTGTAAGCCGTGAAATGCTCACCTCGTTTCGCTGACAAGTTTCCCGCTCCAGATGTAGCAGGAGCCTCTTCACCGGCAAAGGCATTACCCAACCGGCTTACTCGGTGATTATTTGCTGTTGATAATATATTCACACAACTGCGCCTCTCTAGGTCAATTAGCACATAGTTCACCACGGAAACACTTGCGACAACTTAACGCACGAGGGGAGCGATTAATTTATCCCACAAGTTTAATTTGTCGCACTGCGCAGCGTCAGTGTTCGCACAGACTAGTGGCAGCCAACTTCTTAAAAATTCCACCTTATCAACGCACAAAAAATTACGGCACGCAGCGAACCCGCACAAGCAAAAATAACTTATTCACACAACAACTTTTAATTGACCGCGAATTAATTGAAAATTTACGCAGCCAAAAAATTACGAACCTCCATAAACAATCAATCAACACAACAACAAAAAGTTATTCATTTATATTCATCACTCAGCATCTTAGGTACTGCGCGCACTAGGATGTACTACATATCCTACAAGAAAGATGCGCCTGACCGCTTGCGCCATAAGGCCAGTTAGAACATTGCGTTCATACCGAAAACTGACCTTCTCTAAATCCGCCCAACGGCTGATTTCTTATGACGCAATTCAGCGATAAAACAATCGATACCCCACCTGCCCGACCGCTTCGTTAATCAACTGCCCGCTCTGCCACACCGATTTGAATTCCGGCATCCAACCGCCCAGAGGACGGGCATTGTCCACCCCCAAAAAACCGACCGGGGCCGGTACGACGGTGAAACCGGCCTTTTCAAAACTCCAGACCGATCGCGGCATATGCCAGGCCTGGGTGACCACGACCACGCGCTTGATACCCTCGGGCAATAGAATCTCGGCGCTCATCTGCGCGTTCTCCCAAGTGGTACGGCTGCGTTCTTCCTTCCAGCGCACCGTGACGCCAAAGTCATCCTGCATCGACACCGCCATCAACTGCGCTTCGCTGGGGGGCGTGCCGTAATGCAGGCCACCGGTAGTCAGTACCGGCAACCCCGACGCCTTGGCCAAGCGCGCGGCGTAACGCTGGCGTTCCAGCCCAATGCCCGTAGGCTGATCGGCGCCCCAGGCGGGGTCGCCTCGCTCACGCCCGGAACCCAACACCACGATGGCGTCGGCGCGTTGGGCCAGGGTTGACCAGTCCTCACGAGCCAATGGCGGCTCGGTCTCAAGCGCACGGGCGCCCCACTCCACCATCACGGGCAGGCTGATCAACCACATACCGCCCAGGCCCAGGGCAAAGCAGCAGCCGGCCAACTTCGGGCGGCTACGGCGAAACCACCAGGCAAGCGCCAGCAGCAGCAAGAGAATGCCGGGCGGCAGGAGCAGTTGTTTGATGAAATAACGAATAGGCATCGGGCATCTCCACAGATGCCCGAAGCCTAAGGTGTAACGGGGTCTAGCGACAATCTAGAAAGTTGCACGTTTAAATGGTGCTGTTCAGGGGGGAGCGAACTACTTGCAGCGGGCGGACCGGAATCTCTCCGGGCCACGACCGGCCGGCAAATCCTTGAGCCACACCACCTTGGCAGACTGCGTGGGCTCCTTGACTGGCGGGGTTGCCGCCATGGGAGGCGCACTGCACTTGTTGCGTTCCAGATAAGCCTTGATCAGTTCCAATTCCGCGCGGCTCAAACCGCGCAGCTCCAACTCCACAGGCCGCTCATCACGCAATCGGCCCGCAGTTCTCGCTGCATCCAATGCACGACCCAATCGGTCGATAAGTCCTTCGTAGATTTCCGGTTTCGTTGCGATTCGCTGCGATTCAACCATCCCCTCACCTCATTGAAGAAAGACTTGCTCCCCAATAAACAGCGTAGCCCCCGTAGCTGCGCCTGCCCGGCGCCGCGACAGACGGCCTTGGCCGCGCAATCAGGGTTTCCCTCGATAGAGTGGGGTCATGTATGCTACGGCGCTTCCTGTAACTCCACTTCCCGCAGGGTTTGGGCACGGATGCGGCGCTTTTGGGTGTCGATCTACCCGGACAATGCACCGAAGAGGATTAGGCCACCCCTATTCAGTTCAAAAAGTAGCCATGCACGAACAATATCAGCCCCGTGAAATAGAAAATGCCGCCCAAGCCTTCTGGGACGAGCAGAAGTCCTTTGAAGTCAGTGAACAGCCAGGCAAGGAGACCTTCTACTGCCTGTCGATGTTCCCTTACCCCAGCGGCAAGCTACACATGGGGCATGTGCGTAACTACACCATCGGCGACGTGATTTCCCGTTACCAGCGCATGCAAGGTAAAAACGTCCTGCAACCCATGGGTTGGGACGCCTTTGGCATGCCGGCGGAAAACGCCGCGATGAAAAACAATGTAGCGCCCGCCAAGTGGACCTACGAAAACATCGCCTATATGAAGACCCAGCTGCGCAGCCTGGGCCTGGCCGTGGACTGGTCCCGTGAAGTGACCACCTGCAAGCCGGACTACTACCGCTGGGAACAATGGCTGTTCACGCGCCTGTTCGAAAAAGGTGTGATCTACAAAAAAAGCGGCACCGTGAACTGGGACCCGGTCGACCAGACCGTACTGGCCAACGAGCAGGTGATCGACGGTCGCGGCTGGCGTTCCGGCGCGCTGATCGAAAAGCGCGAAATCCCGATGTACTACTTCAAGATCACCGCCTACGCCGATGAGCTGTTGTCGAGCCTGGATGATCTGCCGGGCTGGCCGGAACAGGTCAAGACCATGCAGCGCAACTGGATCGGCAAATCCAAGGGCATGGAAGTGCAGTTCCCGTACAACGTCGACTCCATCGGCGAAGCGGGCACCCTCAAAGTGTTCACCACCCGTCCCGACACCCTGATGGGCGCGACCTACGTCGCCGTGGCCGCCGAACACCCGCTGGCCACCCAGGCCGCGCAGAACAACCCTGAGTTGCAGGCATTCATCGCCGAATGCAAAGGCGGCAGCGTGGCCGAAGCCGACGTCGCCACCCAGGAGAAAAAAGGTCTGCCGACCGGATTGTTCGTCGAGCACCCGCTGACCGGCGAGAAGTTGCCGGTGTGGGTCGCCAATTACGTGCTGATGCACTACGGCGATGGCGCGGTAATGGCCGTGCCGGCGCACGATGAGCGCGATTTCGAATTTGCGACCCAGTACAACCTGCCGATCAAAACCGTAGTGCGCACCAGCTCGGGCGACAGCAACCCGGCACCATGGCAAGACGCGTATGGCGAGCACGGCACCCTGATCAACTCCGGCGAATTCGACGGCCTGGACTTCGCCGGCGCCTTCGACGCCATCGAAGTGGCGCTGATCAAGAAAAACCTCGGCGCCTCACGCACCCAGTTCCGCCTGCGCGACTGGGGCATCAGCCGTCAGCGCTACTGGGGCTGCCCGATCCCGATCATCCACTGCGCCAGCTGCGGCGACGTGCCGGTGCCCGAAGATCAACTGCCTGTGGTGCTGCCGGAAGACGTGGTGCCGGACGGCGCCGGTTCGCCCCTGGCGCGCATGCCCGAGTTCTACGAGTGCAGCTGCCCGAAATGCGGCCAGCCGGCCAAGCGTGAAACCGACACCATGGACACCTTCGTCGAGTCCTCGTGGTACTACGCGCGCTACGCCTCGCCTCACTACGAAGGCGGCCTGGTAGAAAAAACCGCAGCCGACCATTGGTTACCGGTCGACCAGTACATCGGCGGTATCGAACACGCCATTCTTCACCTGCTGTACGCGCGCTTCTTCCACAAGCTGATGCGCGACGAAGGCCTGGTCACCTCCAACGAGCCGTTCAAGAACCTGCTGACACAAGGCATGGTAATCGCCGAGACCTACTATCGCCGCGAAGCCAATGGCGCTTACACCTGGTTCAACCCGGCGGATGTAGAGCTGGAACGCGACAGCAAAGCCAAAGTCATCAGCGCCAAACTGATCGCCGACGGCCTGCCGGTGGAAATCGGCGGCACCGAGAAGATGGCCAAATCGAAGAACAACGGCGTCGACCCGCAGTCGATGATCGACCAATTCGGCGCCGATACCTGCCGTCTGTTCATGATGTTCGCCTCGCCGCCCGACATGAGCGCCGAGTGGTCCGACTCCGGCGTGGAAGGTTCGCATCGCTTCCTCAAACGCGTCTGGCGTCTGGCCCATGCCCATGTCAGCCAGGGTCTGCCGGCCAAGCTGGACGTGGCCGCGCTGAACGACGAGCAGAAAGCCATTCGCCGCAGCATCCACCTGGCCATCAAGCAAGCCAGCCAGGACGTGGGCCAGAACCACAAGTTCAACACCGCCATCGCCCAGGTGATGACGCTGATGAACGTGCTGGAAAAAGCCCCGCAGGCTACCGAGCAGGATCGCGCGCTGGTACAGGAAGGCCTGGAAACGGTCACCCTGCTGCTGGCGCCGATCACGCCGCATATCAGTCACGAACTGTGGAACCGCCTGGGCCACAGCGACGCGGTCATCGATGCGCGCTGGCCGGTACAGGATGACAGCGCCCTGGTGCAGGACACGCTGCAACTGGTCATCCAAGTCAACGGCAAACTGCGCGGTCAGATCGACATGCCAGCCAGCGCCAGCCGCGAAGAAGTCGAAGCGGCCGCGCGCAGCAACGAGAATGTGCTGCGCTTTACCGAAGGCCTGACGATCCGCAAAGTGATCGTTGTGCCAGGCAAACTGGTCAATATCGTCGCCAGCTAATCGGATCGGGCGCAGGGCTTGAGCCCTGCGCCGAACTAAACCTTCAGGGCCGCGATAAGGCCCGCCTGGTTTCAAGGGGAGCAACAAAATGATCAAACGCAACTTGCTGGTTATGGGCCTTGCCGTGCTGCTGAGCGCTTGCGGCTTCCAGCTGCGCGGCACGGGCACCAATGACCTGTCCATCAAAGAATTGGACGTCAGCGCCCGTAACTCTTATGGCGAAACCGTGACGCAACTGCGTCAGGTCCTGGAAAACAGCGGCGTACATGTCTACACCGGCGCGCCCTACAAGCTGGTACTGGTGGACGAGAAAGAAACCCAACGTAACCTGAGCTACGCCAGCGCAGGCCGTGCATCGGACATCGAACTGAGCAGCGTGCTCAGCTTTGAGGTGCAGGGCCGTGATCACCTGCCGTTGATGGGTGACAAGATTCAGATCCAGAAGGTAGTGAGCCACGACGGTAACAACCTGGTGGGTTCGGATTCGGAAGTCATTCAAGTGCGCAAGGAAATGCGTCGCGACCTGGTTCAACGCATGATGTTGCGCCTGCAACTGCTCACACCTGAGCAGCTGGAAGTGCTGCAACGCACCGCTGACGACAAGGCCAAGGCAGAAGCCGACGCGCTTAAAGCGGCACAAGAGTACGAAGACAACACGCCGAAACAATCGCCTGTCGAAGTACCGGTACCGGTTGAGTAAGCCAAATGGGGCGCCCCAGGCGCCCCGTTCGCCCTGCCTATGAAACTCGCTCCCGCCCAACTCGCCAAACACCTGCAAGGTGGCCTCGCGCCCGTCTACATTGTCAGCGGTGACGACCCGCTGCTGTGCCAGGAAGCCGCCGACGCCATTCGCACGGCTGCCCGCCAGCAAGGTTTCGATGAGCGCCAGGTCTTCAGCGCGGATGCCAGCTTCGACTGGGGCACCTTGCTGCAAGCCGGTGCGAGCATGTCGCTGTTCGCCGAAAAACGCCTGCTGGAACTGCGTCTGCCTTCAGGCAAGCCCGGCGACAAAGGCGCTGCGGCCCTGATGGAATACTGTGCACGCCCCGCCGAGGATACGGTGTTGCTGATCAGCCTGCCCAAACTCGACGGCAGTGCGCAGAAAACCAAATGGGGCAAGGCGCTGGTGGAAGGCGCGCAGACCCAGTTCATCCAGATCTGGCCGGTGGACAGTAACCAATTGCCGCAGTGGATTCGTCAGCGCCTGTCCCAATCGGGCCTGGCGGCGACTCAAGACGCGGTCGAGCTGATCGCTGCCCGGGTTGAAGGCAACTTGCTTGCCGCCGCCCAGGAAATCGAGAAGCTCAAGCTGATGGCCGAAGACGGGCAGATCACCGTCGAAACCGTCCAGGGCGCCGTGGCCGATAGCGCGCGCTTTGATGTGTTCGGGCTGGTGGATGCGATTCTCAACGGCGAACCTGCCCATGCCCTGCGCATGCTCGAAGGGCTGCGCGGCGAGGGGGTGGAGCCGCCGGTGATTCTCTGGGCCCTGGCCCGTGAGTTGCGGGTACTGGCCAATATTTCCCTGCAATACAGCCAAGGTACGCCGCTGGACAAATGTTTCAGCCAGGCACGACCACCGGTATGGGACAAACGCAAACCCCTGATGAGCAAAGCCCTGCAACGGCATTCGGCGCAACGCTGGGCGCAGCTTCTGCTCGAAGCACAGCGCATCGATGCGCAAATCAAGGGACAAGCGGCCGGTTCGCCGTGGATGAGCCTGAGTCGCTTGGCGCTGCTGATGTCCGGGCAACGCCTGACACTCCCCGCCGAATAGCCCTCCCATCTGTTGACCGCGTTAACATTTCAAAAACCTTGTCGGGCTTTACAGCGGCCAAACTTCGGCAGATGATTTGCGCCGTTGTAACCACCTACCGAGAGTACCGACCATGAGCAAAAAGCCATCCAAGCATGGCCCCAACAAGGCCAAATCCATCATCGCCCAGCCACTGTTCCGCAGCCGTCAGGAACGCGCCGGCAAGGGCAAAGGCAGCTACCGCCGCGAAGCCTTCCAGTCTAATAGCTGGGAGGCTTCTTACTTTCTGGCTGCCTGAAGGCAAGCGCCCCTCTGGCATGATAAGGTCTGCACCTGATTTGTAATCCCTGGACCTGTGCATGCCCTCTAGCCTTTCCCGTCGTTGGCACCTGCGCCAATTGATCGCTGCCTCCAGCCTCATTCTGCTCGTCGCCTGCGCGGAAAAACCTACCGCCGCCGACGCCCAGCCCTTGCAGACGCTTCAGCCCGCCCCTGTGGTAGCGCCCGCCGTTGTGGCTCCGCTGGCCGTGGACAACCTGGATATCCAACCGACCCAGACCTTCGCCGAATGGCAGGCTGGCTTCCGTGCAGAGGCGCTAAAGGCCGGTATCACCCCCGCTGTTTTCGATACTGCCTTTGCCAACGTCACGCCTGATATGGCGGTGATTCGCGCCGACCGCAGCCAGCCGGAATTTTCTCGCCCGGTGTGGGAATACCTCGACGGCGCCCTGTCACCGGTGCGCGTGCGCAATGGCCAGGCGTTGCTGATCAAGTACGCCGATATTCTGCAACGCATCGAGCAACGCTACGGTGTCGACCGTCAGGCACTGGTCTCGGTGTGGGGCATGGAGAGCAACTTCGGCCAGTTCCAGGGTAACAACTCGGTGATCCGCTCCCTGGCGACCCTGGCCTACGAAGGCCGCCGACCGGCGTTTGCCCAGGCACAATTGCTGGCGGCCCTGCAGATCATCCAGCATGGCGATATCGCAGCCGACCAGATGAAAGGCTCCTGGGCCGGGGCCATGGGCCAGACCCAGTTCATTCCCACCACCTACAACACCCACGCCGTGGACTTCGACGGCGACGGTCGCCGGGATATCTGGAACAGCCCGGCCGACGCCCTCGCCTCCACCGCGCACTACCTGCAAAGCTCCGGATGGCAGAAAGGCCAGCCGTGGGGCTTTGAGGTCAAACAACTGCCAAGCAACTTCGATTACGCCCTGGCCGATGGCGGCACGCGCAAGACCGTTGGCGAATGGCTGAAACTGGGCCTCCAGTTGCCGCCGGGCGCCAGCATGCCGCCCAACGTCGATCAATTGTCCGCCGCCCTGCTGCTACCTGCGGGCTACCGTGGGCCGGCGTTCCTGGTGCTGGACAACTTCCGCGCCATCCTCAAGTACAACAACTCGTCGTCTTATGCACTGGCGGTTGGCCTGCTGTCCGAACGGTTCGGCGGTGGCGGTGTGATTCGTGGCGATTGGCCCAAGGATGAACTGCCCCTGAGCCGTTCACAGCGCATTGAGCTGCAAACGGTACTCAGCGCTAAAGGCTACGACGCGGGCAACCCGGACGGCATCATCGGCGCCAATACCCGCAAGGCCATTCGCGCGGCGCAACAGGCACTGGGCTGGCCGGCGGATGGGTATCCGACGGTGAAGTTGCTGGAGTCGCTGCAAAACCGCTAGATCGGCTGATGGCGGCTAATGCTATCGGGGGCAAGCCCCCTCCCACAGTTGACCGAGTTGTCATGTCGAGCACTGATCAATGTGAGAGGGGGCTTGCCCCCTCCCACAGTTGACCGAGCTGTCATGTCGATCACTGATCAATTTGAGAGGGGGCTTGCCCCCTCTCACAGTTGACCGATCTGTCATGTCGATCACTGATCAATGTGGGAGGGGGCTTGCCCCCGATGGCGGTTTAGCGAGTGATCCCAGATTCAAAGTGTAACGACCACATCCTGCTCCAACACCACCCGCTGCTCCCCCGCATCCAGCCGCACCAACGCGCCCATCGGCAGGGTCAGGTTCGGATCGCAATGTCCACTGCGCCAGCCGGCCAGCACCGGAATGCATAACGGTTCAAATGTCTGTTTGAGCAGGCGCTCCAGCGCGACGTTATCCACACCCGCCACGTCCCCGACCAGCACCCCAGCTACCTGAGCCAACTTACCCGCCAGGCGCAAATGCGTGAGCAGACGATCGATGCGGTAGATCGGCTCGTTGACGTCTTCGATAAACAGGATGATGCCCTGCGCGTCGATTTCGTAAGGCGTGCCCATCACCGCCGCAATCATCGACAGGTTGCCCCCCAGCAAGCGCCCACAGGCGATGCCAGGCTCAATGGTGGTCAGCGGGTAGGCCGCAGGGTGCGTGATGAGGTTGCCCGCGCCCAGTTGACCACGCAGCAGGCTGAACAGTGAGGACTCGGTGGGTTGCTGCTTGTCGCCCAACAGGTCGGCATTGAGCATTGGCCCATGAAACGTCACGAAGCCCGCGTAGCGGTTGATGGCCAGGTGCAAGGCGGTGATGTCGCTGTAGCCGACGAAGGGTTTGGGGTTGGCGCGCAGCAGGTCGAAGTCCAGACAGTCCAACAGCCGTGGCGTGCCGTAGCCGCCCCGCAGGCAGAAGATCGCATCGATTTCAGGGTCGGCGAAGGCGGCGTGCAGGTCACGCAAGCGCACCTCATCGCTGCCGGCAAGGTAGCCGTCGCGCTCATACACCCCAGGGAAAATCCGCAGGTCGTAGCCGCGGGTGCGCATCCATCGGCCGGCCTTTTCAACATTCAGCGCGGCGGGACCGGCGGGAGCGATCAGGGCGATGGTGCCTTCAGAACGAAGGGCTGGAACGGCGGTTGTCATACACAACTCTCCCTGGTTAACGCACAACGAAATGTGGGAGGGGGCTTGGCCCGATAGCGGTGGATCAGGCAGCACATGAGTGACTGGCCTTTCGCTATCGGGGGCAAGCCCCCTCCCACATAAGCCCCTCGCATTCCGGATTTAAACTCCGATCAGGAGATCAGGCTTGCCTTGACCAGCTTGGCCTGCTCGTCGGCGTGGTACGAAGAACGCACCAGCGGGCCCGATGCCACGTTTTTGAAGCCCATCTTGTAGCCTTCCTCGGCGAACCAGGCGAAGGTGTCCGGGTGCACGAAACGCTGCACCGGCAAGTGGTTACGCGACGGTTGCAGGTACTGACCCAAGGTCAGCATGTCGATGTCGTGTTCGCGCATGCGCTTCATGACTTCGATCACTTCCTCATCGGTCTCGCCCAGGCCCAGCATCAGGCCGGATTTGGTCGGGATGTGCGGCATCATCTGCTTGAACTTCTGCAGCAGGGTCAACGACCACTGGTAGTCCGAACCGGGACGCGCGGCCTTGTACAGGCGTGGCACGGTTTCCAGGTTGTGGTTGAACACATCCGGCGGCTCGGCGGCGGTGATTTCCAACGCCACGTCCATACGGCCACGGTAGTCCGGCACCAGGGTTTCGAGCACAACGTTCGGCGACAGTTTGCGAATTTCGCGAATGCAGTCGGCAAAGTGCTGGGCACCGCCGTCACGCAAATCGTCGCGGTCCACCGAAGTGATCACCACGTACTTGAGTTTGAGGTCGGCGATGGCGATGGCCAGGCTTTCCGGCTCGTTGACGTCCAGTGGCTTCGGCCGGCCGTGGCCGACGTCGCAGAACGGGCAACGGCGGGTGCAGATGTCACCCATGATCATGAACGTGGCGGTGCCGCCGGAGAAACACTCACCCAGGTTCGGGCAGGAGGCTTCTTCGCACACACTGTGCAGCTTGTGTTTGCGCAGCAGGGCTTTGATACGGTCGACTTCCGGCGAGACAGGGATGCGCACGCGGATCCAGTCAGGCTTTTTCGGCAGTTCGGTGGTCGGAATGATCTTTACCGGGATGCGTGCAACCTTCTCGGCGCCGCGCAGCTTGACGCCGGCTTCCACCTTGGCACGCGGGGCCGGGGCCGGACGCTCGGTTACGTCCAGCGTCGGGATCATGGTTTGCACTGCATCAGTAGTCATAGTCAGTCGATTCCGCCCGTAAGGGTCGTCTGCTCAGCATAGTCGAGGTGTTTGACGAGCTGCGCGCGCAGCCGGGCACTTACCTCGGCAAATTTAATCGGTGTCACATGCTCGCTCAGCTGTGTCATCGCTAACCCGGCATAACCGCACGGGTTGATGCGCCGGAAGGGCGCCAGGTCCATGTCCACGTTCAGGGCCAGGCCATGAAAGGAACAACCGTGGCGAATCCGCAGCCCTAGGGAAGCGATTTTCGCGCCATCCACATACACCCCCGGAGCATCGGGCTTGGCCGCGGCGGTGACGCCGTAACTGGCCAATAGCTCGATCAGGCACGCCTCGATGCGGCTGACCAGATCACGCACACCAAACCCCAGCTTGCGCACATCCAACAATAGGTAAGCCACAAGCTGACCGGGGCCATGGTAAGTCACTTGGCCACCCCGGTCGACCTGCACCACCGGAATCTCCCCCGGCAGCAACAGATGTTCGGCCTTGCCGGCCTGGCCCTGGGTGAACACCGGTGGATGTTCCACCAGCCAGATCTCATCCGGCGCCGAGGTGCCGCGCTCGTTGGTGAAGCGCTGCATCGCATGCCAGACGGGCTCGTAGGCCATCTGGCCAAGTTCACGAAAGCCCAGGACCTGCGACATCACAACACCATGTGTACGAAGCCGGTGGCCCGCAATTCACTGTTGATGTTGTAGAGCTGGTCCTGATCCGTCGCCACGATGTGCAACTGGATCGTGGTGTATTTACCGTTGGTACTGGAGCGCTCGTCCACACGGTTGTCGTTGATCGTGGCGTGTTTACGCACAATGTCGAGGATCTTGTCTTTGTTGCCAACACCGGTATCGCTGATCACCTTGACGGGATAATCCGTCACCGGGAACTCGATCTTAGGCGCCTTCACTTCTTTATCGGTCATGGCAGAACGGCCTCGTAAGCGGTAAGCCGTGGCGACGGCAAAGCCCCGCGTCGGATCAACGCGGGGCTTTGCAGGTGCACACAATCAGTTGAACAAGCCGTAGAAGAATAGACGGATGCTATCCCACACGCGGCGGAAGATACCACCTTCGTCGACGGCGTCCAGGGCGATCAGGTCGGCGCTGTGCACCACCTTGTCGTCCAGTTTCACTTCGACTTTACCGATCACATCGCCCTTGGCGATTGGCGCGACCAATTGCGGATTCATGGTCATGCTGGCAGCGAGCTTTTTCAGCTGGCCTTTAGGCATGGTCAGGGTCAGGTCTTCGGCCAGGCCGGCCTTGACTTGGGAAGCCGCGCCTTTCCACACCGGGGCGGTCGCAAGCTCAGCACCCTTCTGGTAGAAGGTCTGGGTTTCGAAGAAACGGAAACCGTAGGTCAACAGCTTTTGCGTCTCGGCCGCACGGGCCTGCTCGCTGTTGGTACCGAACACCACGGCGATCAGGCGTTGGCCGTCACGTACCGCCGAGGACACCATGCAGTAGCCGGCCTCTTCGGTGTGGCCGGTTTTCAGACCGTCGACGGTCTTGTCGCGCCACAGCAGCAGGTTGCGGTTAGGCTGTTTGATGTTGTTCCAGAAGAACTCCTTCTGGGAGTAGATCGCGTAGTGCACCGGGTCGACGCGGATGATCGCGCGCGCCAGGATCGCCATGTCATGGGCCGACGAGTAGTGCTCTGGGTTCGGCAGACCGGTCGGGTTCATGAAGTGGCTGTTGGTCATGCCCAGATCGGCCACGGTTTTGTTCATCATGTCGGCGAACGCGTCTTCGCTGCCGGCGATGTGCTCGGCCAGGGCGACGCTGGCGTCGTTACCGGACTGGATGATGATGCCGTGCAGCAGGTCGCTGACGGTGACTTGGGAGCCCACCTTGATGAACATCCGCGAACCGCCGGTACGCCAGGCGTTTTCGCTGACGGTCACTGGGTCGTTTTCGCCGATCTGGCCGCGACGGATTTCCAGGGTCGCGATATAGGCGGTCATCAGCTTGGTCAGGCTGGCCGGCGGCAGGCGCTGGTCACCGTTGTTCTCGACCAGCACGTTGCCGCTGGCGGCATCCATGAGCACCCAGGCCTTGGCGGCCAGTTGCGGTGAAGCCGGCACCATTTCAACCGCCCAGGCGGCCGGGGTGATGATCAGCGAGATAAGCAGGCACGTGCGTTTGGCTAAGGTGGTGATGTTCATCCGTCTCTCGAAATTGCTTATGGAAACTTGCCCTCGCGGGCAAAACTTATTCAGACAGCCCGCTACCAGACTGTCGCGTGTTCGGTTGCCCGCTCACCCCTTGCTCCCGGGTTTTTATTGTTCAAACGAGCCAACAACCAGAGTTCAAGCCCGCGTACGTGCCTGAACTATCAATCCGTTACTGCTTACTCGGCGGTGACCACACTGGGTTGCCCCAGGTTGGCCAGACGCACACTGTTCTGCACTTGCGCCACCTCGCTCGGCGAGCCAATCGGGCCCATCCGCACGCGGTGCAAGGTTTGCTGGTTGCGCACGATGGAACTGATGAAGACCGGCGCATTGACCATGCTGCTGAGTTTGGACCTTAACAGTTCCGCCGCATCCGGGTTGGCGAAAGCGCCGACCTGCAGGTACTGCCCGCCCGCCACGGAAGCACCCGGCGCGGCCTGGGGCACGGCCACGGTGTCTGGGGCGTGCTGTTGCGGTGGCGGCGTCCACTGTTCGACCTTGCCGGCCGATGCGGTGATCTGCGGTTGCGGGGTCTGCGGCTCGTTGAGCATCAACGGCGCCGGCTTGCCACGCTGAGCCCAATACTGCGCCGGATCGATGCCTTCGACCTTGACCCGCGCAGTGCCGGTTTCGGCGTAGCCAAGCTTTTTGGCGGCGGCGTAGGACAAGTCGATGATACGGTCCGAGTAGAACGGCCCACGGTCATTGACCCGCAGGATCACCGTGCGGTGGTTGTCCAGGTTGGTCACGCGTACATAGCTGGGCAACGGCAAGGTCTTGTGGGCCGCGCTCATGCCGTACAGGTCATACACTTCGCCATTGGCGGTGTTCTGGCCATGGAACTTGGTGCCATACCAGGAGGCTGTGCCGGACTGCACGTAGGTCTTGGACTCTTGCAGCGGAAAGTAGGTCTTGCCCAGTACGGTGTACGGGTTGGCCTTGTAGGCGCCGGTGTGCAGGGTCGGCGTGGCGTCCGGGATTTTCGAGACATCCACGTCCCACCACGGCGCGCCGTCTTTGTGTGCGCGGTTGATGTCCAGGCCCGGTTGGGACCGAACCACCGCGCCGCCGGACTTCTGCGTCGGCGCGCGGCTGGTGGAACAACTGACAACCAGCAAGGACAACGCGGTGAACGCCACCAGCTTGAGCGGTTTATTGAACGGCGATGCCCGCATTACTTGTTGCCCCGTGCTTGGACCAGCATGTCTGACAGCTGATGCACGGCCATGGCGTACATCACACTGCGGTTATAACGCGTGATTGCGTAGAAATTCTTCAGGCCCATCCAGTATTCAGGGCCATTTTCGCCTTCCAGGCGGAATGCCGTTACCGGCGTGTCGTCGTGTGGCGCATTCTGACTCGACCAACCCAGCGCCCGCAACTCCCCGACGGTCTTGGCCGGCTCGATCCCCTGGGTCAGGCCTTCGTCGGCGCGCTCCCCGGTGACATCCGCGCGGACCACCACCGGCTCGCCAGCAACCCAGCCGTGGCGCTTGAAGTAGCTGGCCACGCTGCCGATGGCATCGTCGGGGTTGCTCCAGATATTGATGTGGCCGTCATTGTCGAAATCCACCGCGTAGGCGCGAAAGCTGCTCGGCATAAATTGCGGCAAGCCCATCGCTCCGGCGTAGGAGCCCTTGAGGGTCAGTGGATCGACCTGCTCTTCGCGGGCCAGCAGCAGGAATTCGCGCAGTTCCTTGCGGAAGAAGTCGGCACGGGGCGGGTAATCGAAGCCCAGGGTCGACAACGCGTCGATCACCCGGTAGCTGCCGGTGTTGCGCCCGTAGAAGGTTTCGATGCCGATGATCGACACAATCACCTGGGCCGGCACACCGTATTCCTGTTCGGCGCGGGCCAGGGCGGCCTCGTGCTCGCGCCAGAAGTCCACACCGCGGGCCACGCGGGCGTCGGTGAGGAACATCGGGCGATATTCTTTCCACTGTTTCACACGTTCAGCAGGGCGGGAAATGGCGTCGAGGATCGCCTGCTTGCGCTGGGCCTCGCGGAACACGCCCATCAACTGCTCACCGGCGAAACCGTAGTCGCGGGTCATTTCACCGACAAACTCGGCGACCTGAGGTGAACCATCGTAGTCACCGGCCAGGGTCTCCTGCGTTGCCCCCAGCAGCCCGATAAGGCCCACCCAGGACGCATGCCGAGTCGCCCAGCCGCGCATTACTTGCATTGACATCTTCACCTTATTCAAACCTGTGCGATCCACTTGCGATGCGTATGAATCGACATCAAAACCCCAAACGCTGACAGCAATGTCACCAGCGAAGTTCCGCCGTAGCTAATGAATGGCAACGGCACCCCAACCACCGGTAACAGGCCACTGACCATACCGATGTTGACGAAAACGTAAACAAAAAACGTCATGGTCAGCGCGCCGGCAAGCAATTTGCCGAACAGCGTCTGCGCTTGCGCGGTAATCACCAGGCCACGCCCGATCAACAACAGGTAGATCAGCAGCAACGCGCAGATCCCCACCAGGCCGAACTCTTCGCCCAATACGGCGATGATGAAGTCGGTGTGGCTCTCGGGCAGAAAGTCCAAGTGCGACTGGGTACCCAGCAACCAGCCTTTGCCGAAGACCCCACCCGAACCGATTGCCGCCTTGGACTGGATGATGTTCCAGCCGGTGCCCAAGGGATCGCTTTCCGGATCGAGGAACGTCAGGATCCGTTGCTTTTGATAGTCGTGCATAAAGAAGAACCACATCGCCACCGCCACCGGCACCGCAGCGGCCAGCACGCTGAGGATCCAGCGCCAGCGCAACCCGCCCATAAACAGCACGAACGCGCCGCCGGCCAGGATCAGCAGCGAGGTGCCGAGGTCGGGCTGGCGCACAATCAGGATAAACGGTACGCCGATCAGGATCAGGCTGATGCCTACGTGTTTGAGCTGCGGCGGCAGGGTGCGCTTGGACAGGTACCAGGCGATGGTCGCCGGCATCAGGATCTTCATGAATTCCGACGGCTGGAAGCGAATCACCCCTGGGATGTTGATCCACCGCGTCGCGCCCATGGCGTTGTGGCCCATCACGTCCACCACCACCAACAGCAACACCCCCGCCACATAGCCCAGCGGCACCCAGCGCGCCATGAAGCGCGGCTCCAGCTGAGCGATCACCACCATCGACAACAGGCCCAGGCCGAACGACGACGCTTGCTTGATCAGCAGGTCCCAGTTCTTGCCACTGGCCGAATACAGTACAAACAGACTGCCGGCCGCGAGGGTCAGCAACAGGATCAGCAACGGGCCGTCGATGTGCATGCGTTGCAGCAACGTCGCACGGCGACGCATCACATCCTCGCTGGAGAGGATGCGGTCAAAATTACTCTTCACTGGCCGTAACCTCGGGGCTTGAAGGGGGGCCGCCATATTCAGGCTTGAGCCTGCCGTCCTCGGCCAGAAGCCAGGCGTCCATCACCTGGCGCACCACGGGCGCGGCGACGCCGGAGCCGGACTCGCCGTTCTCAACCATCACCGCCACCACGATTTTCGGGTCGTCCGCCGGCGCAAAACCGACAAACAAGGCGTGGTCGCGGTGACGTTCCTGAACCTTGGAACGGTCGTATTTCTCGCCTTGCTTGATCGCCACCACCTGGGCGGTACCACTCTTGCCGGCGATGCGATATTGCGCACCGATCGCCGCCTTGCGCGCTGTGCCGCGCGCACCGTGCATCACCTGCTGCATGCCGTGGTTGACCTTGGTCCAGTCCGACGGGTCGCGCAGCACAATGTCCGGGATCGGGTTGTCATCCACCGGCTTCTCGCCTTCGATGGTCTTGGCCAGGTGCGGACGGTTCCACACGCCCTTGTTGGCCACCAGCGCCGTGGCCTGAGCCAGTTGCAGCGGCGTGGCCTGCATATAGCCCTGGCCGATCCCCAGGATCAGGGTTTCCCCCGGGAACCACGCCTGGCGGCGGGTCGCGCGCTTCCATTCCCGCGATGGCATCAAGCCTGGCGATTCTTCGAACATGTCCAGGGAAACTTTCTGACCGAGCCCGAACTTGCCCATGTAGGCAGACAGACGATCAATGCCCAGCTTGTGGGCAAGGTCATAAAAGTAAGTGTCGTTGGAGCGCATGATTGCGGTGTCCAGGTCGACATAACCGTCACCGGTACGGTTCCAGTTACGGTACTTGTGATCGTAATTGGGCAGCATGTAGTAACCGGGGTCGTACACCCGGCTGGAAGCGGTCACCACGCCAGCGTCCAGGCCGGCAATCGCCACCGCCGGTTTGATGGTCGAACCCGGTGGGTACAAGCCACGCAGCACACGGTTGAACAACGGCCGGTCGATGGAATCACGCAGCTCGGCGTACGCCTTGAAGCTGATACCGGTCACGAACAGGTTCGGGTCGAAGCTGGGTTGACTGACCATGGCCAGCACTTCGCCCGTCTTCGGGTCCAGCGCCACCACCGCGCCGCGTCGGCCGCCCAACGCCATCTCGGCCGCTTCCTGCAGCTTGATGTCCAGGCTCAGTACGATGTCCTTGCCCGGCACCGGGTCGGTACGCTTGAGCACGCGCAGCACACGGCCGCGGGCGTTGGTTTCAACTTCTTCGTAACCCACCTGGCCATGCAGCTCGGGCTCGTAGAAACGCTCGATGCCGGTCTTGCCGATATGATGGGTGCCGCTGTAATTCACCGGATCGAGGGTTTTCAGTTCTTTCTCGTTGATGCGCCCCATATAGCCGACGGAGTGAGCAAAGTGCGGCCCTTGCGGGTAGTGCCGCACCAACTGCGCCACCACTTCCACACCCGGCAGACGGAACTGGTTCACCGCGATCCGCGCGATCTGCTCTTCGGTCAGCTCGAACAGAATCGGCACCGGCTCGAATGGCCGGCGCCCCTGCCTCATGCGTTTTTCGAAGACCACCCGGTCTTCCGGCGTCAGCTGCAGGACTTCGACGATCACGTCGAGCACTTGCTGCCAATCGCCGGAACGTTCGCGGGTCATGCTCAGGCTGAAGCTGGGCCGGTTATCCGCCACGACAACGCCATTGCGGTCGAAAATCAGCCCACGGGTCGGCGGAATCGGCTGCACATGCACCCGGTTGTTTTCCGACAGCGTGGAGTGATAGTCGTACTGGATCACCTGCAGGAAATACAGGCGCGCAATCAACACCCCGATCAGCGCCACCACCATGATCGCGCCAAACACCACGCGCGCACGTACCAGACGTGCGTCTTTCTCATGGTCCTTGATGCGGATCGGCTGAGTCATCGGGAGGGGCGCAGACTATTTGTGGTAAGGGTGCCCGGACAGAACTGTCCAGGCGCGATACAGCTGTTCACCGATCAGAATCCTTACCAACGGGTGCGGCAACGTCAGTGCCGACAGCGACCAGCGCTGGTCCGCCCGCGCGCAGACTTCCGGCGCCAGCCCTTCGGGGCCACCGACCATGAAGTTGACCGTGCGCGAGTCCAGGCGCCAGCGATCCAGCTCCACCGCCAACTGCTCGGTGCTCCAGGGCTTGCCGTGCACTTCGAGGGTGACGATACGCTCATTGGGGCCGACCTTGGCCAGCATGGCTTCGCCTTCCTGACGGATAAAGCGCGCCACGTCGGCATTCTTGCCCCGGGTGTTGAGCGGTATTTCCACCAGTTCCAGCGACAACTCGGCGGGCAGACGCTTGGCATACTCGTGCCAGCCTTCTTCCACCCACTTGGGCATGCGTGAACCGACAGCAATCAGACGCAGGCGCACAGCCGTTCCTTATTCCTGGTCTTTGTTGAGCTTGTCGAAGTGAGCGTGGCCCACTTCCGGGCTGTGGTGCTTGCCATCGGCGGCACGGCTCTGCTCGGCGCCTTTCCACAGACGCTCCAGGTCGTAGAACTGGCGAGCGTTGGAAGTCATCATGTGGACGATTACGTCGTCCATGTCCAGCAGCACCCAATCACTGTCGCCCTTGCCTTCTTCACCCAACGGCTTGACGCCCTGGGCTTTGACGGCTTCGCGCACTTTGTCCAGCATCGCGCCGATCTGGCGGTTGGAGGTACCGGTGGCGATGATCATGTAGTCGGTGATGCTCTGCTTGTCGCGCACGTCCAGCACCTGGATGTCCTGGGCCTTCACGTCTTCCAGGGCCGCCACGGCGACTTTCACCAGCTCTTCGCCGACCAGTTCCGGACCGGTGTGGGCTTCTACCGGCAGAGGGGCGCTTTTGAACGTGCCTTTGCGCTTAACTTTGCTTACGTCTTTGTTGGTCATATAAAACTCGTTTTGCTCGTATGTTCGGGCGCTCGCTGTACGACTGTTCGTACCTTCAAGCACGCCTTTTCAGTTCGACGCACGGTAAAGCCCGTGCGCATCGATGTAGGCCAGGACCGCGTCAGGCACCAGGAACCGTACCGACTTACCGCTGGCCAGCAGTTGACGGATCTGGGTGGCGGACACCGCAAGCGGGGTCTGCCAGACGAATGCAATATTCCCGTTCGGCCCGGTCAGGGCCAAGGGGTCACTTACCGACCGCGCGGCCAGCAGGTTGCGCAAGGCATCCGGCGGTTCGCTGTCGGCATCCGGGCGTTGCAAAACCAGGATGTGGCAATGCTGGAGGAGATCCTCCCAGCGATGCCAAGAGGGCAGGCCGCAAAATGCGTCCCAGCCCAAAAGCAGAAACAACTGGTCGTCCGCGGCCAGTTCGGCGCGCATCAGTTCCAGGGTGTCGACAGTGTAGGACGGTTTATCGCGCTTGAGCTCGCGGTCGTCCACCACCAACGGTGCAATGCCTTCCACCGCCAGGCGCACCATTTCCAGACGCTGCTGGGGCGACACTTGCGGCGTGTCGCGATGGGGCGGCCGGAAATTGGGGATCAGGCGCAGTTCATCCAGCGCCAGTGCGTCCGCCACTTCCAGAGCGCTGCGCAGATGGCCGATGTGCACAGGATCGAAGGTACCGCCGAGCAGCCCAATGCGCTTAGCCATCAAGTGCGCACGTGTCCGTCGCCGAACACCACGTACTTCTCGCTGGTCAGGCCTTCCAGGCCCACCGGGCCACGTGCGTGGAGCTTATCGGTGGAAATCCCGATCTCCGCGCCCAAGCCGTACTCGAAACCGTCGGCAAAGCGCGTCGAGGCATTGACCATCACCGAAGCGGAGTCCACTTCGGTGAGGAAGCGCCGGGCATCGCTGAAATGCTCGGACACGATCGCATCGGTGTGCTTGGAACCGTAGGTGTTGATGTGCTCGATGGCCTGATCCAGGTCGTCAACGATGCGGATCGATAGGATCGGCGCCGTGTATTCGGTGTACCAGTCCTGCTCGGTGGCTTCGATCACGTCGGCGCCCAGCAACGCGCGGGTACGCTCGCAACCGCGCAGTTCCACGCCCTTGTCGCGGTAGATCGCGGCCAACGGCGGCAATACGCGCTCGGCTATGCCGGCGTGCACCAACAGGGTTTCCATGGTGTTGCACGGCGCATAGCGATGGGTCTTGGCGTTGTCGGCGATGCGGATCGCCTTGTCGATATCGGCCGCAATGTCGATGTACACATGGCACACGCCGTCCAGGTGCTTGATCACTGGCACCTTGGCATCGCGGCTCACGCGTTCGATCAGGCTCTTGCCGCCGCGCGGCACGATGACGTCGACGAATTCCGGCATGGTGATCAACGCACCAACGGCGGCGCGGTCGGTGGTTTCCACCACTTGCACCACTTCGGCCGGCAACTCGGCCACGGCCAGGCCCTGCTGGATGCACGCGGCGATGGCACGGTTGGAATGGATAGCCTCGGAGCCGCCGCGCAGGATGGAGGCGTTGCCGGATTTGAGGCACAGGCTTGCGGCGTCGATGGTCACGTTAGGACGCGACTCGTAGATGATGCCGATCACGCCCAGGGGCACGCGCATCTTGCCCACCTGGATGCCGGACGGCAGGTAACGCATATCGCGGATTTCACCGATGGGGTCAGGCAGCTTGGCTACCTGACGCAGGCCTTCGATCATGTCGTCGATACGCGCCGGGGTCAGTGCCAGGCGGTCCAGCAGGGCCGGCTCCAGGCCATTGGCACGGCCGTTGGCCAGATCCTGTTCGTTGGCGGCGGTCAGCTCGGAGCGCGAGGCATCCAGAGCGTCGGCGGCCGCCAGCAGGGCGCGATTTTTCTGCGCAGTGCTCGCACGGGCGATCAACCGCGACGCCTGGCGGGCAGCGCGACCCAGGCGGGTCATGTAGTCAAGAACGGACTCAGTCATGGTCGGGGAGTCTTGGCAAAGAGGAAAGCGGCAGATTATAGCCGTGACGCCGCCCGACTGACAGCGGTGAGGGGCGGATGGTCGAAATGAACTGTAAAAACATGAGCTTCAGCCGTAATTAAGGTGGGAGTTGTTATCATCCGGTCACATTTAGCCGTAATAACTGCCGACGCCATGCCCAGTTCCGCTCTTCCAACCCCCGCCAGCGCCCTGCCCGACAGCTTCTTCGACCGCGATGCGCAAGTGCTCGCGCGTGAATTGCTCGGAAAAGTCATTCGCCACCGAGTCGGCGAAACCTGGCTTTCGGCGCGAATTATCGAAACCGAAGCTTATTACGCGGCCGAAAAGGGCAGCCACGCGTCTCTCGGTTACACAGAAAAGCGTAAGGCTTTGTTTCTGGATGGGGGGCACATCTACATGTATTACGCCCGTGGCGGCGATTCTCTGAATTTCAGCGCCCATGGCCCAGGCAATGCGGTGCTGATCAAATCCGCCTATCCATGGGTCGACGAAATCACCGGCCCAGCCAGCCTGGCGCAGATGCTGCTGAACAACCCGGACGCCAAAGGTCTGCCCCGCCCTTCGCACAAGCTGTGCGCGGGCCAGACGCTGTTGTGCAAGGCGCTGGGGCTGAAGGTGCCGATGTGGGACGCCAAACGGTTTGACCAAGAACTGCTTTACGTCGAAGACGTCGGCCAGACCCCGACGCAGATCATCCAGACCACCCGCCTGGGCATCCCCAGCGGGCGTGACGAACACCTGATGTACCGCTTCGTCGATGCTGGCTACGCGCCTTATTGCACGCGGAACCCGTTGCGCCGAGGCCAGGTCGAAGGCCGCGACTATTTTTTGCTGTGAATTCCCAAGAACACCGATGGAGTGGATTGTATGGGCCAATGGCTCGATAGCATTACCGGCTGGCTGAGCATCAACCCTCAATGGCTGGCCGTGGCGGTGTTCATCGTCGCGTGCGTGGAGTGCCTGGCGATTGCCGGCTTGATCGTACCGGGTACGGTGCTGCTGTTCGCTATCGCCGCCTTGGCCGGTAGCGGCGCGCTGTCCTTGAGCGAGACGCTGCTGCTGGGGTTCCTCGGCGGCTTGCTCGGCGATGGGGTTTCCTACTTTCTGGGACGACATTTCCATCAGAACATACGGCGTTTGCCCGGCTTACGTCATCACCCCGAATGGATGAACGGCGCCGAGACCTACTTTCACAAATACGGGATCGCCAGCCTGCTGGTCGGCCGTTTTATCGGCCCGCTACGCCCCATGCTGCCGATGGTGGCCGGCATGTGCGACATGCCGTTCCCGCGTTTCGCCGGGGTGAGCATTCTGGCGGCGGCGGGTTGGTCGGTGGCCTATTTGCTGCCGGGTTGGGCGACCGGCGCCGCGTTCCGCTTGCCGTTGCCGGAAGGGTTCTGGCCGGAAGCGGCTGTGGTCGCAGGGTGCCTTGCGGTCGTGATCGGGCTAAGCCTGAATAGCAGCCTGCGGGGGCATCGTCGCGCCACGTTATGGATAGGCGGCGCCAGCCTGACGTTATTGATCGCGCTGTTTATCGGCTATCACTCGCTGGACAATTTTGACCATGGCCTGAGTGCGCTGGTGCAGGAGCATCGCAGCCCTTGGCTGGATGAAGTAATGGTGCGGATCACTCAACTGGGCGAATTCAAAAAGATGTTTTTCGCCAGTGCGGTGTTCACCGGCTTGCTGGTATTGGCGCGGCAATGGCGTCATGCGCTGTTTGTCGGTGCCACGCTGGCGGGGTCTGCGCTTATCAATACCGGGACCAAACTGTTTTTCGCTCGCGGCCGTCCGGAAATCCTCACGGAGCCGTTGACCAGTTTCAGTATGCCCAGCGGCCATGCGTCCGGCGCGTTCGCGTTTTTCCTGGCGCTGGCGGTCCTGGCCGGTCGCGGCCAGCCCACGCGGCTGCGCCTGACCTGGATGCTGCTGGGCTGTATTCCGGCGGCATTCATCGCACTGTCGCGGGTCTACCTCGGCGCCCATTGGCCCACGGACATCCTCGCCGGCACGTTGCTGGCAATGACGGTGTGCGCGTTCAGCCTGGGGCTTAGCGAATATCGAAGCCCCTTGCCCGCCATGCCACGGAAAACTTGGTGGCTGCTACTACCGGCGCTGGTGGCGGTGCTGAGTTTTATCGCGCTGGCGGGCACATCCCATGCCCTGTTGCGCTACGCCTATTAAGTGAACAGCTCGCCCTGAAGTTCGTCGAGCAGGACTTGGATCATATCCAAGCGCTGTTGCGGACTGTCCATTTCCAGCAGCTTGATCTTGTCGTCATCGGTGAACGGCAGCAAATACGCCAGCTGGTTGGCCAACGCTTGTTGGCCCTGAGCGTTGGTGTCCATGTCCAATGAGGCGACCATCGGGTGTTCGGCCAGGACCTGAAGCAAGGCCAGCAGGTCTTCGTCCTCTTCTTCAAGGGCGCTGTCCGGTTGCTCATCCAGCCAGCGCACCTCGCCCACCAGCAACTGGTCTTTCTGCACCGTGACGTCAGACACATGAAAACGTCGCCCGCCCTCAACCCGAATGCCCAGCAGGCCGTTGTCCTGCTGTTTGAAGTCGCGGATCAGCGCTTCACAACCGACCACCGCGTAAGCGTCCGTCATATCGTCGGCCCTGGCTTCTCCAAGGATGCACACCACCCCGAAACCTTCGCCCTTCTTCATACAGCGCCCGATCATATCGAGGTAGCGCGCCTCGAAGATCTGCAGGTCGAGCGTGCAGCCAGGAAACAGCACGGTATTGAGTGGAAACAGCGCCAGATTCATAAAGCGTTCCTTAAACCCGGTTTAAACAATGACCGACACGGCCAGCGGCAGGAACACCGCCGTAGCCACGCCCATCAAACTCATGGCAAGCGCCGCGAAGGCGCCACACTCTTCGCTTTCCTGCAAGGCCACCGAAGTACCGACGGCATGGGCGGTCATGCCCAGGGCCATGCCACGCGCCTCGGCGCTTTGAACGCCCAGACGCGACAACAACGCCGGGCCGACCATCGCGCCGACCACGCCGGTGATCAACACAAATACCGCCGCCAGCGCCGCCACGCCGCCGATCTGCTCGGCCACCAGCATGGCGATCGGCGACGTCACCGACTTGGGCGCCATGGTCATCAGCACCATGTGTTCGGCGCCAAACCACCATCCCAGCAGCACGCACAGACCGGTGGCGAAGACCCCACCTATCACCAGCGTAGTAAAAATCGGCCAGAACAATTGGCGAATCCGCCGCAAATTCAGGTACAGCGGCACTGCCAGGGCCACCGTCGCCGGGCCCAAGAGGATGCCCATGATCTCGGTGCTCTTGCGGTACTCGGCGTAGCTCAGGCCACAGCTGAGCAACACACCGATCACCAGCAGCATCGACACCAACACCGGTTGCAGGAAGATCCAGCGGGTTTTCTCGAAGCCCGCCAGCACCAGTTGATAGGCGCCCAGGGTGATACCGATCCCGAACAAGGGATGATGAATCACTGCCGTCCAGGCTCCGTGCCAGTCGAAGATCATTGGCCCTCCTCCTCACTGGCATGCCGCTTGGCCAAACGCTCCATCATCACGCCGATCACGGCCATGGCAATTACCAGCGACAACACGAGGGCGCCGACAATAGCCCAGAAATCCGCAGCAATAGCCTTGGCATACACCATCACCCCGACTGCCGGCGGCACCAGCAGCAACGGCAGGTAGCGCAACAGGCTGCTGGCGGCCAGGCTCAAGGGCTCACCCACCTCGCCGCGCCACACCAGAAAGCCAAGCATCAGCAGCAGGCCAATGATGGGCCCCGGCAGAACCGGCAACAGCAAATGATTGAGCGCCGTGCCGATCAGTTGAAACAGCACCAGCCACGTCAGGCCACGTAACAGCATCCGTCCTCTCCCCTTTAAAAACCGTCCGCATTATAAGCACGCTGGCGCTATGCCCAGGCATTCGCCATAAGCATGGTGGGTTGACCGAGCTGATGGGCCATGATGATCTACAGTGGATCTCTGTCACCCATAAAAGCCCCGCCGCCACTGGATAAATACATGGCTGTGCCGGGATAAAACCGATGAACCAAGGAGAGACGCAATGCCCTATGTACCCGTAGCGCAGCTCAACGATTATGTCGGCAAGGAACTGGGACGTTCCGAATGGCTCACCATCGACCAGGCCCGTATCAACCTGTTCGCGGAGGCCACCGGCGATCATCAGTTCATCCACGTTGACCCGATCAAGGCCGCGCAGACGCCGTTCGGCAGCACCATCGCCCATGGGTTTCTATCGCTGTCACTGATGCCGAAGTTGATGGAAGACATCCTGATCGTGCCTGAGGGCCTGAAAATGGCGATCAATTATGGCCTCGACAGCGTGCGCTTCATCCAGCCGGTGAAAGTCAATTCCAAGGTACGCCTGAACGTCACGCTCACTGACGTCACCGAGAAAAAGCCCGGCCAATGGCTGTTCAAGGCCACCGCCACCCTGGAGATCGAAGGCCAGGAAAAACCCGCTTACATTGCCGAGTCCCTATCGCTCTGCTTCGTATAAGGGTTTGCCTGTGGTGAGGCACGCACACTCACCACAGGGTATGTAAATTTATGTATGAAACTCGCAGCTGCGGCATACTCGGCGCTCAATTATCCGGATCCCGCTATGCGCCCACTCGCCCCTCTTGCACTTGTCCTGTTGCTCACCGCTTGCGGAGATGGCGAATCGCTGTTGCCGCCGGATGCGCGCCTGCCCGATGGCGGCCGTTACCGGGGCGATGTGGTCAATGGTTTGCTGCAAGGCCAGGGCCGCGTGGATTACCCCAACGGCAGTTGGTACGCCGGCACGTTCGACAAGGGCCAGTGGCACGGTCAGGGTGAATGGCATGGTAGTAACGGCGAGGTCTATAAAGGGCAGTTCAAGCAGGGCCTGTTCGACGGCCAAGGCAGCCTGACCACCGCTGGCAGCCAGTATGTGGGCGGGTTCAAGAACGGTCGTCGCCATGGCGAAGGCACCCTCAAAGAAGGGCAGATGACCTACCGTGGCGAGTTCAAGGACGACCAATATTCCGGCCTCGGTCGCCTGGAACTGGCCGACGGCAGCCAGTATCAAGGCCAGTTCGCCCACGGTAAACCCAATGGCGAAGGCCAGCGCAACGACGACAGCGGCAACCAGTTCAGCGGCCACTTCGTCGATGGCCAACTGGAAGGCAACGGCACCTTCAACAGCGCCGATGGCGACATCTACATCGGCCAATTCAAACAGAACCAGCTCAACGGCAAGGGCCGTTACGAAAACGCCGATGGTGACGTATGGATCGGCCAGTTCAAGGAAGGCGCGCTGACCGGTAAGGGCGAGTTGATCGGCGCGGATGGCAGCCACTATGTCGGCGAGTTCGCCGACTGGCGCTTTAGTGGACAAGGCCGCTTGAACCTCACCGACGGCAGTTTCTATATCGGTGGCTTCGACAGCGATAACTACCAGGGCCGTGGCACCCTCGTACTCACCGACGGCACCGTACAGGCCGGCACCTGGGTCAATGGCATGCGCGTACGCGACGCGGAGGGCAAGTTATTACCCGACCCGTTAGAAATCGGCGTTCTGGCCCAAGGCCATCTGCTCGATGCCGCTCTCGCGGCCGTACCGGCCTCCACCCCCGCCGTCGAGCTGTACACCCTGGTGTTGGCCGGTGACGGCAAACAGAGCGTGTTCCTGCGCGAAGCCGATTACGTCAGCAATCTGCTGGCGGTCCGCTTTGGCGCACGCGGGCAGATTCGCCTGGTCAATCACCGCGACCACATCGCAGACCGCCCGCTGGCCACCCGCGAGAGCCTGCGCCGCTCCGTGCAAACCTTGGCTGATCGCACTGGGCCGGAAGACCTGGTGTTCATCTACCTGACCAGCCACGGCACCCATGAACATGAACTGGTACTGGACCAACCGCGCATGGAGCTGGCCGACCTGCCCGCCGACGAACTGGCGGCCGTAATGGCGCCGCTGAAAAACCGCGACAAAATTATTGTGATTTCCGCCTGTTACTCCGGCGGGTTCATCCCCGCGCTGAAAGACGACCGCACCCTGATCATGACGGCGTCGCGCGCCGACCGCGTGTCCTTCGGTTGTTCCGAAGAAGCCGACTTTACCTACTTCGGCGACGCCCTCTTCGCCCAGGCGCTCAACCAGACCGACGATTTGCAACAGGCCTTCAAGCTGGCCCAAGGGCATGTGAGCGAACGTGAGCAGGCGGACAACTTCGAAGCGTCCGAGCCACAGATATGGGCCCCCAAAGGCGTGATCACCCATTGGCAACTATTACGTAAACAGCAGGCACGAAAGGCGCTCGAAAGCGTCTCAATGAATAGCAAGGAAGCCAAAGGCAACTAAGCTGAACCGTGTAACAAGGGGGAAACACCATGTACCTGACGCCTCAGCATATTTTGCTTGCCGGAGCCTCCGGCCTAACGGGCGAACACCTGCTCGACCGCCTGCTCAACGAACCCACCGTCACCCGTGTACTCGCGCCCAGCCGCAAACCGCTAGCCGAACATCCGCGCCTGGAAAACCCGGTGGGCGACCCAGCGGTGTTCCTGCCCCGGCTCAGCGGCCAGGTAGACATTGCTTTCTGCTGCCTGGGCACCACCATCAAGCAAGCAGGCTCCGAAGAAGCGTTCCGCGCGGTGGACCTGGACATGGTGGTGACTTTCGCCAAGCGAGCCCGGGAAATGGGCGCGCGGCACCTGATCGTGATCAGCGCGATTGGCGCCGATCCGAAGTCTTCGATCTTCTACAACCGCGTGAAAGGGGAAATGGAAGAAGCGCTCAAAGCTCAGGACTGGCCACAACTGACCATCGTGCGCCCGTCGTTGCTGCTGGGCGAACGCCTCAAACCGCGCCTGGCAGAACAACTGGCCGGCCCGCTGTCGCGTCTGATTCCGGGTAAATACCACGGCATCGAAGTGTGCGAACTGGCCCGCGCCATGTGGCGCTTGGCACTGGAAGAGCAAGACGGGGTGCGGGTGGTGGAGTCGGACGAACTGCGCAAGCTCGGTAAATAAACCCAAATGTGGGAGGGGGCTTGCCCCCGATGGCGGAAGAACAACTGAGCTATAAACCCAGGTTAAAGCCCGCCCGTGGCGTTGAACCCCACCCCCAGCACCGTCAACACCGACAGTGGCAACAGCAAGGTGTCGAGCAACGCACTGGCCGGCAGGTCGACGCCGGGATAGCTCGGCGCCTCGGCCCCAAACCGGTCCTTGGCGCAGCAGCCGCCATTCATCGCATATAAATCCAAACGCGTGCCGGCATACACCACCGGCGCGTTCGGCTTGGCTGCGTCCAACGTGCGCGCCGTGGCGCAGCCGGTCAGGTGCAACGCCAGCAGCACCAGCAGCGCCTTATTCATCGCTGCTCAAATGGTGCTCGCCCCACCGCGGCAGCATGTCTTGGGGGATATTCAACAGATTGAGAATGCGCGCCACTACAAAATCCACCAGATCATCGATGGTTTGCGGCTGGTGATAGAAGCCTGGCGACGCCGGCAAAATCGTCACGCCCATATTCGATAGCTTGAGCATGTGTTCCAGGTGAATGCTCGAATACGGCGCCTCGCGCGGCACCAGGATCAGTTGGCGCCGCTCCTTCAAGGTCACGTCCGCCGCGCGCTCGATCAAATTGTTGCAGGCGCCTGTGGCAATCGCCGACAAGGTCCCGGTAGAACACGGCACCACCACCATCGCCGCCGGGGCTCCGGAGCCCGAGGCCACCGGCGACATCCAATCTTCCTTGCCGTAGACCTTGATCTGCCCCGCCGCCGCACCGGTGTACTCGGTGAGAAAGGCTTGCATCGATTGCACCTTGGCGGGCAGCGCCACATCGGTCTCGGTGGCCAGCACCAATTGCGCGGCTTTGGAAATCAAGAAGTGCACCTCCCGGTCCTCGCGCACCAGGCAATCGAGCAAGCGCAAGCCATAGGGGGCGCCGGATGCGCCGGTCATCGCCAGGGTGACGCGTTCCGGCCCGCTCATTTCAGGGCCTCGGCCAGTTTGCCATGCAGGCCGCCGAAACCACCGTTGCTCATGACCACTACATGGGTGCCCGGCGTGGCTTTTTGTTTGACGAACGCAATGATGCCTTCGATGGAGTCGCACACTTGCGAAGGCACTGTGCACTGCGCGGCAATGGCCGGCAGGTCCCAGCCGAGGTTGGCCGGGGCGTACCACACGGCCTGGTCGGCATCATTGACGCTTTCCGGCAAGCCGTCGCGGTGGGCGCCGAGCTTCATGGAATTGGAGCGCGGTTCGACAATCGCGATGATCGGCGCATCACCGACCTGTTTGCGCAGGCCGTCGAGGGTGGTGGCAATGGCCGTCGGGTGGTGGGCAAAGTCGTCGTAGATGGTAATGCCATTCACGTCGGCGACTTTTTCCATCCGGCGCTTCACGCTTTTAAATGCGCTCAACGCCACAATGCCCATGGCCGGAACCACGCCCACATGCCGCGCCGCCGCCACGGTCACCAATGCGTTGGCCACGTTGTGCTGACCGGTCATGTCCCAATCGACAACACCTTGGGCCTCGCCTTCGAACAGCACCTCAAATCGCGAGCCGTCGTCACTGAGCAACTTGACCTGCCACTGGCCGCCAACACCGGTGGTTTGCACCGGGGTCCAGCAGCCCATGTCGATCACTCGCTGCAGGGCCGGTTCGGTGGTCGGGTGGATCACCAGGCCCTCGCTCGGAATGGTGCGCACCAAATGGTGGAACTGCCGTTCGATCGCCGCCAGATCAGGGAAGATATCCGCGTGATCGAATTCCAAATTGTTCAATATCGCTGTGCGCGGGCGGTAGTGCACGAACTTGGAACGCTTGTCGAAGAAAGCGCTGTCGTATTCATCCGCCTCGATCACGAAAAACGGGGTCTCGCCCAGACGCGCCGATACCGAGAAGTTCTGCGGCACGCCGCCGATCAGGAAGCCCGGGCTCATGCCCGCATGCTCCAACACCCAGGCCAGCATGCTGCTGGTGGTGGTCTTGCCGTGGGTGCCCGCAACAGCCAATACCCAGCGACCTTGCAACACATGATCCGCCAGCCACTGCGGGCCGGACACATAAGGTAAGCCTTTATTGAGCACGTACTCGACCGCCGGGTTGCCACGGGACATGGCGTTGCCGATCACGACCAGGTCCGGGACCGGATCGAATTGCGCCGGGTCGTAGCCTTGGGTCAACTCAATGCCCTGAGCTTCCAGTTGCGTGCTCATGGGTGGGTAAACATTGGCATCGGAGCCGGTGACATGATGGCCCAGCTCTTTGGCCAGAACCGCCATCGAGCCCATGAACGTGCCGCAAATACCGAGAATATGAATGTGCATAGTTGACCTCGTAAAACATCGAGGCAGGTTAGCGCAGGGGGCGGGAAATCGCACCTTTTATACAGCAGACGCCCAGCGCAGTAGCGGGGGCCTGCACCTAGCGTGTGCGCCTCGGCGAATACAGGTAACTGCTGAAAAAACACACCCTAGGTGAGGACAGTTATAGTGCCCCTACTTAGGGTGTGCTATTGCTGAACAACAGTGAAAGCAGTTGCCCCGTTTAACCGAGCAACTGCTTATGAACAGTTCCTTCGGAACAGCCCACTACACGATGCGTATCGCCAGCATTCACTGTTGCTTGGACTTTATAACGTCCAACAGCCCTTTAAGGTATGCGATTCTCGTCTGCATACCAATGGCCCGACCCTTGATATCATCTGCTTGTGCGCCTAGTTTCGGAGGCTGAGATTCAGGGCCATCCTTTCCTGCTAATTTAGCAAACTCCACCTCAAGGAAATTAAGCATCTCATCAAGGTAGTCCATACGTTCATCATTTGTCTTGGACAACCACTCTACACTGGGTTCAATGCCCTTTTGTGAACCAAGAGCAGCATACGTATTCATTAACATAAACACGTTCCTCTGAGCATTTTCGACCAATTGCGACTCCATAACATGCTGCTCTGTGGCCGGAGTCGCCGGTGGATTAATTTTGGGTTTTAGATACTCGTAAGCGACGTTGGAGGCAAGTGTCGCGGGAGCCGCGAAGAGCGCGGTGATCGGCGCATTAATCAATGCGGTCTTGACCATATTGCGTATCTGAAGTGGTAGCGCTCGGCCTTCTTTCCCCGCCTTCAATACCGTCTCGACGCTTTCTTCAAGGCCGCTCTGCGAAAATGGTTCAGGCGTCTTTCCGTCTATGTGACCTGAGGTCGGCTGTGCAAATAACTGATCCCGCTTTTTTGCGTCTTGTTCAGCTTGCCACTTCTTCTGCTGTGCGTCTCTATATTCAACCTGTTCTGGAGTAAGAGTGGTCTCTGTAGTGGGAGCAGACCCAGGTTCTTTCTGACCAAGGACCTGTCCTTCCCCTTCAAATTTACCCACTTGTTTATCAATGTAAGTTTGATCGTAATCGGTCTTGCCACCGTCTCCCGACTTTGGTGTTGAAACGTCTCCTGGCTTAGGCCCATCCACTTTCCCTCCCCCAGGCACATCCACTTTAGGTGGTTTAGGTGGTTTAGGTGGTTTAGGTGGTTTAGGTGGTTTGGGGGGGAGAATTATTGAACCAATATCCCCAATAATTCCAAAAACGACAGGCCGCGCAACCGAATTTAAAAAAATCATAATATTCTACCTAATGATTGATTTACATTAGGAAGTCGTCCCTTACTCCCAATCACTAAGTAACCCAAAGAGCTAAAACAGTTCCGCACTACTTCAAGTAAAACTACACAACCATCCCGCCACCCACCAGCCGAAATATTTAATATTCACCCGATAACCTCCCCCACTTATCCCATTGCAATCATTGCTGGCTAGGCATCGTTTGGCTCAGAACACCAAACTGCACTAACTGGGGACCAAACGGTGTATTCTTGACGGTACTGTATGCATACCACGCCCCCTTGCGAAATATAGCGATCACCGGCATACGCACTCCATCAGACTCCACCTGATGGAAACCCTTGACGACATCACCTTCTTTATAAACTCTTGTCACATCATAAGTTCTATAATTCCCTTTTAATCGAGGCAGTATCTCGTCTGCATGCTTGTACAGTTTCTTCGCATCCTTACCAAGTGCCCCAAGCCCTCGGTAAACGTTTTTCGGGAGATCTATCGCATCGGTAACGCCTACGGAAGCGCCAACCCCAGCCAATATAGAACGCTTGAGTATCTTGCCTAACGACTTACCGGCCTTCGCCGCTTTTTTCGCGGCGCCAAGCCCGGGAATAAGAAATCCTAAAATATCGAAAACGATATTAGTAACCGCCCCTACAACCTGACCTTTGATCGCCTCATCAATTCCGTCATAAAAAGGAATAAGCGAAAGAAGAAAATCATTGACAGCTTTGTTACCCTTAATATTTTTTTCAATTATTGTTTCTCCGTAAGCCGCCCCTTTTAACTCACCGAAATTTTTCGTGAAAAAGTTCCCCGCCACTGACGCCAGCGCGCCATTTCGTCGAGAAAAATAAGGAACTTTTTCTTCCTCGCTAACACCGGTTAAATCCTGCTTATGATTGGTCTCACCAAATTTCTTGAAAACGTCATACGTGCCTGATACACGCGCCTTGGTACCCGAAGGAAAATATTTACTATCATCAAAATCTACTCGTTCTTGCGGTACACCCTGTTCCTTAATGAACTCTCCTGAAGTGGGATAATAACTGTAATATTCGACCTTGCCATCCGCCCCCTCAACTTTCATAAGGACACCATGCCCCCCTTCTAACGCCATGAGTTCACGCGGGGTTGGTTCTCGCAGCACTTCAGCGGGGTGCAGGCTCAGGCCAGTATTACTCTTTAACTCTGTCTCCAAGAATGGACGAGACAGTCCCATGAACGTTACATCTGATTTTTTTATACGCTCTTGCACAGCAAAAGGAAGCAAAGAAAGATGATATTTGAATAAAACAGCCCTCGCTGCGGTTTGACTTTTTGTGTACTCGCCAAACCTGTCAGAAAACTTTTTATCAATATCGGTTGCCAGCTCAGAAAAGCGCGACTTTATTGATTTCCAAGGGAGTTCCTTTTCATCTTTCGACACCCAGAAATCCAACCAATCTGGAAGACTGGACTTCGTCATGTAGACATCTAGGGGAGAGACGACATAGTTCTTGTCATTGATACTGCGCAAGCTTGCCTTAGTCGGATCGACATCCGGGAACACCCGCTTGAACTCCGCCAGCGCCACATCCCGTCGAGTCGGAGCCGGCTTCATTAGTTCAGCACCTGCCCACTTCAATTCCTTTTTCTGCTTTTCCAGTACCTCTTGTGATTTTTCAACCTCCTCGATCGTGTACTGCCCGTTGGGGTTGCTTTTAATCACCTGATTAACAATGCCCCACGCAGTAACTGCATCCTTTGATGCTGCTGCTAACTCGAAGTCACCGTCGAGAATTCCAAGCTGCGCCTCCGCGTACCTTATGACCTGACTGAACGTCATGTTCGCCGATGCGCCAGGCGCTTCCTGCTCTACCAATGCAACCGCTGTAGAGAAGGTCGTCCATGTATGAGAGCTATTAGCAAGATCAGGAGGAATGTCTTTCACCAGAAATTCAGGAGCAACGGCTGAGAGTAATAGCCGCGCAGCAAGCGGTGCTGCTGCAACTCCCACCTTGGTTTCAAGGTAAGCGGTAAAACGTTTAACGATTTCAGCAGCGCTAACCCCTGCATTGTCGAGTTGATAGAGGTTATAGCCTGCCAAGTTGAAACGGGACCTTCCAGAATTAGGATCAAGCTCTTGCACGAGCGCCGCAGTTAACGCCTCGATTGCAGCGGTCGGCGATTCGGCTAATCTGAGTTTCTCTTGTATGGCTTTACCCAATGCCTGCGCCTCGGGCGACCGAATGAGCTGGTCCAGTGCCGATGATGGATTGTGCGCAATATCCTTCTTTGCAGCCGGAGACAGCCCGGTGATCAGACTATGCAACAAACTACCTGCCCCGGCCCCTGCTTGAGGTTCTAGTGCTTGGTTTGCATGCTTGAGCTTCCAATCACCCACCACCGCCTTCATCTTGCGTACTAAGGTTTTGTTCAGTTGCCCGACAATATGCCTCACTCCCCCGGCGTCAGTTCCAGGCGACCGATGGACAAGGTCAAAGGACAGTGCATCAGCCAACGCATGCGCTTGCGTACTGTCGCCGGGAAGTTTATGCCCCTGCTTTTCAAGTAATTGCGCAAGACTCATTTCCTGACGCTGTTCGGTGAGATACAAACTTGACCGTCGGTCAATCGGTACCCTGGCGTTATTCAGATCGATCTTCCCGTCGGCATCGCCTTTCAGCGATCTCAGCGCCTCAAGAAGCGCATGACGGTTAGCGTCATTACCCAGCGCCTCATTCTGCTGCGCTAAAGCCTCTATAGAGCGCTGCGATGCATGCTGCAAAGGTGCAAACTCAAACGTGGCCCCTGCTTTCAATTTCTCCCGGTGCGCGGCGGCTTGCGAAGGAGAGAGGTCGATAGGTTCTCCATAGAATCGCCCCACTGTGTATGACGGCACCTTACCTTCCGGCCATGGATAATTGAACGCCTGTCCGGGCATTGGAGCGATTACCCTTGCAATCGACAACAGCACTCGAGAAATATCTGCCCAACCCGAATCGTCTTTAAGGGAGAACGTCTTCATCTTGCCATTGACTATCCCCGTCAACTCCCCGAGGTACGGATCCAGCTTGACACTTTTGAGATCAAGCCCCTGCTCTTTCGCCCACGCTAAAAATCCAGGACTTTTATATGCACTGTCCAATAAGGTGCGCCAACGTCCAAGTGTCGACTCTGGGGCAACTTGAATATCAGACTGCGCTATCGAGGTTTGATAGGAGCGCGTCGCTAATGCGATCGCGTAGGGTTTGCCCAACTGAGCGTCAGCCTTTGCACGCGTTTCAGGAGTGTCAGGCACTTGCGCGGAAGTTGTGTTGCCAACAACTGCACCAGTGCTGCTCGACTTGGTAGTAATAGAAGGATATTGCCCAGCCGAGTCACTCGCAAAGTTTGACGTTGGCCTGGTACTTTCTAAAGTTTTCATTTTCCACACCAAAGGACGATTTCAGATTAATAGCTGCTCGTACCCTGAGTGGCGAAACCCCATATAAATAATACAAATAAAATTCGAAAAACCTTATCAAAACGCTTCAAGCCTGAATATTGCCTTCACCTTACGCACCCCGTTAATCATGCACGTTACATTTGCAAACAACGTTCGATTCCGTACTTTCGCAACTTCCGATAAAGCGTATTGCGGCTTATTCCCAAACTTTCTGCCGTGTGGGACATATGCCAACGGTGCTGCTCCAAGGCGTTGAGCAACACCCCACGCTCTGCATTGTCCAGCGCGCGCTCCTGACGCGGCCCGACAGCCGCGCCCGCTCTCGCCTGACGAATGAAATGCGGCAAATCTTCGAACCTGATTTGCCCGTTCTCGCACAAGGCCACCAACGTGCGAAGGACGTTGCGCAATTGCCGAACGTTGCCAGGCCAGGCGTAGTCGAGCAAAGCGTGATGCGCCTTTTCCTCAAGCGCCACAACCTGTCCTGGCGCTTCATTCGCAAGCAAAAACGCCAGCAATTGCGCTTTGTCGCTACGTTCACGTAAGGGTGGCAGGGTAATTTCAACGCCGTTGAGACGATAGTAAAGATCTTCGCGGAAGCTATCGTTGGCCACACGTTCTGACAGGTTGCGATGGGTGGCGCTGATGATTCTGACGTTCACTGCCTGCGGGGCACCGCCGATGGGTACCACCACGCGATCGTCCAGCACCCTTAAAAGACGGGTTTGCAACGCAAGAGGCATGTCTCCAATCTCATCGAGAAACAGCGTGCCGCCGTCGGCCTGTAGTAATTTGCCGCGCATGCCTTCTCTCAACGCGCCGGTAAAGCTGCCGCCGCGATAACCGAACAGCTCACTTTCGATCAGGTTTTCGGGGATGGCAGCGCAGTTGAGAGCGACAAAAGCCTTATCGGCACGCGCGCTGGCCTGGTGCACTGCTTTGGCGAAAGCTTCTTTACCGCAACCCGTTTCGCCATTAATCAATAACGGCACGTCGCGTTCAAAGATGCGCAGCGCTCTACGGAAATCAGTTTGAAGGGCCGGGTCGACCAGGCATACACCTGAATGCGGCGCCACAACTTTTGCTGGTGGCGTCGGCAAGCTGCGGGCCTGGCCGCGCAATGCAGCGTATAACTGCCGACCATCGCAGCTACGCAATGGCCAGCTGGCTGTGGCGTTGGCACTGGCGCGACCGAGCAACTGGTCCAAAGCGCAATCGAACACTGCCTCCACCGAACGGCCCAGCAAGCCGCCACGCACCTGCCCCAACAGGTTCAGCGCACTTTGATTGACCGCACAGATGCGCCCCTCGCCATCGAACGCCAGCAACCCTTCGCTGAACAGCCCCACCGACTCGGCCTGCAGGTGAAAGCGCAACAGCCAGTGCTGTTCAAAGTGACGCAGGAAGTAACAGCTTTCGATCATCTTGGCCGACAGGTTCACCAGCGCCATGGTGTGGAACTGGCTCTGGCGCGACACCGCCTCACGAGCCGATGACACATCCAACACGGCAAGCAGCTCGCCATGGGGGTCGAATACCGGGCTAGCCGAACAGGTCAGCCCGGTGTGCCGGCCGCGAAAATGCTCATCGCGATGAATCGTCAAGGGTTGACGTTCAACCAGGCAGGTGCCGATGCCATTGGTGCCTTCGCTGGCCTCACTCCAATCGGCACCGAGCCACAACCCGGCGCGCTCGAAAACCCTACGCTCGGAGGGCGCGGTGACACAGTTGAGGATCACTCCGCGCGCATCGGTCAGCAGCACCGCGTGGCCGGCACCTGAGAGTTGTTGATGCAGGCTGTTCATCTCGCTGCCGGCGATTTGCAGTACTTGCTGCAGACGCTCACGGCTTTCGAGCAGGCGGCCGTGTTCGAGCACGGTGGGAGCGATGGTTTGCGCAGGGTCGAGGTGGTAATCCTCCAGGCACCGCAGCCAGGAACGCGCGATGGACGGATCGCTCGATGGGTCGCGGCCACGCGCCACTGTCAGGACTTGCTGGGCATGGCGACTGAAATGATCGTTGTGCATGTTCTTATTATTCTCCCGGCGTGAGAGCGTCCAGCATCCTCCAGGCCTGTGATGGATGCAATCCCGAGTGGGCCCACTGGCCATACGCTGTACCGCTTATGGCACAAACTGTCACACCCGCTGTATCGCGCGTGTCACAGCAACCCTTTGCAACAAAGCCCAACCCCTTGATTTATCTGGCCCACAACGCAGTGGCCCAACCTTTGCTCTACGCTTTACCAAGCGCTTGAGCGCTGCACTCCAATAAACATAAAAGCCAGGAGATACCCACCATGCGTTACGCACACCCCGGTACTGAAGGCGCGATCGTTTCGTTCAAGGCCAAGTACGGCAACTACATCGGTGGCGAGTTCGTTGCGCCGGTCGATGGCAACTATTTCACCAACACCTCGCCGGTCAACGGCAAGCCTATCGCCGAATTCCCCCGCTCCACTGCCAAAGACATCGATAAAGCGCTGGACGCCGCCCATGCCGCCGCCGACGCCTGGGGCAAAACCTCAGCCCAGGACCGCTCGCTGGTGCTGCTGAAAATCGCCGATCGCATCGAGCAGAACCTCGAACTGCTGGCCATCACCGAGACCTGGGACAACGGCAAAGCCGTGCGTGAAACCCTCAACGCCGACATCCCCCTCGCTGCCGACCACTTCCGTTACTTCGCCGGCTGCATCCGCGCCCAGGAAGGCACCAGCGCCGAGATCAATGAGCACACCGCGTCCTATCACTTCCATGAGCCGCTGGGCGTGGTCGGTCAGATCATTCCGTGGAACTTCCCACTGCTGATGGCCGCCTGGAAACTCGCCCCGGCCCTGGCCGCCGGCAACTGCATCGTGCTCAAGCCGGCCGAGCAGACGCCGCTGGGCATCAACGTGTTGATGGAAGTGATCGGCGACCTGCTGCCACCGGGCGTGCTGAACGTGGTGCACGGGTTCGGCAAAGAAGCCGGCGAAGCCCTGGCCACCAGCAAGCGCATCGCCAAGATCGCCTTTACCGGTTCCACCCCGGTGGGCTCGCACATCATGCACGCGGCGGCCACCAACATCATCCCGTCCACCGTCGAACTGGGCGGCAAGTCGCCGAACATCTTCTTCGCCGACATCATGAAAGCCGAACCGTCGTTCATCGAAAAGGCCGCCGAAGGCTTGGTGCTGGCATTCTTCAACCAAGGCGAAGTCTGCACCTGCCCATCCCGCGCGCTGGTGGAAGAGTCGATCTACGACGATTTCATGAAAGTGGTGATGAAGAAGATCGAGCAGATCAAACGCGGCGACCCGCTGGACACCGACACCATGGTCGGCGCCCAGGCGTCCGAGCAGCAGTTCGACAAGATCCTCTCGTACCTGGACATCGCCAAAGGCGAAGGTGCGCAACTGCTGGCTGGCGGCCAGGTCGAGAAACTCAGCGGCGACATGGCCGGTGGTTACTACATCCAGCCGACCCTGCTTAAGGGCACCAACGAAATGCGCGTGTTCCAGGAAGAAATCTTCGGCCCGGTGGTGAGCATCACCACGTTCAAGGACGAAGCCGAAGCCCTGGCAATTGCCAACGACACCGAGTTCGGCCTGGGTGCCGGCGTGTGGACCCGCGATATCAACCGCGCCTACCGCATGGGCCGGGCGATCAAAGCAGGCCGCGTATGGACCAACTGCTACCACCTGTACCCGGCGCACGCCGCGTTCGGCGGTTACAAGAAGTCCGGCGTGGGCCGTGAGACTCACAAGATGATGTTGGATCACTACCAGCAGACCAAGAACTTGCTGGTGAGTTACGACATTAATCCATTGGGCTTCTTCTAACTCACAACACCCTCCCATCTTTGAAATGCCATCAACTGTGGGAGGGGGCCTGCCCCCTCCCACATTTAGATATTTATAAGTACTTGCGAATACATCCGGCCCACAGAGGCCGAGTTAAAAACAATAACAATGAAAGGTACTTTTCCATGCCTAGCGAACCTACTGGATCTTCTGTCGACTTCGAAAAAGTCGACACCGACTACTTCCAACAACGCGAACTGAAAAAAGGCGCCGCCGGCTGGGTACTGCTGGTGGGCCTCGGCGTTGCCTACGTGATCTCCGGCGATTATGCCGGCTGGAACTTCGGCCTGGCCCAAGGCGGCTGGGGCGGCATGTTCCTCGCAACTTTACTGATGGCCACCATGTACTTATGCATGTGCTTTTCCTTGGCCGAACTGTCCTCAATGATCCCCACCGCCGGCGGTGGCTACGGTTTTGCCCGCAGCGCTTTCGGGCCCTGGGGCGGGTTTCTTACCGGAACGGCCATCCTGATCGAATACGCAATCGCCCCGGCCGCTATCGCGGTATTTATCGGCGCCTATTGCGAGTCGCTGTTCGGCATTGGTGGCTGGATGATTTATCTGGCGTTCTACATCCTGTTTATCGGCATCCATATCTTCGGCGTCGGCGAAGCGTTGAAGCTGATGTTCGTGATCACCGCCATTGCGGCGATTGCCCTGGGCGTGTTCCTTGTGGCTATGGTGCCGCACTTCAACATGGCCAACTTGCTGGATGTGCCGGTGACCGAAGCCAAGGGCGCCAGCACCTTCCTGCCCTTCGGCTACGTCGGGGTGTGGGCGGCAATCCCTTATGCGATCTGGTTTTTCCTCGCCGTGGAAGGCGTACCGCTGGCCGCTGAAGAAACCAAGAACCCCAAGCGCGACCTGCCCCGTGGCCTGATCGGCGCCATTGTGGTGCTCACCAGTTTTGCCCTGCTGATCCTGGTGATCGCACCGGGCGGCGCCGGCACCTATGCGCTGGTCAAATCGGGTAACCCGTTGGTGGAAGCACTGGCGTTGTCCTACGGCGGCTCGACCTGGATGGGCAGCTTCGTCAATCTGGTCGGCCTTGCCGGTCTGATCGCGAGCTTTTTCTCGATCATCTACGCCTATTCGCGGCAGATTTTCGCGCTTTCCCGCGCCGGCTACCTGCCGCGCAAGCTGTCGCAAACCAACAAAAGCAAGGCGCCGGTACTGGCGCTGGTGATCCCCGGCATCATCGGGTTCGGCCTGTCCCTCACTGGCCAGGGCGATCTGCTGATCCTGGTGGCGGTGTTCGGTGCGACGATTTCCTATGTGTTGATGATGGCTGCGCACATCACCCTGCGCGTGCGTCGCCCCAAAATGGAACGTCCTTACCGCACGCCCGGCGGCATTTTCACGTCCGGCGTCGCGCTGGTACTGGCCTGTGTGGCCGTGGTGGCGGGCTTTCTGGTGGATCCGCGGGTGGTGATTGGCGCGGCGATCATCTATGGAGTATTAATTGCTTACTTTGCTTTCTACAGCCGGCATCACTTGGTAGCAGGCACGCCCGAAGAAGAATTCGCCGCGATCCAGGCCGCAGAGGCCGCCTTGCACTAAGCCGTAAACCTCGACGCGGGCGCTGTTCATTCATTTGGCCCGCGTCGTCAAGGAGACACTGTATGGCAAGCTTTTCCCACGCGGTCGGTGCACAAACCTACCGCTTTGATAGCCTCAAAGACGTAATGGCCAAGGCCAGCCCCGCCCGTTCCGGGGACTTCCTGGCCGGCGTGGCCGCGCAGAACGACGGCGAGCGGGTGGCGGCGCAAATGGCGCTGGCGAATATCCCGTTGAAACACTTCCTTGAAGAAGCGCTGATTCCCTACGAAAGCGATGAAGTGACCCGTCTGATCATCGACACCCACGACAAACAGGCATTTAGCGCAGTCAGCCACCTGACCGTCGGCGGCCTGCGCGACTGGCTACTGAGCGACGCCGCCGACGAACAATCCCTACGCGCCCTGGCGCCCGGTCTGACGCCGGAAATGGCCGCCGCCGTGTCGAAGATCATGCGCGTGCAGGACCTGGTGCTGGTGGCGCAGAAGATCCGCGTCGTCACCCAGTTTCGCGGCACCATGGGCCTGCGCGGGCGCTTGTCGACGCGCCTGCAACCCAACCACCCCACGGACGAACCGGCGGGCATCGCCGCCAGCATTCTCGACGGCCTGCTCTACGGCAACGGCGACGCCATGATCGGCATCAACCCGGCCACCGACAGCATCGCCTCCATCTGCGCAATGCTGGAGATGCTCGACGCGATCATCCAACGCTACGAGATCCCCACCCAGGCCTGTGTGCTGACCCACGTCACCACCTCTATCGAAGCCATCAACCGTGGCGTGCCCCTGGACCTGGTGTTTCAGTCGATTGCCGGCACCGAGGCGGCCAACGCCAGTTTCGGCATCAGCCTGAGCGTGCTGCAGGAAGGTTACGAGGCGGGTTTGAGCCTCAAGCGCGGTACTCTGGGACAAAACCTGATGTATTTCGAAACCGGCCAGGGCAGCGCCCTGTCAGCCAACGCGCACTTTGGCGTCGACCAGCAAACCTGCGAAACCCGCGCTTACGCGGTGGCGCGGCATTTCAAGCCGTTTCTGGTTAACACCGTGGTCGGCTTTATCGGCCCGGAATACCTGTACAACGGCAAGCAAATCATCCGCGCCGGCCTTGAGGATCATTTCTGCGGCAAGCTATTGGGCGTGCCGATGGGCTGCGACATCTGCTACACCAACCACGCCGAAGCCGACCAGGACGACATGGATACCCTGCTGACGCTGCTGGGCGTGGCCGGGATCAACTTCATCATGGGCATCCCCGGCTCCGACGACATCATGCTCAACTACCAGACCACCTCCTTCCATGACGCGCTATACGCCCGGCAGACCTTGGGGTTAAAACCGGCACCGGAATTTGAACAGTGGCTGGCGAAAATGGGCATTTTCACGCAGGCCGACGGTAAGGTGCGCTTCGGCAGCAGCCTGCCTCCGGCTTTTCGCCAAGCCTTGGCGCAACTGGGATGAAGGAGCCTACCGTGCAACCCGACCTGCCCGACAACCCCTGGCTGGAACTGCGCCGCCTCACCCCGGCGCGCATTGCCCTGGGCCGCACCGGCACCAGCATTCCCACCAGTGCGCAACTGGATTTCCAGTTCGCCCACGCCCAGGCGCGCGACGCGGTGCACCTGCCGTTCGACCATGCGGGCCTGAGCCAGCAACTGGCCGAACGCGGGCGTGACAGCCTGTTGCTGCACAGCGCCGCCACCGACCGCCACAGCTACCTGCAACGCCCGGACCTGGGCCGCCGCTTGAGTGATGAATCGGCCCAGGCCCTGCGCGCGCATGCCCAGGCCAATCCGGGAGGCGTGGACCTGGCAGTGGTGGTGGCCGATGGCTTATCGGCATTGGCGGTGCATAAACACACGTTGCCGTTTCTGACACGCCTGGAGGAACAAACCCACGCCGAGGGCTGGTCGTTATCGCCAGTGATACTGGTGGAACAGGGCCGTGTGGCCGTGGCCGACGAGATCGGGCAATTGCTCGGCGCCAAAATGGTGGTGATCCTGATCGGCGAACGACCGGGGCTCAGCTCACCGGACAGCCTGGGCCTTTATTTCACCTACAACCCCAAGGTCGGCCTCACCGATGCCTACCGCAACTGCATCTCCAACGTGCGTTTGGAAGGGCTGAGTTACGGCATGGCCGCGCATCGCCTGCTTTACTTGATGCGAGAGGCGTGTCGACGGCAGCTGTCGGGGGTCAATCTCAAGGACGAGGCGCAGGTTCAGACGATCGAGTCGGACGATCCGGACCTGATGAAAGGGAATTTTCTGCTCAGCTCACCGGATGACCAATAGCGGCACGATTGCGCTTTTTGGCGCCATTAGGCAGCATCCGGTCACGGCCGCTTGTGTGGTCATACCCCATTTGGAAGTTGAGGCCTGGCATGCGGATTACTCAAGCGACCCTGGAACACTTGGACCTGTTGACCCCCTTGTTCGTCAAATACCGCGAGTTCTATGGGGCGCTGCCCTACCCGGACTCGTCCCGGGCCTTCCTGGAAAAACGCCTGCGGCGCAAGGAGTCGGTGATCTACCTGGCCCTGGCCGATGACGACGACAACAAGCTGCTTGGGTTTTGCCAGCTGTACCCGAGCTTTTCGTCGCTGTCGCTCAAGCGGGTGTGGATCCTCAATGATATTTATGTGGCCGAAGACGCACGTCGCCAATTGGTGGCGGACAACCTGATGCGCATGGCCAAGAAAATGGCCAAGGAGACCCACGCGGTGCGGCTGCGGGTGTCCACCAGCAGTGATAACCAGGTGGCGCAAAAAACCTACGAGTCGATGGGTTTTCGCGAGGACACCGAATTCAAGAACTACACGTTGCCGATCAGCGAAGACTGATGCCCGGATAGACACACCGTTATCGAGGGCAAGCCCTCTCCCACATTGATCTTATTGTCATGGCGGTTTTGCGACCGGTTCTGCGGGTGTAAATGCAGGGAAACGCTCCGAGCCAGGTGCCTTGACACTACTCCAATGTGGGAGGGGGCTTGCCCCCGATGACGGTCTGACTGCCCCACCACTTTCGCGAACACGCTGAATTGGTGGCAATCTGCAGACCGGGTTCCACGACATCCCCCGCTACAAAAGCCACACGCTTTTCACCTCCCGATCCGTATAATGCGCACCTTTCAGGGTTGTAAGAATCGCGGCATACACTTGTAGCCTTACTTACCCGAGCTTCCGCACAGGCCTGCTGAGTCGGGCCGTTCACACAGGTGCCATCCATGGATTTCAACCCGCTCGACCTTATCCTGCATCTCGATGTTTACCTCGATCTGCTGGTCACCAATTACGGTCCGTGGATCTACGCCATTCTGTTTCTGGTGATCTTTTGCGAGACCGGCCTGGTGGTCATGCCCTTCCTGCCGGGCGATTCGCTGCTGTTTATTGCCGGTGCGGTGGCGGCCGGCGGCGGTATGGACCCAGTGTTGTTGGCCGGCCTGTTGATGCTGGCGGCGATCCTTGGCGACAGCACCAACTATGTGATCGGGCGAACCGCCGGCGAGCGTTTGTTCAGCAACCCGAATTCGAAGATCTTCCGCCGCGACTACTTGCAAAAAACCCACGATTTCTATGACAAGCACGGCGGCAAAACCGTGACTCTGGCGCGCTTCCTGCCGATCCTGCGTACCTTTGCGCCGTTCGTCGCCGGCATCGCCAAAATGCCGTACGCCCGCTTTTTCGGCTTCAGCGTGCTGGGTACCGTGCTGTGGGTCGGCGGCCTGGTGACTCTGGGGTACTTCTTCGGCAACGTGCCGTTTATCAAGAAAAACCTGTCGCTGCTGGTGGTGTTCATCATTCTGCTGTCCTTGGTGCCGATGATCATCGGCGTGTTTCGCAGCCGCTTTGGCCGCACCAGCTCCGAAGCCAAACAGCAGTAACCGGCGATGTGGTCCCTCAGCGCCTGGCGTCGTCGGCGCCTGCTGGCCAAGCACCCGATTGCCGACGAAACGTGGCAGCGGGTGCGCCATCACCTGACCTTCCTCGACGGCATCAGCGCCGAGCAGGACCAGTGGCTGCGTGAAGCCTGCGTGGTGTTCCTCGCCGAAAAACACCTCACCGCCCTGCCCGGCGTCGACTTGCATCAGGAACAACGCCTGCTGCTCGCCGCCCAGGCGCAACTGCCGCTGATGAACCTTGGCGACCTCGATTGGTATCAAGGCTTCCACGAAATCGTGCTGTACCCCGACGACTTCCTCAGCCCGCAGCGCCATCGCGACGCCAGCGGCGTCGAGCACGAGTGGGATGGCGAGCACAGCGGCGAAGCCTGGCAACAAGGCCCGGTGATCCTCGCCTGGCCCGGCGTGCTAGCCAGCGGCCAATGGGAAGGCTACAACCTGGTGATCCACGAACTGGCGCACAAGCTCGACATGCTCAACGGCGACGCCAACGGCCTGCCGCCGCTGCACAGCGACATGCGCGTGCAGGAGTGGGCCAGCGTGATGCAAAGCGCGTTTGATGACCTCAATCGCCAGTTGGATGCCCACCCCGATGCCGAAACGCAGATAGACCCGTACGCGGCGGAAAACCCGGCGGAGTTCTTTGCCGTTACCAGCGAATATTTCTTCAGCGCCCCGGATTTGCTGGTCGACAGTTATCCCCAGGTATACGCCCAACTCAGCCGCTTCTATCGCCAGGATCCCCTGGCACGCCTCACCCAACTGCAAGCCGCTGACCCGCGCTATCAGCCACAAGGCGAATGACCGTACGACGTCTGGCGCATGGCATCGGCGTCAGAATGTGCCTATAATCGCGGCCACTTTTAGGCCAATCCGGCCAAGTTTCTTGGCCAACTAACGGGGGCAACGCCCAATGAGCTACAGCAAGATTCCGGCTGGCAAAGACCTGCCGAACGACATCTACGTCGCCATCGAGATTCCGGCCAACCACGCGCCGATCAAATACGAAATCGACAAAGACAGCGACTGCCTGTTCGTTGACCGTTTCATGGCCACCCCGATGTTCTACCCGGCCAACTACGGTTTTATCCCCAACACCCTGGCTGATGACGGTGACCCCCTCGACGTACTGGTCGTAACCCCTTACCCGGTTACCCCTGGCTCGGTTATCCGCGCACGCCCAGTCGGCATCCTGAACATGACCGACGACGGTGGCGGCGATGCCAAAGTCATCGCAGTGCCTCACGACAAACTGTCCCAGCTGTACGTGGACGTGAAGGAATACACCGATCTGCCGCCACTGCTGCTGGAACAGATCAAACACTTCTTCGAGAACTACAAAGACCTCGAAAAAGGCAAATGGGTGAAGATCGACGGTTGGGGCAACGCAGACGCCGCCCGTGCCGAGATCATGAAGTCGGTGGCTGCCTACAAAGGCTGATACCGAATCCTCATTGTCTGAGGCCATCAAAAAAAGCCCCGTTCATTCGGGGCTTTTTTTTGGAAAAAATAAACGCACAGTTCAACAACCAGCAACTAACGTTTAATCACGCAATAAAAATGAAAAAATAGGCCACAACTAAGCAAAAACCTACAAGTGCAAATCAACGCATGGTTTATTTGATTAGTTTTCTCGGCCAGTAAACTCTGCGTTTATGAATAAATCAGGTGATCGTTTAAAAGCGCTACTGCGGGAAGTTCATCTTTCCGCTTCCGACTTCGCCAAGAACCGCGGTGTCACACCTCAACATGTGAACAACTGGTTCAAACGCGGCGTGCCCATGGGCCGACTCAATGAGATCGCAGAACTGCTCTGTGTCTCCAGCCGTTGGCTACGCACCGGCGAAGGCCCCAAACACCCACCGGCCAACTTCCTGCTGGAAGGCCCCGGAACACGGAAAGGACTCCCCACCCGCGAAGAAAGTGGCAAATACCTTACAGGCCCCGCCTGCCCGCCGGAAAAACTGGATGTGGAGATCCCCCTCCACCCCACCTTCACTTCAACCGAACGTATTCGCATCTCTGTGCACGCTCTCAAAACCCTCAACATCAATCCCGACCGCGCGCTGGGCGCCTATATGGTCGACAACAGCATGATCGACATCATCCAGCAAGGCGCCAGCCTCGCCATCGACAAAGGCCGCACCCAAATCATTGACGGCGAAATCTACGCCGTCGAACACGACGGCATGCTGCGCATTAAATACCTCTACAACCGGCCTGGCGGCGGTTTGCGCATGCGCAGTCACAACGGCAGCGAACACCCGGATGAATACCTCACCCACGAGGAACGCTTCGAACAGAACTTCGAGATTGTAGGCTGGGTGTTTTGGTGGTCCACCCTCAACAACCGCCGCCCTCCGGTACCGCTAGATGAGCATCTATTAGGCTGGGAAGGCTCTAAATCGGACACGGAGGTGGGCAACTGAGAGGAATGTGGGTATCATCCGCCGCACATTTGGCAGGGGGTGGCCCAAGGCTACCCACCCTGCTCGGCGAAGCGGAGGAGTTCCCGCGGATGCCCCTACTATTCAGCCCGACGCCATGTGGGCTGAGCGATTTGAAGGCTGGTAAGGTTTGTCAAAAACAAATTGAAGCAGTCCCCGAGAAGCCGGCCACAAGCCGGCTTTTTAATGCCTGATAAGTATCCCAACTCAATTGTCCAACAGCGGTTGGACAATTGAGTAATCAAAAGCGGGCTGCTATACCCTGCCCTTCTCTCAGTCGCCTTATGCGGGCCGCATACACTCCACAGCCCGATCCGCCACCACCTTCGCCATCTCCACCAGATGCATCACCGCCCTCTGCGGTGCAGCCACCGGTTCCCCAAACAATTGCGAAGTCACCACCGCATACTGCAACAACTCAGCCACGCGCACCCAGGCATCTTCAAAGCTCAGCTCTTCATTGACAGTAAAAGGGTTGGTCGCAGGCGATGAGAGCGAATTCGAAACAACGTTATCCATAGCAAACCTCCAATCGATAATTTGGAGCTGCCACTTCTCGCGACTAAACAAAAGGCGGCAGCTGTACGCAGGTTAGTCGACCGGTCGATTGGAAACCCGGCGCACCCGGAGGTGCCCTGCGCACAGCCACCATAAGATGCAGGCGAAGGGGGGCCTGACTCATGAGTTGCTTATGCGCCAATCGAATCCGGGCGACTAAACCCGATCACTGAATAGGCAGTGACGGACCGCAGCCTAGTCACTGAATTTCGCTGGCGCAATGCGGTTGGGATTCTCTCGGAAACGTCCTGCAAATGAAAAGGATCAGCCCTGCTGGCCCTTTAAGCGCCAGCCTCAATCCAATATCAAATGCGGCAAAAACCGGCTCGAATCCTTGGTAATCAAACTATTATCCTCCCGCACCCCAATCCCCGCCGCCTGGTCCCCGATCACCCAGGACCCAATCAACGTATAGCTGTCCCCAAACCGCGGCAACGGCGCAAATTCCTGCAGGATAAACGGCGCATCCGTGTAGGGCCCGTCCTCCTTCACAACCAGCCCATCTGCAGTTTGCAGCTCAATGTTGGCGCCTTCCCGCGAGAAAAACGGCTTGCGCACCCATCCCTTCGGCACCGCTTTACCCGGTTCGGTATCCAGATGGGCGGCGAGCAGATTCGGGTGGCCCTTGTTGAATTCCCACAACAGCGGCAGGATGCCTTTATTGGAAATGATGGATTTCCACGCAGGCTCGAAAAACTGGGTATCACTCTCGGCAATCGCGGCGCCGAAGGGTTCGTGGAAGATGAATTCCCAGGCGTGCAGTTTGAACAGGTGGGGAATCCAACGGTCCTGGAGGTCGACGAAGCGGCCTTCGGGGGTCAGGCCGATGTCTTCGATGTCGATGTGGCGTGATTCGATGCCGACTTTTTCCGCGACCAGGCGCAGGTAGTCGGTGGTGCCTTTGTCTTCGACCGAGTCTTTCATCGAGGCGAAGTAGAACGGCTGGTTGACCTGCAACTGCGCGAAAGCCTGGTGCAGTTTGGTGTCGATGCTGTTGAACTGGTCGGCATGCTTGGGCAGCAGGCCGCGCTCGATGCATTGCTCCAGCCAGCCCCACTGAAACGCCGCAGCCTCGTAAAGGCTGGTCGGTGTGTCGTAGTTGAGCTCCAGCAGCTTGGCGGGGCCGGTGCCGTTGTAGGAGAAATCCATGCGCCCATACAGGTGCGGATGACCTTCCAGCCATGACGTTCTGATCATGTCGAAGAAAGGCGCGGGGATGCTCAGGCGTTCGAGCAGTTCCTCGCTCTGGACGACGCGTGCCACGAGGTCCATGCACATGTCATGGATCTCGGTGGTCGGGTCTTCCAGGTCTTGCTCGATTTGCTTGAGCGTGAACTGGTAGTACGCGCTCTCGTCCCAATAGGGTTCGTTGTCGATGGTGTGGAACAGAAAGCCGAGGCTGTCGGCCGTCTGTTTCCAGTCATGACGCTCTGCGCAATGGATCTTCTTCATGCCCGGGATTTCCTTAACTGCTCGACCCGCCGCCCCAGCCGCTGCGTGCGCTGGCCTTGCTGCCGAAACCGCCACGGGAGGTGGCCGACGCCACGGAGCCCGACGTGCCGGAGGAGCGCAGCGTGTTGGTGTAATTGCTGCTGCCATACCGGGCCTGGTTCGAGCGGCCGAACGTGGCGCCATTGGAGGCGCGCTGATTGAGCGTCGAGTTGGCGTAGTCGCCGCGATCATCGCGATAGCGATACACGGGCTCAGAGCGGTAGCTGTTGCGATTGCTGCTCAGCATGTTGCCGATCAGCAGACCGGTCAGCAGGCTGCTGGTGGAGAAGCCGGAGCCGCCGCTTGCCTGAGCGTTGCCCGCCTGAGCGTTGGCAGCGTCGACCTGGGATTGTGTCACCTGGCCTTCGGCGGTCAGCTCGAAACCGCCCAGCTTGGGAATGAACTGGCCGTTGGAGTCCAGTTGGCACCAGCCGGCGACAAAGTCGGCATCGCAGTCGGCCTGGCTGGCGTACACCGGGGCGATGCGGCGATGCTCGGCCATGGCGGTCATGTAGGCGTCCGAGCAGACGTCCACCGGAAGCTTTTCATCGGCGCATTGCTGAACGGACTGGAAGTTGTACTTTTTCTGCAGATCGTAGGTTTTTTCCGTCGGCCCGCAGCCGGAAATCGCCATGGCGACCGACGCTGCCAGCGAAAGCTGGACGTACTTGCTTCGTTTCATCGGGAGCTCCGTGCGCAATCAGTTCTGGGTGGGCGTCATGCAGGCGGCATTCAACATGCCGACGCTGATAGCCACGGCGGCCACGTAGATGCCTGCCGCGAGCTCGCCCTTCCTGATGCGCTCGGACGTGCCTTTGAGCACCAGGCTGGTCAGCAGAAACGCCAACAGTTGGACGACGGCCGCGATCACTGCCCAGACGACGAAGTCGAGAATGCTGATCGAGTAGGCAATCACATTGCTGGCCGGAATGGCGAACCCGACGATGGCACCGCCCAGGGCAACGGCTGCGGAAACATTGCCTGCACGGATCAGTTCGAATTCTTTGTGCGGGGTGATGCGGGTGTAGATGAACTGGAACAGTGCGAACAGTACGGCAGCGCCCAGTATGTAGGTCACAAACCCGAGCACAGCGGTTTTGTTCAATGAAATGGAGAGAGCTTCTAGCATGTGTTTCTTCCTTTTTTAGAGCGCTTTCAAGTCGGTTGTGTACAGCGAAATGCCCAGCGATGTGCTCAGGCTGACGGTGCCTTCAGCGTCTTCCTCGACGGAAAACAGCAGGAACTCACGTCGATCGGTCAGGCCTGTATCCCGTGCGTATAGCATCGAACGGTGCTCAACGCTGTAGGCGTCTTCGGGGTTGATCACCTGCTCACTCATGGCCACCAATTCTGTCTGACCTTCCTCGCTGCCCCATACACGCGCGTATTCGACGCCGTTGTGGGTGTAGGTCGGCAAACCGATCAGACTCTGCGGCCCCGCCAGGCGGCGCAGTTCGGCCTCGCTGCTGAGGGTGACGTAACTCAGGTAGTTGAACAGGATCACCGACTCGACCTGCCCGGTGATATCGCCCGTGGTGTGCACCTGCAGCCAGTAATCTTCGTCGTTCATGTAATAGCGCGAAAGCCAGGTCGACAGCCCGAGGTCAACGGTGCCGTTGCTCCAGATTTCCTGGGTGCCGGGGATGATCACCGTGGTTTTGCCGTCGAGCAGCAATTTCAGGCTCGTGTCGAATATCACGCCTTTGCCCGGCGCCAGGCCCAGCGGCCCGGTGGTCGGCACGGCTTGGCCAGGCCCTTTCGATTGTGTATTGGCGTGCGGGGCCTCAAGCCCCATCAACTGTTTAAACCATCCCATTGGAGATTTCCTTGAGGCGGGTGGAGGCGATGTAGAAGAGTTCGCCACCTGCAACGCGCGTGTTGCTGGGCGGGTTGATCGAGGGTTGCGGGGCACCTATGGCGCGATAGCCGATGAGAGTGGCGTTATGGCGTTCTTTCATTTGGGTGTACAGGTCGCCGAACTTGGCCTCAAAGGCCTCGGGCAATTTCATCAAGTATTGGGTGGCACCCTGGCCCACGCACAACAGCTCATTGATGACCACCGACGAGCCCGGATCCTGGGACGCGCGCACCAGCATTTCGATAGCCATGCTTGATGTGCATTCCAGGCTCGGGGCGTAGGAGCTGGCCAGGGCGGCAATTTCGCTTTCATTGAAGTGGGCCACCACATGACCGACCGGGCTCAGTTGATTCACCGCCAGCACGGTGGCCAGCGTCAGATCATCAGACGGAGTGCGCACCAGCACACGCTCGGCACCGGGCACGCCGGCACGCAGCAATAACGCTGTGGAAGACAGGCTTTCGCCACGGATGAACGCCGCCTTGCCCGGCATTGGGTTTTCTTCGAGGGTGCAATCGCAAATGACGATCAGGTTGTCGTTCGAGGTCTCGTCCTGGAGCAACAACTCAATGACTCGCTCACTGGACGCGCCCTCCCAGCCAATGAGCACGGTATGACCGACCTTACCGGTGAAATCGCCTTTGCCCTTCATGCCTTTTCTCCATGCATCGATGACAGTGCTGGTGGTTTTGCCGATGGCTGCCGTCAGCAGCGCAATGCCCCCGAGCATCACCCAGGCAGCCACGAACACGCGCCCCGCCGAGGTCTGCGGCGCAAGATCGCCATAGCCGACCGTCAGCGTGGTGGTGAGGTAGAAGTAAATAAATGTGGCGGGAGCGGTGAGGTGCTGTTCGCCCAGGTACACCAGGCCCAGGTAGGCGGTGATCAGGTGTATCCCCAGGGCGATCACCAGCCCCGCCCAACCGAAGCGGTGAAAGAGCGAGGAAGCGTACCTGCGCAACAGAAGAAAAATCGACACGTTGTCCCTGGCTCCTTGGGTACTTGATTACCTGATGACGTTGTCGCCTCGACATCGGGATGCTCAAGCGCGCTCAGCCGGCATTAAACCTGCTGCGTGGTTTGGAGAGAAGTACCTTGGCTGCAATAAATCCGGCGAATGCGCCAAACAGATGCCCTTCGAAGGAAACACCCTGGCGAGGCAGGAAGCCAAGGATCAAGCCGCCATACAGTGCCGCGACGACAGCGGCCGTTATCAGGTTGCCCCAACTCCTGTGGAACCAGGCGCGAGACAACAGGTAGGCCCATAGCCCGAAGACCCAGCCGCTGGCGCCCACGTGTATGCCGGCAAAACCGAACAGCCAGACCAGCAAGCCACCCAGCACAATGATGATCGCGCTGACGGTCACAAACCGATTGAGCCCTTCGATCATCACCAGGCTGCCCAGCATCACAAAGGCAATCAGGTTGGCGCTCAGGTGGGCGAACGAGCCGTGCAGAAACGGTGACGTGAGAATGCCGGGCAGCCCCTGCAGCGTTCTCGGGATCAGGCCAAACGCCATAAGGCTGTAACCGGTCGCCACATTGAGCAGTTGCAGCGCGACCATCAAGAAGGCCAAGCCTGCGATTGTCTTGAAACCCTTCAGGGCATCCATCCTGACCTCGATAAAAAAGGGAGGGCAGACACTGCCCTCCCAGCGGCGACGTTGCTTACTCCGCCGACTTTTGCTTCAGGCGCTCCAGAATCGCATTGGCGCTGCCTTCATCCGGCGTGATGCCGGCGTCGCGCAGCTTGCGCTCCAGATCGGTCCCCGTCGAAGCGTCAGCCAGCTCATCCTGGGCTTGCAGTTCAGCGGCGCGTTGCTGCTGCTTGGCCTGCAAACGATTCAGCGTACCGACGGCGGTTTCCAGCTTGCCGTTGGCACCGCCGCTGGCGATGGAGGCGCTGACCTGGGCCTTCTGTACGCTGTCGCGAGCCTTGGCCATATCCACTTGCTGGCGCAGGCTTTTGATCCGGCTTTCGGCCTTGGTGATGTCCTTGCGCATGCCTTCCGCATAGCCACCGAACTCAATGGCTTGCTTATTCTCGACATCCCGCTCGTTGGTCAGGGTCGAAATCGCTTCGGCCACTTCCAAGGCGAGGTCTTCACGATTGGCCTGCAGGGCCGCCACTGCCTTGGACTCCAGGTCCTTGATCTTGGCGTCGTACTCGTTGACGCGATCAGTCGCCAATTTGTGCTTGGCCATGATGCTGACCAGCTCACGCTTGGCGTTGGCCAGCGCGGTGTCGGCATCGCGAATTTCCTGATCGAGGATGCGCAGGGCCTGTTGGTCGACGATCGATTCGCCGACTTCGTTGGCACCGCCACGCAGCGCGGTGAACAATTTGCTCCAGATGGACTGAGTCATTGGATACTCCCGAGTACTTAATTGAAGAAACGTTCGAAGGCTTCGCTGGCGCGCTGCACGTTGTCGACCAGGGTTTTCACCTCGGTCACGATATTGGTCAGGCTGGAGTCGGAGCTCAATGCGCCGAACATGTTGTAGACCACTTGCCCGTTCGGCATGGTCTCGATACCGATCGAGGACAGCGGGAACATCTCCCGGCTGCGCAACACCGCGTCATTGAAGGTTGCGACATCGTTGATGGACTCGGCATCGACCAGCACGGTATCGACGATGATCTGCTCGCCCACCACCGCGATGTAAATCGGCAAGCCACCGAAGTCGTTCATTTCCAGCTTGATGCTGGACTCGGAGCCTTGGACCAGAGACAGCGTAATGTCCTTGGACACCACCTCGTCCAGGGCCTGAAGAGCGGTGAAGAGGCGATCGATATTCCAGTTGGTACCTGCGCTCATGAAATTCTCCGACATGAATGAACCAGCCAGAATCGGCTGGCGAAGCTGTTTCTCCATTTGCTTGAGCAGGCTTCGATTTTCGGGAAGCACCCAAGTCTCGTGTTTCACATAGCCGGCGGCCGCCAGGCCTGCGCGCATCTGCTTCATGTAGAAGCTCGATGGCTTTTTGACCGACGGTTTCAAGCGCTCTCCTTGAAGACGGGTTGAATCGGTATCGGCCCCTGGGGACGGGCTCGATGGAGAGCTGCTTTTCATGGTGCTGACCTCGCTGTGAAAAACTCACGCGTGAGAAAATCTACAGGCAATTTTCAGCAGGCTCAATAGCTCACGCGTGAGATTTTTTGTCGTACTTCTTTCACTGACACTAAAGGTCGCTGCTGCTAAATGACCGAAATTGTCACCTTTGAGTTGACGGTATTACCCATATCAGACGATTTATCATGCCGTCACCACCCATTAATCTGTGCCCATGTTGAACGCAACGCCCTAACCCACTTAAACAAAAAGGATTCAACCATGAGCACTGCAACCTACAACCGCCTCAACAAAGACGACGCCATCGTACTGCTGGTCGACCACCAGACCGGCCTGATCTCTCTGGTTCAGGACTTCTCGCCCAACGAGTTCAAGAACAACGTACTGGCCCTGGCCGACCTGGCGAAGTTCTTCAACCTGCCGACCATCCTTACCACCAGTTTCGAACAAGGCCCCAACGGCCCGCTGGTGCCGGAGCTGAAAGAGATGTTCCCGGACGCGCCGTACATCGCCCGCCCTGGCCAGATCAATGCGTGGGACAACGAAGACTTCGTCAAAGCGATCAAAGCCACCGGCCGCAAGCAGATCATCATTGCCGGTGTAGTCACGGATGTCTGCGTAGCGTTCCCGACCTTGTCGGCGCTGGCGGAAGGGTTTGAGGTGTTTGTGGTAACCGATGCATCCGGCACGTTCAACACCACGGTGCAGCAAGCGGCGTGGAGCCGGATGACACAAGCCGGTGCACAGTTGATGAACTGGTTCTCGGTGGCTTGTGAGCTGCATCGCGACTGGCGTAACGATATCGAAGGGCTGGGCAATCTACTGTCTCAGCGTATCCCGAACTATCGCAACTTGATGAATGGGTATGCGGCGCTGACGGCGCATCAGAAGTAAGCCAGCCTTACCGTGCGATAAGCCTGCCCTGAAAAGCAGGCTTTCGTTATTCAACCGAGCTTCCAACTTTGAGAACCACAGCGCACTGCTCTTCAATCAGCATAATCGCCATTTGAAGTAGCCCCCAACTGTGATTGGGGCTGACTATTGCGCGACCTTCATAAGCCCTTTCTGATTTTCCCCACCGTTCATCCAGCCGCTTTTTACTGCGGCAGACTCCGACGCCTTGCCCTCTGCCGAGACGTCACGGATGACCCACGCTTCCCACATTGCCTCTATCGAACATGAGCTGGATGGCTTTCATCAGAGCCTGGTGACTTATCGCCAGCAGATGGGCGCCTGGTATTCGCGGGCGCTGGATTCGGTGAGCCATGCGGCAGATATGCCGTCGTTGCTGGAGATGGATCGGGTGTTGCACGTCGGTGACTCGCAGACAACCGTGAGCATGAGCGACCCGAACTTCATCGGCAGTGTTGCCGTGTGCCAGTTGGGCGGCGAGCTGAAGATAGAGAGCAAATTCGACTCAGTGTATGACGTGCCGATTGGCGACATTCCGGTCGAGGTGATCGGGCTGGATGACGGCAGTTCCACGCGGGTCATGTTGGATGAGCACGGCAGGGGCTCACACCACTGCGCCGCTGGCGGGCGCTATCAGGTGCGGGTACAGGGTGGCGTTTCCCAGGAGCAGGTTGACGCGTTGTTCGCCTCCTACGCCGGGCTGATGGCGGACCTGGAGCGGTGGCTTCGCGAACAGTGGCAAGGCTTCAAGCCGCATTGGCAGCAGTCCACGGCCAGTGCGATTGGCAGCGGCGTGCTGGCGGGCAGTTGGGCCGCGATCCGGGACGTGTGGGACAGCATCAAGCTGGTGCAGGCGATTCTTGAAAACCCGTTGAAGTACGTCGAACAGCTGGGAGCCGAAGCGGCCAAGCTGGCACAAGTTGCCACCGATGCGCCCAAGGTCATGGAACAGGCAATGTTGCTCGCCAGTGATGAGGCGGCGCTGTTCCTGCTGGTGCGCACGGCGATGATTTGGTTGGACGCATTGCCGCCCAGTGAGATTGCGCAAGTGGCCGCTGAGTTTGTGGTGTCGCTGCTGATTGACCTGGTGATTGGCGCGGTGCTGACCATCGCATTGCCGGCGGCAGCTGTGGCGTATTTGAGCCTGCGGTTGGCCAGGTATGGCGCACAGATTGTTAAAGCGGCTGTTGGTTTTGTTCAGAGCGTGCTGGCGATTCTGACGAGGTTCATGCAGGCGGTGGATCGCTACAAGGCGGTGGCGGTTCGCGGTGTGGTCGGCAGAGTGAAGCAAGGCACGCTGCAGATGCGCTGGCGGGCGCGGCAGAACGCGGTGCTGAAGCAAAAAGAGCCTGTGGATGATGTGCCCGTTTCGGGGAAAAACCCGAACGGCGATGCGGCGGCTTCTGCGGATAAAACCGTCACTAACGGCTGCCCCGTGTCGATGGTCACCGGCGAGGAATTGCTGACCCTGACTGATGGTGTTCTGGATGGGCTTTTGCCGTTCGAGTGGACGCGCCTGTATCGCACCAGTGCGGTGGAAGTCGATGTAGGACTGGGGTTTGGCTGGAGCCATGGGCTGGCGCAACGGCTGGTGGTTTCAGGCGATTCGGTGGTCTGGAACGACCATGAAAACCGCTCTATCTCGTTTCCAATGCCCACCGTTGCGCGACCGGCAATCACCAATAGCCTGGCCGAAGCGGCGATCTATCTGGGCGCTTCGCCGGATGAGCTGGTGCTGGCCCAGGCATCGCGGTTCTACCACTTTCGCGACGGTGTGCTGACGGCGATCAGCGATGCGTATGACAACCGCCTGCGAATTTTCCGCGATGTACTCGGGCGTATCGAGCGGGTGGATAACGGGGTGGGTCGCTCGTTGTTTCTGCGCTATGGGGCTGGGCGCATTGTCGCGGTGGA